>JAUMBF010000145.1:0-8451 GCA_032115875.1 Rubrivivax sp.
CCGGATTGGCGGGCATGACGTGGTCGCGCGGGGCGACGCCGCGCGTGACCTGGATGTAGACCACCTGGTCGTCCTCGGGCCGCGCGGCCACCAGCCGGCGGCAGCGCTCCAGCCACTGCTCGCGCGTGGCCGGCTGCGGCAGGCGCAGCTTGGCCAGGCTGCGGTTCAGGCGCGCCAGGTGCTCGTCGAAGCGGAACAGCCGGCGGCCGTACACCGGCACAACTTCGTAGATGCCGTCGCCGAAGATGAAGCCGCGGTCCAGCACCGGCACGCGCGCCTCGGCGAGCGGCAGGAACTCGCCGTTGAGGAAGCACAGGTTGTCTTGGCTCATCGGCAGGGCTGTCTCAGGTTGCCGGCTTGTCGGACTTGGCCCGCAGGTTGTCGCGCAGTTCACGCGGCATCGGTGCGTTCAGGTTCACGCCCCTGGGCGGGATCGGGCTCATGAACCAGCGCGTGTACAGGCGCTCGAATTCGCCGCTGTCCATCAGGCGCGCCAGCACGCCGTCGACCAGCGCCTTGAACGTGGGGTCGTCCTTGCGCAGCATGATGGCGTAGGGCTCGACCTGGATGGCCTCGCCCACCACGGCCCACTCGGCGGGGTTGGCGGCGCTGGCGGCCAGGCCGTAGAGCAGGATGTCGTCCATCGCGAAGGCATCGGCGCGGCCGCTGGCCACCACGAGCTGGCTCTCGGCGTGGTCCTTGGCGCCGATCAGCTCGAAGCCCAGGTTCCGCTCCTCGTTGAGCGCCCGCATGATGCGGAAATTGGTCGTGCCGGTGGTGCTGACGACCTTGCGGCCGCGCAGGTCGGCCACGCCCTTGATCGGCGAGCCGGCCTTCACGAGCAGCCGCGTACCGGTGTAGAAGTAGTTCGTGGCGAAGGCCACCTGCTTGGCGCGGTCGCTGTTGTTGGTGGTGCTGCCGCACTCGATGTCGATGGTGCCGTTCATCAGCAGCGGGATGCGGTTGGCGCTGGTGACGGCCTGTGTGGTGACCTTCAGATCGGCGCGGCCCGTGGCCTTGCGAACCTCATCCACGATGCGCTGGCAGATCTCCCAGCCGAAGCCCGTGGGCTGCGCCTTGTCGTCGAGGTAGCTGAAGGGAATGGAGCTCTCGCGGTAGGCGACGGCGATGCTGCCGCCGGCCTTGACCTTGTCCAGCGTCTGCGCCCAGGCCGCGGGCAGCAGGGCCAGCAGCGTGGCGGCGACGGCGATGGTGGCGAGGGCGCGGGCAGGCGGGCGGCTCATGCGGGTCTCCGGGTCGGTTGGTTGACAGGAGGGAGACTGTACGTCCGCCACGACGGCGCCACCATCGGCGATCGGCCCCCGGCCATCAGCGCCGCTTATGGCTTGGCGGCGGCGGGGCCGTCGTTCAGCGCCTGCGCGAAGGCCTCGGCGAAGGCCAGCGCCAGACGCCGTTCGTGGGGTCCGGGCGGTCCCTGAGGCAGCAGGGCGAACAGGCCCACCGGCACCTCGGGCACCAGCGGCTGCACCACCAGATCGCCCCGGCGCGCCGCCGCAGCGGTGAACGAGTCCACCACCGCGGGGCCAAAGCCCTCCTCGGCGAGCACGAGCGCCGTGTGGTGGGTCTGCACGACGATCTCGCCCGGTGTGGAAATGCCGGCGCGCTGAGCCTCCTCGGCCAGCAGCGCACCCATCGGGTCGCGGCCGTCGATGCGGATGAAGGGCTGGCGTGCCAGCTCGGCGAGCGCCACCGTGGCGCCGCGGCCGATGCGTCGCCGCGACACGCAGACCAAGCGTCCCTGGGCCAGCGGCAGCTTCTCCAGACCGACGCTGCCGCCGACGCCCGGCGCGCGGCCGAAGACGATACCCAGGTCGGCCTCGCGCAGCGCCAGCGACTGCGCGATCTCGCGCGAGTGTTGCGTGCGCAGCACCAGCGGCACGGCGGCGTGGCGCGCGCGGAACCGCCGCAGCGCCGCCGGCAGTTGCACCACCGCCAGCGAGGGCACCACCAGCACGCGCAACGGTGCCGTGCGGCCGGCGCGCTGCGCCTCGGCCAGGCGGCGCACGGCATCGAGCTGCGCCATCAGCTTGGCCACCTCGGGCTGCAGCGCCAGCGCCTCGGCCGTGGGCTCCAGGCGGTTGCGCTGGCGCGTGAACAGGGCGTAGCCCAGCTGCCGTTCGGCCGATTGCAGCGCCTGCGTGGCCGCCGGCTGAGTCTGGTGCAGCAGCCGTGCCGCGCCGCTGAGCGTGCCTGTCAGCATGACGGCGTGGAAGATCTCGAGGTGCTTGAGCTTCATGCCCAGGCCGCGCACGGCGTCAGCGTATCCACAGCCGAATCGCATCCCAGGCGCGGCCCAGGACGCCGGCCAGGGGTACCGCCTGCTGCACCACCAGCGGCACGCTGGCCACCGGCGTGCCGCCGCTGGTGGCCACCTCGATGCGGCCCACGACCTGCCCCTGCACCAGCGGCGCCACCAGCGGCTCGGTGCGGGTGACGGTGGTCCTCAGGCGCGCGCCGTCGCCGCGGGGTACGGTCACCACCAGCGGCCCGGCGGCACCCAGGGGCACGGTGCTGCTCGCGCCCTTCCACACCGGCACCGTGGCCACGGGCTGGCCGGCGGCGAACAGGCGCACGGCGTCCCAGGCCTGCCAGCCCCAGTTGAGCAGCTTCTGCGCCTCGCCCGCCGCAGCCTCCCGACTGGTGGCACCCGACAGCACCACGAGCAGCCGGCGCGGACCGGCGGGCGTGTCCCGCAGCGCCGTGGCCACCACGCCGTGGCCGCCGGTGGCCGAGGACATGACCGCCAGGCCGTCGATGGTGCCATCGCGCGCCAGCAGCAGGTTGGGGTTGTCCTGGCGCACGCCAGCATGCTCGAACTGCCGCAACGCGAACAGCGGCAGGGCCTGCGGGTGGTCGGCCACCAGGCGCGCGGCCAGGCGCGCCACATCGCGCGCCGTGCTCGTCTGGCCGGCGGCGGGCGCGCCCGTGGGGTTGCGGAACACCGTCTGCGTCAGGCCCAGCGCCAGCGACCGGCGGTTCATCTGCGCGACGAACGCGTCCACCGAGGCGGCGACGCCTTCGGCCAGCGCCACCGCGGCGTCGCGCGCGCCGAGTGTGGCCAGTCCGCGCAGCAGCAGCTCGGCCCGCAGCGGTCCCTCGGCGTACATCAGTGGCGCACCGGGGCGGCGCTCGGCGCGGGCAAGCGGCGAGACCGGCAGGGTGGCCTCGCGCGCCGGCCGGCCGGACTGCATCGCCGTGAGCACCAGGTGCGCGGTCATCAGGGTCGCGGCGCCCGCGGGATCGATCGCGGCGTCGGCCTCTTGCTCAGCGAGCACGCGACCGCTGCTGAGGTCGATCAAGAGGTGCTGGCGCGCGGCCACCTCGGGCGCCTGGGCCTGCGCCCGCGCGCCAGCGGGCACCAGCAGCAGCGCTGCCAGCAGCAGCCCGAACGCGCGCCGCCGCATCACGCCGCGCGTGCCGACAGCGTGCCCGCGACGATCTGCCGCAGCTGCGGCAGCAGGCCGTGGAAGAAGTGCCCGGCGCCGGGCAGCACCGTCACCGGCAGCGACTGCGGGCGGGCCCAGTCGAGCACCGCCGCCAGCGGCACCACGTCGTCGGCCTCGCCGTGCACCACCAGCGTGTCGAGGGGCACCGCGGCCGCCTCGAAGTTGACGACCGCCGGGCCCACGAGCACCAGGCGCTCGGCTGGGGTGCCGGCCTCGGCCAGGTGCCGCGCGGCCTGCGTGGCCACGTAGCCGCCGAACGAGAAGCCGCCCAGTACCAGCGGCTCGCCGGCAGCGCGGAACTGCGCCACCACGGCCAGCGCATCGTCGATCTCGCCGCGGCCGGCGTCCCAGGTGCCGCCCGAGCCGCCGACGCCGCGGAAGTTGAAACGCACGGCGCGCCATCCGCACTGCACCGCGGCGCGCGCCAAGGTCTGCACGACCTTGTTGTCGAGGGTGCCGCCGTGCAGCGGGTGCGGGTGGCACAGCACGGCCAGCCCGCGCACGGGCGTACCGACCGGGGGCAGGTCGATGGCGCAGGCCAGCGCGCCGGCCGGCCCGGGCACGCTGCGGCGCTCGGTGAGCGCGTTCACGCCGTTCAGCGCCCCACGTCGGGCGCCAGTCGCAGCCGCTCGACGACCTCGCCACCCTGGAGATGGCGCTCGATGATCTCGTCGATGTCCTGTCGGTCGACGTAGGTGTACCAGGTGGCTTCGGGGTAGACCACCAACACCGGGCCGCCCGCGCAGCGGTCCAGGCAGCCGGCCTTGTTGATGCGCACGCCCCCGGCCCCGGCCAACCCCTCGGCCTTGACCCTGGCCTTGCAGTGGTCGAACGCCGCCTGCGCGTCGTGCTGATTGCAGCAGGCCTGGCCGTTGCTGCGCTGGTTGAGGCAGAAGAAGACGTGGTGTCGGTAGTAGCTGCTCATCGCGCGGGATTGTAGGCAGCGGGCCTCAGCCTGCGCCCCGTGCGGGGCGGGCCAGACGCGCCAGCAGCCAGGCCATGGCCAGCCAAGGCCACAGCCAGCCCAGCCACTGGGCCAGACCGTGGAAGCGAACGAAGCGGCCCTGCTCCCAGGCCTTCAGGCTCTGCGTCAGGTAGGGGTCGGCCGGCGCCTGCGACACCAGCATGACCATCGCCACCAGCACCATCAGACCGAGGCCGCACACCACCCGGGCCGGCAGCGCGAGGCAGGCCAGTGCCAGCACCAGGCCTGTGGCCAGCGCGGGCAGGGTGCGCGGCCCGATCCAGGTCAGCGCATGCTGCGGGCCGAAGTGGAGGGCTGTCGACAGCGTCATGGTGGCCACGCCCAGGGTCAGCGCGCCCAGCGCCAGGCCCAGCCGGCGCCAGCCCTGCGGGGCGATCACGTAGGCCACGAGGCAAGGCGCCAGCAGGCCCAGGGCGGTGACCATCCACTCGGCCTGCGGCGACAGCGCTCCAGGCCCGGCGGGTGACGCTTGCAGCAGCGCGTCCAGGGGCTCGGCCCAGGGTATGCCGGCCACCGCCTCGGCGAGCCAG
Source organism: Rubrivivax sp. (assembly GCA_032115875.1). Taxonomy (GTDB): domain Bacteria; phylum Pseudomonadota; class Gammaproteobacteria; order Burkholderiales; family Burkholderiaceae_C; genus Rubrivivax. The sequence continues at coordinate 4,983 of JAUMBF010000145.1, forward strand.
GTCCGTGCCCGCTCGACCCCTTGGCCCAGTCCCAAGGGCGCTGGCGCGGGGAACAGCAGCCCCACGGGCCACAGCACCAGCAGTGCCAGCGCGTAGGCGGCGTCGCCCGTGAACCAGCGATGTCGCAGCCGGCTCCAGCGGTCGACGAGCCCGGCGGCCTGCAGCCCCCAAGCCAGCAGCGCACCGCCCGTGGCGCCGGCCGCGTTGAGCTGGAAATCGCCGCGAGTGGGCACGCGCTCCGGCACGAAGTGCTGCAGCCACTCGCAGCCGAACGACAGCCCTGCCGCCAGCAGCGCCGCCAACGGCACGGCCCAGCGCGCGCGCCAGCCATTGCGCAGCCCGGCCAGCGCCAGCAGCAGTCCCAACGGCCCGTAGCCCAGACTGTTGGACCAGCGATCGAAGGCGTCGTGGTGGATGGCCTCGGGCAGTGCCGCCATCTCCAGCGCGGTACGCCCGGGAGGCCAGCGCCAGCCCTCGAACGGGTACAGGCTGGCGTACAGCACCAGCAGCGCATAGGCCAGGGCCAGCCAGGTGGCCGAACTGCGGTGCCCCGCGGTCATCGCGCCGCTACATTCAGAAAGGCTTGACGACGACGAGCACGACGATGGCCGCGAAGGCCAGCACCGAGGCCTCGTTGAAGACGCGGAACCAGCGGTGGCTGCGCGTGTTGGCGAGTTGCTCGAAGCGCCGCAGCAGCGAGCGGCACAGGTGGTGGTAGCCCAGCACCGCGATCACGAGCGCAAGCTTGGCGTGCATCCATCCCCCGGTGATGCCGCAGCCCAGCCACAGCCACAGCCCGAGCAGCAACGCCGGCAGCATCAGCAGGCTCGAAAAGCGGTAGAGCTTGCGCCCCATCAGCAGCAGCCGTTCGCGCTCGGCGTGGCTGTCGACGGGCACCATCGCCAGGTTGACGAAGATCCTGGGCAGGTAGAACAGGCCCGCGAACCAGCTCGCGACAAAGACGATGTGAAAGGCCTTGAGCCAGAGATAGCCGCTGCACATGCGGGCGATTATCGGGGGGGCAAAAAAAGCGGCCCTGGCACGCAGCCAGGGCCGGGAAGCCTTGCCGCTGTCATCACGCCAAGGCACCTGCTCAGGGAGGAGAAGCAGGGAACGACAACCTCGCGGCTATCATCCGACGGCCACTCTAGCAGAACAAATTTTGGCCTGCCACAGCGGCATCCCGGGCGCACCCTGGCCCTTTCGGAGAAGCCGATGAGTTCGCGGACGACCAGCATGCCCCAGCCTCCTTACCCGGCGAGCCGGCCGCGACGACTGCGGCGCGATGCCTCCACGCGCGCCCTCGTGCGCGAGGCGCGGCTGGCCCCCGAAGACTTCATCTACCCCGTGTTCGTGCTGGCCGGCCAGCGCCAGGTGCAGGACGTGGCGAGCATGCCCGGCGTGCAGCGGCGCAGCGTCGACGGCCTGTTCGCCGTGGCCGAGCAGTGCGTGGCGCTGGGCGTGCCGGTGATGGCGCTGTTCCCGGTGATCGACCCGGCCCTGAAGACGCCCGATGGCCGCGAGGCGCTCAACCCCGAGGGCCTGGTGCCCACTGCGGTGCGCGAGCTGAAGCGGCGCTTTCCGGGTCTGGGCGTTCTCACCGACGTGGCGCTCGACCCCTTCACCAGCCACGGCCAGGATGGCCTGCTCGACGACACCGGCTACATCCTCAATGACGAGACGGTGGACGTGCTGCGCCGGCAGGCGCTGGTGCAGGCCGAGGCCGGTGTGGACATCGTGGCGCCCAGCGACATGATGGACGGCCGCATCGGAGCGATCCGCGCGGCGCTGGAGGGCGCGGGCCGCATCCACACGCGCATCATGGCGTACAGCGCCAAGTACGCCAGCGCCTTCTATGGCCCCTTCCGCGACGCCGTGGGCAGCGCCAAGAACCTGGGCAAGGCCGACAAGAAGGTCTACCAGATGGACCCCGGCAATTCCGACGAAGCGCTGCGCGAGGTGGCGCTGGACATCGCCGAGGGCGCCGACATGGTGATGGTCAAGCCCGGCATGCCCTACCTCGACATCGTGCGCCGCGTGAAGGACGAATTCCGCGTGCCCACCTTCGCCTACCAGGTCAGTGGTGAGTACAGCATGCTCAAGGCGGCGGCGGCCAACGGCTGGCTCGACCACGACGCGGTGATGATGGAGAGCCTGCTGGCCTTCCGGCGGGCCGGCGCCGACGGCGTGCTGAGCTATTTCGCGCTCGACGCCGCGCGGCTGCTGAGCCAGCGCTGAAGCGCACCGCCGGCTTCGCGCATGCGCGTCTTCCACATCGCTGGCGATCAGTTCCGCGAGCTCGACGCCCTGCCCGAGGCCCTGCCCGAGGGCGGCTTTGTCTGGGTGGGCAGCGCCCGCCGCGAGTTCGAGGTGCACAGCGCCAGCGTGCAGGCCGCGCTGCAGCGCTGGACGGGCGGGCAGCTCGTCGACCTGCACGTCTCGGATCTGCTCAACAACCAGCTGCCCAGCCACTTCGACTACACCAGCTGGTACGACGTGCTCGTGTTCCGTCGCCTGGCCCCGGGCGCAGGCACCGAGAGCCTGTTCGTCGACGACTCGCGCGGCACGCTGGCCAGCGCTCGCAAGGCGCTGCAGGGCATCGACACCAGCCCGGTGGGCTTCGCCGTCTTCGACCGTGTGCTCATCACCGTGCACCCGGCCGACTGCGCCGTGCGCGAGTACTTCGCCGCGCGGCTGGCGGCGATGGCTGCGGGACCGGAGTCGCGCGTCGGCGCGCGGCTGCCCAGCGGCAGCGCCGACCTGATGCTGCGCATGGTGAACCACATGGTCGACAGCTACCTCGACCTGCGGCGCCTGCTCACGCGCCAGCTCGGCTATCTGCAGCAGGAGCTGCTCGACCCGCGCAGCCGCTTCGACGACTGGGCCATGCTGCTGGAAAGCCGCAATGCGCTGCACATGCTCGAGGACACCTGCGAAGACCAGCGCAGCGCCGTGCAGGAGTGGATCGACGCCATGGACGAGTGGCCCGACGAGCCGGCCAAGGACAAGCGCCGCGAGCGCGAGCTGCTGCGCGTGCGCTCGCGCGACGTGCTCGAGCACATCGAGCGCGTGCTCACCCACGTGCGGCGGCTGGAGCACAGCGCCGAGACGGCGGTGCAGATGCACTTCAGCGCCCTCGGGCACCGCACCAACACCATCATGCGCACGCTCACGGCGCTGACGGCGATCTTCCTGCCGCTGAACCTGATCACGGGCTTCTTCGGCATGAATTTCGAATTCCTGCCGCTCATCCACAACAGCTCGGGCGTGTGGGTGGCCGTGCTGATGATGACCGTGGTCGTGGTGGGCCTGGTGTTGATGTTCAGGCGCAACCGCTACCTTGGCAGCCGCGGCGAGCGCTGATGCCGGCGCTCAGCCCGCGTCAGTTCTGGGTGCTGGTGGCCCTCACCCTGGTGTGGGGCCTGAACTGGCCGGTGCTCAAGGCCGGCGTCAGCGGGCTGCCGCAGGC
>JAUMBF010000146.1:0-4869 GCA_032115875.1 Rubrivivax sp.
CACCTCGCGCGCGGCGACGCCGGCCAGATCCAGCGCCTGCTGCAGCCCGGCCAGCAGCTGCGCCAGCGGCACGGCGTCGCTGCTGGGGGCGCTGAGGGCAATGTTCCACGTGCTGAAGGTGCCGCTGCCGCCGGTGCTGGTGACTTCGACCGTCATCGCGCCGGTGCCGCTGTTGTAGGCCGTGATGTAGCCCAGCATCCAGTTGGCGGCGGCGGCGCTGTTGGCGATGATGACCCACTGGCCCAGCACCCAGGCCTTGCCGCCCTGCGTGGTGAAGCTCTTGGCGCCGGTGCCGATGGTCAGGGACGTGGTGGACGTGCCGCTGGTGCCGGGGGCGTTGACAGCGGTCACAGCCGAGGCTGCAGCCGCTGTCGCAGAAGCGGCGGCGCTGGTCTGCGACGCGGCGGCGTTGTTGGCGGCGGTAGCCGCTTCGCTGGCGTTGCCGAACGCGGCGCTCGCGTTGGCGTTGAGCTGGCTGCCGAAGGTGGGCAGCGCCGCGAGGAAAAGATCAGCCCGCGCCGGAAAGTTGGCCGGGTCGGCGCGGCTGGGCGCGGTGGGCAGCGGGGTGATGGGGGTCGGGGCGGTGGGCATGGTGGCGGGGCTCGCTGGCGGTGGGCGGTCAGGCGGGGCGGCGCGGGGGCATCAGGTCAGGCCCTCGATCTCGAGGCTGCAGAAGCTCTCGGTGGGGTAGGCCACTTCGATGTTGAAGTCGCGGAAAAAACCGTAGACCGTGAGCGGCGCCAGGTCGGGTACGTCGCTGGTGACCCAGATGGCGGGCTGGGCGCGCAGGTCGGCCAGGACGCGCTGGACGCGGTTGATCTGGGTGTTGGGCAGCATGAGCCGCGCGGTCAGGCGCTTGCTGAAATCGCGGCGGACAAACGTGGTCACGCCGAATTCATCGGTCTCTTTTTTGCTGAAGTCGATGATGCCCAGGCCGGCGCCGTATTCGGCATCGCCCAGGTCGTACTGGGTGCCCCACGTGAGGGTGCCGATCTGGATGGTGCCGGTGCCGGTGAGGGATACCGTGAGCTCGGCCGTGAGGTAGGGCGGCAGGTCGGTCAATACCACCTCGCCGATTTGGACGTAGGGCTCGAAGAAGTATTGATACCAGTCGTAGATGAAGGTGCCGTCCAGGCTGATGGTCTTGGAATAGACGACGTTGCCGCCGGTGTCGTCCTTCACGGTGACGACGACCTGCGATCCCACCAGGCCGAGCAAGCCGAGCGAGTTGCACAGGCCGGTGTCGAGGACGACGGTCAAGGGCGAGCTGCTGGTGGTGGCGGTCGACGTCTGGTCGTCGAACATCGCGTGCGTGTTGTCCGGGCCGATGAGCAACCATTTCGCTGGGCTGGTGTCGGGCTGGTTGCCGGTGTTGCTGTTGACGAGGCTCTGGTAGATGTGGGTGCCGTAGTCGACGAAGGCGTCCTTGGCGTAGGTGGTGGCCGGGTTGTAGGCGGCGTGCACCTCGGTGGCGGTGCTGCTGACCAGGTGCGTGGCGGCGACGAAGGTGACCGGCTTGATGACTTTCATGGGCGGGCCTGCGGGTGGGCGTGGCGTGGGCCGGTGGCGCTCATGGGGCCGGGGTGACGTCGGTCACCTGCATGGATTCGCCGTCGCGGGTGACGCGCTGCATCAGGCGCTGGGTCTTGCCGGTGTTTTCGGCCGTCGCTCTAGCCTCGCTGCGCAGGCCCTGCACCTCGGCGCGCAGGGCGCGGATCTCGGCGGCGAGCAGCTCCTCGCGGCGGGTGCTGTTGCCGAGCATGGCGGTGGTGTCGGCGGCGCTCCAGTAGCGGGCCGGGCCCGTGACCTCGAGCTCGGGGCCGCGCTCGCCGACGAGGCGCAGGCCGCCACTGTGCAGGCCGCCGGCGGCGAACTGGGGGACGCCGCCGAGGGAGCGGATCTGCTCGCGCAGGGTTTCGATGGGCTTGACTACGGTTTCGATGTATTGCGCGGTGAGCCAGGCAGGGGCTTCGCCGACGCCTGGGCCCGTCATGTAGGCGGCGTAGGTGTCTTCGTATTGGCGTTTTTGCCGCGGGAAATCCTCGACAAGCAATTGCCCCTGGGCCTGCAGAGATTGCAGCCGCGCCTGCTTCTTTTGTTCTTCGGTCGCGGCCAGCAGTTGCGCCGTCAGCGCGTTGATCGAGACATTCAACGTGCCGAGGCGGGTGCTGTTGACGATGGTCTGGGTGACAAGGTCGCGCAGTTGCGCGACTTGTTTCTCGTTTTCGGTCAAGGTGCCTTCAGCAGCGTCCGCCACGGTGCCGGTCAGGCCGCGCAGCAGCTCGAGCTCGCCGATTTGCCCGTCGGCGTTGGTGTCCACCGCGCGCAGCAGCGCGAGGATCTGCGCGTCGCTGGCCTTGCCGGCCAGGCCGGCCTGCAGTTCGTTGTAGGTCAGCAGGCCATCGGCGGTGGTGTCCAGGCGCGCGAAGCCGTTGCCGGTGACGGCCTGCAGCGCGCTCAGGGCCGCGCCCGTGGCGGCGGCGCCGTTGCGCACGTTGGCGGCGGTCAGCTCGCTGGCGCTGATCATGCCGTCGCCGTTGACGTCGACGGCGGCGATGAGGGCGGCGATCTGCGTGTCGCTGGCCTTGCCGGCGAGGCCGGCCTGCAGTTCGTTGTAGGTCAGCAGGCCATCGGCGGTGGTGTCCAGGCGCGCGAAGCCGTTGCCGGTGACGGCCTGCAGCGCGGTCAGGGCCGCGCCCGTGGCGGCGGCGCCGTTGCGCACGTTGGCGGCGGTCAGCTCGCTGGCGCTGATCATGTTGTCGCCGTTGACGTCCACGGCGGCGATGAGGGCGGCGATCTGCGCGTCGCTGGCCTTGCCGGCGAGGCCGGCCTGCAGTTCGTTGTAGGTCAGCAGGCCATCGGCGGTGGTGTCCAGGCGCGCGAAGCCATTGCCGGTGACGGCCTGCAGCGCGGTCAGGGCCGCGCCGGTGGCGGCGGCGCCGTTGCGCACGTTGGCGGCGGTCAGCTCGCTGGCGCTGATCATGTTGTCGCCGTTGACGTCCACGGCGGCGATGAGGGCGGCGATCTGCGCGCCGGTGGCCAGATTGCCCAAGCCGTACTCAAGTTCGGCGGCGGTCAGGAGGCCATCGGCGGTAAGGTCCAAGCGGGCAAAGCCGGCGGCCGTGGCGTCGACCAGGGCGCGGGTCAGCGCGGTGCTGTTGCTGGTGTTGCTGCTGATCTGCTGCAGCAGCGCGGCCTGTTGGTCCTGCCAGCTCTGGACGGCGGGCAGCGCCTCGAGCTCGGCGGCGACCTGGGCGGTGATGGCGCGCACCTCTGCGGCGCTGCGCGCGCGGGCCGTGACGGCAGCGATGAGGGTCTGTGCCTCGCTGGTGATGCGGCCTGACGCCTCAGCGTTGCCGGCGCGCGCCAGGCTGAGCGTGGCGGCATAGGCCGATCGGGCAGCCGCGGGGCTGGGCGTTGCAGTGGAGCCGCCGGCGCGCAGTTGCGCGACGAATTGCGCGATGCCCTGCCCCGCCCCAGCCAGCGCGGCCACGTTCTGCGCAGCCGTGCCGGCCGCAGCGGCGGCGTCTTCCGCGGCCAGGACGAAGCGGGCAAAGGCGCGGTTGAGCGGGTCCAAGGCTTGGAGCTCGCGCTCGCGCAGGGCGGCGGTGTTGCCCTGGGCCTGCAGCAGGCGCTGCTCCAGGGCGGTGCGCTCCCCGACCACGGCCTGCGCGATGCTGAGGCGCTGCGCCTCGGCCTGCTGCAGCTCGCCCTGCAGCTGGGCGATCTGTTGCGCCAGCGCCTGCGCGGCCTCGGCCGCGGCGCGCTTGATCTCCTCGAGCGCCTGCGCGGCCTCGGCGGCCGCGCGCTTGGCGTCTTCCAGGGCTGCCTGCTCGTCCTCCAGCGCGGTGATGCGGTCGTAGAGGGCGCGGTTGGTCTCGTGCAGGCTCTCGCGCTCACGGCGGCGCAGCTCGGCAGTGTTGCTTTGCAGCTGCAGGAGCCGCGTCTCGAGCTGCGCGCGCTCGGACATGACGGCCTGGTAGAGCTGCTGCAGGCTGTCGGCGGTTGCGCCCGCGCCGGCCACCAGGCGCGCCATTTCGTCGGCCACGAGGCCGAGCTCTTGCGCGAGCTTCTGCTGGATCTGCTCCTCGGTCAGGCCCATGAAGGACAGCTTGATGTCCTTGCTGAAGCCCGCCAGCGCATCGGTGGCCAAGCCCAGCTCCCGCGCCATGGTGCCGATGTTGGCGCGCGCGCTGACGAAGGTGTCGTTCAGCAGGGTCTGCAGGTCGGGCGTGACCGCGGACAGGACCGTCTTGTCCGAGCGCAGGAAGCCGCCTTTGTAAAACTGGTACTGGCTGCCCTCGAAGCCGCGCGCGCCGAAGGTGCCTTCGAGGCCTTGGTCTTTCAGTTTGCGGCTGAACCCGGCAGCCAGGATGCCGCCCAGCGCCAGGAAGGGCAGCGCAGCGCCCAGGCCGATGCCAAGGCCGGCGCCGACGCTGCCGCCGCTGATGGCCGCGCCGGCCGCCTGGAAGGCGGGGATGGCCTGGCCGGCCATCGTCATGCCGGCGCCGGAGCCGATGAAGCCGATGCTGCTGCCGACAGCGCTGAGGCCGCTGAAGATGCTGCCCAAGCCGCCCAGGCCGCCACCGCCACCGCTGGCGGCTGCAGGACCGGCCGCGCCGGCCAGGCCCAGGGCGCCGGTGATGGTGCGCGCGATGGGGTCGACGGCGGCGCGGATGATGGGTTGGAGGATCAGGGTGCGGAAGTAGTTTTTCAGCGCCTCGCCGGCTTTCATGCCGCCGTTCATGAGGGCGTCGGCGAGGGATTGGCTGATCTGGTCGACGGTGCGCTGCCAGGCGTTGGCGGCCTGCTGCGCGGCGCGCAGGTTGGCATCGCGCACGCGCTCGTCGCCCATGAGGCGCAGCAGCT
>JAUMBF010000147.1:0-8274 GCA_032115875.1 Rubrivivax sp.
TAGATCTCCCGGCGTGCGAACTTGTCCACGATCTCGTAGCCGCCTGCCGCGCTGTCGGGTTCGCGACCGGGGGCGTCGAAGTGGACGACCACGAAGTGGTCGGAGTTGTAGAGCATCTGCATGCCGCGGCAGATGGGGATCCGCAGTGCCTGCTTCAAGGTCCCGGGGCGCGGCGAATCAGCGCCAGGCCAGCGCCAGGCGCCGCAGTTCGACCACCGGGCCTTCGCCGTCGTGGCGCCAGGCGGCGCGCAGCGGCAGGTGGTGCGCAGCGGGGTCGAGCCAGACGCGCACCTCGGTGTCGAGCTGGCGGTCGGCCTTGCGCTGCAGGGCCAGAGCCGGCTGCGGGAGGCCGTCGTCGCCGCGCAGCGGCTCGGTGCCGGTGATCTCGAAAGTCCAGACGTCGGCGTCGCCGCGCGGGCTCACCACCCACATCGACACGCGGGCCCCGGGCTGGCGCAGCGCTGGGTCGGTATCGACGATCGCCGCCAGTTGCAACAGCCAGCTCAGTCGGTCCTGCACGCCCTCGGGCAAGGGCAGCTCGTGGGCCGGGCCGCTGAAGCTGATGCGCGGGCCACCGGGAGCGTCGCGCTGGAAGTTCACGGCGCGCCGGTCGCGACCGCGCCGGCCGTCGACGAAGCGCACAGGCTCCAGCCCGGCGCGGCCCGTGCCCCCCTCGCTGCGCAGGTGGCTGATGCTCTGGCCCAAGACCCGGGTCTGCAGCTCGAGCTGGTAGCGCCCGCCCACGCTGCCGAAGCGCCAGTCCGCCTGGCCTCCGAGGGCCCCGCGGCGCATGTCGAAGCGGGCCTCGAAGGGCGGCGGCAGGCTGGCGCGGTAGCGCGGCACGGGAGGTGCGGCGGGTGCCGATGGCGCAGCCGCCGCAGTCGGCGTGGCCGCAGCCACAAGCTGCGGCTCGGGCGATCCCGGTGGGGCGGTGGCGCTCGGCTCGGTGGCCGGGCCGGCCGGCATGGCGGCGGTCGTTGCGCCGGACGAGGCGGACGGCGGGCCGCTGTCGACGAAGGGCTTGCCGGTGGCCGCCGTCGCGTCGGGCGGTGCCGGACGGGAACCGGGGCGGCCGGCCGGCGGCTCCCAGGGTGCGACGACGGGCGCCACAACCGGTTCCGCCGGCACCGGCACCGTGCGCACCGCCATGGTCGCCCCGCGCGCAGGCGCCGCGACGGCCGGCGTGCCCCCGCCGGCCGCCACCAGGCCCGTCAAGGCCAGCACGTGCACCAGGACCACCGCCACCAGCAGGGCTGCCGCCTGCGGCCAGCGACGCGCCGGGGGTGCGCCCCCCGGCTGCGCAACGGGACTGGGGTCGGAAGCGCTCACCCCACAATAGTGCCATCGACACCCGCTGCCCATGAAACTCGCTTCTCTGATGGACGGCTCGCGCGACGGCCAGCTCGCCGTCGTCTCGCGCGACCTCACGCAAGCCCATTTCGCTGCCGGCATCGCCACCACGATGCAGCAGCTGCTGGACGACTGGAACTTCGTCTCGCCGCAACTCGAGGATCTCGCAGCCGCCCTCAACGCCGGCAAGGCGCGGCACGCCTTCGCCTTCGACCCCGGCCGCTGCCTGGCGCCGCTGCCGCGGCCGGTGGCCTGGCTGCGCACCGTGGGCGATGTGCTCGAGGCAGGCGCCGGCGGCGCGCTGGCCGGCGCCCGGCTGTCGCTGCCGGCCGATCCGCCCTTCGAGCTGCAGCCGCAGCTGGCGGTGATCACGGCCGACATCCCCTGCGGGGCCGACACCGACACCGCGCTGGAAGCCGTTCGACTGCTGCTGCTCGCCGCCGAGGCGCAGCAAGCCGCGGCGGACACCGCGGCCTGGCGGCTGCACACGCACGCACGGGCCGCCTTCGGCCCGGTGGCGGTGACGCCCGACGAGCTCGGCGCCGCCTGGCGCCGCGGCCGCATCGACGGGCAGCTGCGCGTGATGCATGCCGGCCGCGTGGCGGGGCAGACCGATGCCGGCAGCGACCCTGGCGCCGGGGGCTTCGGGCGTTGGCTGTCCGCCGCGGCGCAGCGCCGTCCGCTGGCCACCGGTACGTTGCTCGCCCTGGCGCTGCCGGTCCGGTGGCACGACGGCGCCTCCGACGGCCCGACCGGGGCGCTGCGGCTCACCCCGGGCGACACCCTCGCGTTCAGCCTGGACACCGCCGAGGCCGACGCGCCGCTGGGGCGGCTCGTGCTCAGCGTCGACAAGGCCGTGGCAGCGGCGCCCTGAGAGCCGGGCGCCAGCGGCCATGAGCGAGCCGCCGCGTGGGTTGAAGCACGCCACGGGGTGGCTGCTGTTGGGGCTGACGGTGTTTCTGGGCGTGCAGGCCTGGCAGGCCCTTCAGCGCCAGACGCGCTTGTCCATCGAGGGCCAGAGGGTGGAGATCCGCCGCAGCGCTGATGGCCACTACCGCTGGATGGGCCGTCTGGCCGGCCGCGCGGTGGAGTTCCTTGTCGACACCGGTGCCACCGGCACCGCGATCCCGTCGCGCCTGGCCGAAGCGCTGGGCCTGCCGACCGTGGGCACGGTGCAGGTGGCCACCGCCGGCGGCGTGGGCCGCAGGAATCCAGCGTCGCTGGCGCACAATGGTCCGGCGGCCGCGGCGGGCCGCGACTGCACCCGAAGGAGACCGGTGATGAGTTCCGCGGCCGATTTCGCCCGCCACGTGCCGGGCTTCGACTTCCTGCAAGGCCTGCTGAAGAACGCGGGTGCCGGGCTGCCGAACGTCGGCCAGTGGATCGCACCCACCCTGGACCCCGCCGAGCTTGACAAGCGCATCCAGGAGCTCAAGACCGTGCAGTTCTGGCTCGAGCAGAACGCCCGGCTGCTGGCCACCACGATCCAGGCGCTGGAGGTCCAGCGCATGACGCTGAGCACGCTCCAGGGCATGAACCTGCCGATGGCCGAGCTGTCGGAGTCGCTGAAGATCAAGCCGTCTACCAAACCGGCACCCGAGCCCAAGTCCCCGGCACGGCCGCGCCGCAAGGCCACGTCGCGTGCCCAGGCTGCCGGGCCGACCGCTGCGGCCGTCGACCCCATGCAGTGGTGGGGCGCGCTCACGCAGCAGTTCACCGAGCTGGCTGCGCAGGCCCTCAGGGACACGGCCCAGGACGGCGCCCGGTCGTTGGCCGGCGCCGCGGTGGCGCGTTCGCTGGACGTCGCCGCCAGCGCCCTGGACAGCGCGGCTTCGCTGCCGGGCAAGGCGGCCAAGGCCGCCAGGGCGGCAGCCCGACCCGCCGGCCGTGCGGTGCCCAAGCGTCGTTGAACGACCGCCCGAAGCGCCGTCATGCACGCCTTCCTCGTCGGCCACGCCACCCACCCCGACTGGCGCGGCGCCCTCGCGCTGGCTGCGGCGCAGGTGCAGGCGCGGTGCGCCGAGCACGAGGCCAGCGCGCGCGGACCGCTGTCGCTGGGTTTCGTCTACTTCACCGACCACTTCGCCGGGGACGCCGACGCACTGTTGGCCGCCCTGCGCCAGCGCTGGCCGGGTGTGGCCTGGGTGGGCAGTGTCGGTGTCGGCGTGGCGGCCATGGGGGTGGAGTACTTCGACGAGCCCGCGCTGGTGCTGATGCTGGCGGCGCTGCCCGCCGGGCGCTTCGAGGTCTTCTCGGGCGCTCGCAAGCTGCACCGCATCGAGCCGTTCAGCGCGCTGGTGCACGCCGACCCAGCCACGCCTGATCTGCCCGAGCTGATCGGCGAAATGAGCGACCGCCTGAGCTCGGGCTACGTGTTTGGCGGACTGGCTTCGTCGCGTGGCGCTGCCGTGCATGTGGCCGACGGCGCCTGGCGCGGCGGCCTGTCGGGCGTGGCCTTCACGCGCGAGGTGGCGCTGGTGTCGCGCGTCACCCAGGGTTCGCAGCCCCTGGGGCCGGTGCGCCGCGTGACGGCCGCCGAACGCAACCTGGTGCTGGCGCTCGACGGCGAGCCGGCCCTGCCCTGCCTGCTGCGCGACATCGGTCTGGCCGACCTGGCCGAGCCGCGCACGGCGCTGGCCCGGCTGCGCGCCACGCTCGTGGCGCTGGCCGACGCCGATGCCGCGATGCTGGGCCGCGGCGGCCAGTTTGGCGCCGACACGCGCGTGCGCCACCTCGTGGGCCTGGACCCCGCCCGCGCGGCCGTGGCCGTGGCCGACCGGGTGGAGCCGGGCATGTCGCTGGGTTTCTGCCAGCGCGACGTGCAGGCGGCGCGGCGCGACCTCGTGCGCATCTGCGCCGAGATCCGCGACGAGTTGGAATCGGCGCCGTCGCCGGCCCTCGTCGCGGGCGAGAGCCCCGACACCCCCGCGCCTGCCGACGAGAACGCGCCGGGCGGGCCGCGCAGCATCGCCGGGGCCATCTATGTGTCCTGCTCGGGGCGCGGCGGGCCGCACTTCGGGGGACCCTCGGCCGAGTTGCAGCTCGTGCAGCACGCGCTGTCGGGCGGCGGGCCCGAGGTGCCGCTGGTGGGCTTCTTCGCGGCCGGCGAGGTGGCGCGCCACCACGTCTACGGCTACACCGGGGTGCTGACAGTCTTCACCGGGCACGGCTGAATCGCCGGCAGGCCCGGCGCTACAGTCTGTGCATGAACGCGCCGCTGCCCACGACCGAGCCGGGCACCCCGCCCGATGCCACCGAACGCCGCGCCCAGCAGCGGCGCCTGGTCCAGGCCCTGGCCCCGCTGCTGCCGGCCCATGCGCTGCTGTGGCAGTCCGAGGACACCGTGCCCTACGAGTGCGACGGCCTGACCGCCTACCGCCAGCTGCCGCTGGCCGTGGCGCTGCCCGAGACCGAGGCCGAGGTGGCCGCCGTGCTGGCGGCCTGCCACCGCCTGGGCGTGCCGGTGGTGGCGCGCGGCGCCGGCACCGGGCTGTCGGGCGGCGCCATGCCGCACCCGCTGGGCCTGACGCTGTCGCTGGCCAAGTTCAACCGCATCGTGCAGGTCGACGTGCACGCGCGCACGGCCACCGTGCAGTGCGGCGTGCGCAACCTGGCCATCAGCGAGGCCGTCGCCCGGCACGGCCTGTACTACGCCCCCGACCCCAGCAGCCAGATCGCCTGCACCATCGGCGGCAACGTCGCCGAGAACTCCGGTGGCGTGCACTGCCTGAAATACGGCCTGACGCTGCACAACGTGCTGCGGGTGCGCGGCTTCACGGTCGAGGGCGAGCCGGTGGAGTTCGGCTCCGAGGCGCCCGACGCGCCGGGGCTGGACCTGCTGCCGCTGGTGGTGGGCAGCGAGGGCATGCTGGCCGTGACCACCGAAGTGGTGGTCAAGCTCACGCCCAAGCCGCAGCTGGCGCGCTGCATCATGGCCAGCTTCGACGACGTGCGCAAGGCCGGCGACGCGGTGGCCGCCGTCATCGCCGCCGGCATCATCCCGGCGGGCCTGGAGATGATGGACAAGCCGATGACGGCCGCAGTGGAGGACTTCGTCCACGCCGGCTACGACCTCTCGGCCGAGGCCATCCTGCTGTGCGAGAGCGACGGCACGCCCGAGGAGGTGGCCGAGGAGATCGACCGCATGCTCGGGGTGCTCTCGGGCTGCGGCGCGACAAGGCTGGAGGTGAGCAAGGACGAGGCCCAGCGCCTGCGGTTCTGGAGCGGCCGCAAGAACGCCTTCCCCGCCAGCGGCCGCATCAGCCCCGACTACATGTGCATGGACTCGACCATCCCGCGCAAGCGGCTGGCCGACATCCTGCTGGCCATCGCCGAGATGGAGAAGAAGTACGGGCTGCGCTGCTGCAACGTCTTCCATGCCGGCGACGGCAACCTGCACCCGCTGATCCTGTTCGACGCCAACGACCCCGACCAGCTGCGCCGCTGCGAGCTGTTCGGCGCCGACATCCTGGAGACCAGCGTGGCCATGGGCGGCACCGTCACCGGCGAGCACGGCGTGGGCGTCGAGAAGCTCAGCAGCATGTGCGTGCAGTTCAGCCCCGAGGAGCGCGAGGCCATGTTCGGCGTCAAGCGTGCCTTCGACGAGGCCGGCGGCCTGAACCCGGGCAAGGTCATCCCCACGCTGCAGCGCTGCGCCGAGTACGGGAAGATGCACGTCAGGAAGGGCCTGCTGCCCTTCGCGCACCTGGAGCGCTTCTAGGCCATGGCGCAGCCCGATCCGGCCCTGGCGCGCCTCGTCGACCGCATCCGCGCGGCCGCGGCCGACGGGCAGCCGCTGGACATCCGCGGCGGCGGCACCAAGGCCTTCTACGGCGGCGTGCCGGCGGGGGACGCGCTCGACGTCCGGCCGCTGTCGGGCATCAGCCGCTACGAGCCCAGCGAGCTGGTGGTCACCGTGCGCGCCGGCACGCCGCTGGCAGAGCTGGAGGCGGCGCTGGCCGCGCAGGGCCAGTGCCTGGCCTTTGAGCCGCCGCGCTTTGGCCCCGGCGGCACCGTGGGCGGCATGGTGGCCGCGGGCCTGGCCGGCCCGGCGCGGCTGGCCGCCGGCGGGGTGCGCGACTACCTGCTCGGCGCCACCATGGTCAACGGCCGCGGCGAGGTACTCTCGTTCGGCGGCCAGGTGATGAAGAACGTCGCCGGCTACGACGTCTGCCGCGTGCTGGCCGGCAGCCTGGGCGTGCTGGGCCTGATCGCCGAGGTCTCGCTGAAGGTGCTGCCGCTGCCGCGCGCCGTGGCCACGACGCGGCTGGAGCTGGACGCCGCCGGTGCCATCCGCCGCGTCAACGAGCTGCTGGGCCAGCCGCTGCCGCTGAACGCCAGCGCCTGGTGGGACGGCGTGCTGGTGCTGCGCCTGGCTGGCGCCGAGGCCGCGGTGCAGTCGGCGCTGGCGCGCATCGGCGGCGAGCGCGTGGAGCCGGGGATAGCCGACCCGTTCTGGCTCGGCCTGCGCGACCACAGCGACGAGTTCTTCGCCAGTGCCGCCCGCGCGGTGGCGGCCGGCGCGGCGCTGTGGCGGCTGTCGGTGCCGGCGGTGACGCCGCCGCTCGAGCTGTCGGGCGGGCAGCTGGTGGAGTGGGGCGGCGGGCAGCGCTGGATCTGCACCAGCGCCCCGGCCACCACGCTGCGCGAGGCCGCGGCCGCCGTCGGCGGGCACGCGGTGCTGTTCCGCGCGCAGGACAAGTCGGCCGGCAGCTTCGCGCCGCTGGCGCCGGCGCTGGCACGCATCCACCGCGGCCTGAAGCAGCAGTTCGACCCGGCCGGCCTCTTCAACCCGGGCCGGCTGCTGCCGGGGCTGTGATGGCCGCGCTGGCGTCGCCCGAAGCCTCGATGGCGGCGTACTACGCCGCCCGCGCCGCCGAGTACGAGGCCGTCTACGCCAAGCCCGAGCGGCAGGCCGACCTGCGGCTGCTGGAGGCCTGGCTGCCGGGCGTGTTTGCCGGCCGCCGCGTGCTCGAGGTGGCCGCCGGCACCGGCTGGTGGACGCTGCACGGCGCGCGCGACGCCGCGTTCTGGCTGGCCACCGACCTCAACCCCGAGACGCTGGCCGTGGCGCGCGCCAAGGCGGCGATGCCGCGCTGCGTGCGCTTCGCCACGGCCGACGCCTACACGCTGGACGGCCTGGGCCCGCAGCGCTTCGACGCCGCCTTCGTGGGCTTCTGGTGGAGCCACGTGCCACGGGCGCGGCTGGCCGGCTGGCTGGATGCGCTGTTCGCGAGGCTGGCGCCGGGCGCGCCGGTGGTCTTCATCGACAACCGCTTCGTCGAGGGCAGCAGCACGCCCATCGCCGAGGTCGACGCGCAGGGCGACTGCTGGCAGCTGCGCCGGCTGGACGACGGCAGCCGCCACCGCGTGCTGAAAAACCACCCGGCGCGGGCCGAGGTCGAGGCCGCGCTGGGCGCGCGCGCGGCGCGCTGCGACTGGTTCGGCGACGCCGCGCTGCCGCGCCACTACTGGGCCGTCCGCGCCCAGGCGGCCTGACATGAGCGCCTTGCAGGGCCTGGCGATGCTGCTGCTGGCGCAGAGCGCGGGCGAGTTGCTGGTGCGCGCGCTGCGGCTGCCGCTGCCGGGGCCCGTGCTGGGCCTGGGCCTGGTGCTGGCGCTGCTGGCCTGGCCGCCCACGCGCCGCGTGGTGGCCGCGCCCGTGGAGGCCGCGGCCGACGGGCTGCTGGCGCACCTCTCGCTGCTGTTCGTGCCGCTGGGCGTGGGCGTGATCTCGCACCTCGGCCTGCTCGGCGGCCACGCCGCGGCGCTGGCGCTGGTGGTGCTGCTGTCCACGATCGCCGGTCTGGTGGCCGCAGCCCTGGTGCTGCAGGCGCTGTGGCGCGATGCGCCGGTGGAGCCGACGGCATGATCGCCCCGGGATGCTGCCCGGCGCCCGCCCCGGCGGGCACCGCGCGGAGGGGC
>JAUMBF010000148.1:0-9410 GCA_032115875.1 Rubrivivax sp.
AACTGGCGCAGCCCGCGTAGCTGAGCTGTCCGCCGGAAGCCCTGACCGCCATCCGCCTGCAGCTCCCGTCCTGGGCCTGCGAGGTGCCGCCCACGGCGACCGCGCTGACGGTGTAGGTCGTGGCAATCGTGGACGGTTCCGTGATCACTGACAGCGTGTAGTAGCCGCTGGGCGTGCTGGTGCTGCTGGTGATGCCCAGCAGCGCCAGCGTGCCGGCATAGCCGGCGTTCCTGCTGCGGTATTGCTCCTGGGCCTGCTGCACCGTTGCCATCGCGGTAAAGGCCTCGGAACGGCGGCTCTTGCGCAGTGAATCCAGGAAGCTTGGCAGCGCAACCGTCGCCAGGATCGCGACGATCGCCACGGCGATCAGCAGCTCGATCAGGGTAAAGCCGCCAAGCCGACGGGCCGACTGCGGCGATGGGGCAAACGCATGCATGGCTCGATTGTGGGCGGACCGCCGGGTCAGGACGGGCGCCACGCGTGCCGTCCGTCGGCGTTTGCTGGCCGCTGATCGGCCGCTCCCTCAAGTCGGGGGGGGTGACTCAGCAGGGTGGGTGACCGGGCACTGCCCCCTGCGGCGAGCAGGTGCGGGCACGGCCCATGATGTTGACGACGTGATGGATGGCCCGGCCATCGGCGAGCTGCAGCCGCAGGGTGCCCGTGGGCGTGACCGTGCCGCGGTCGGCGTCGAACAGCATCGAAGCCGACGACGCGCTGAATGCGATGCGGCCGCTGCCCGGCAGCACGGCCACGCGCAGGGCCTGGGCATCACCGCTGCATTGGACCGCGCCGGCAGCGTCGCACACACAGGCCCGGGCCGGGCCGGTGTGCACTGCGTAGCAGCCCTGGGCCGCGACGCTGTCCAGGCGTACCGGAAGCCCTTGCGCAGCGGCCAGGCTGCGCGCGAGGTGCAGGTCGTTGGCCAGCTGGGCCGAGGCGGCCTCGAGGCTGCGCCGATCGCGTGCGTCCGACCAGCCCGGCAGCACGCTGCCGGCCAGTATCGCGGCAAGCGCCATCACCATGGTGACCTCGACGAGACTGGCGCCGGTTGCGCGGCGGCGCAAACGCGGGTTCGGCATGGTGGCGACTCCGATGATGCTCCGATGACGGAGCACTGTAGGAATCGCCTGCGCAGCCTGCGTCCCCATCGCGCGGGCCCGGGGGGAGGGCCCCCAGGCGGGGGCCCCGGCTGTGCCGGTAGGCCCTGGCCCGGCCCGCGGGCCTCAGATGTCGCGGATCAGCTGCCGGAACTCGTCGACGTCCTCAAACTGCCGGTACACCGACGCGAAACGGACATAGGCCACTTTGTCGATGCGGCGGAGTTCCCGCATCACCAGCTCGCCCAGCCGAGCGCTGGGCGTCTCGCGCGCGCCGCTGGCCAAGAGCTTGTCCTGGATGCGTTCGATGGCGGTGTCGATCTGCTCCACGCTGACCGGGCGCTTGCGCAGCGCCAGGCTCATGCTGGCTCGGAGCTTGGCCGGGTCGAAGTCGACGCGCGTGCCGTCCTTCTTGACGACCGACGGCATCTGGATGTCGCTGCGCTCGTAGGTGGTGAAGCGCTTCTCGCAGTGCAGGCAGCGCCGCCGCCGCCGCACCACGTCGCCCTCGTCGGACTCGCGGGTCTCGACAACCTGCGTGTCCTCGTGGCCACAGAACGGGCAGCGCACGGCCGGTTCTTCAGCGGTACACGGGAAAGTCGCGCGTCAGCGCCGCCACCCTGGCGCGCACCGCCGCCACGTTTGCCGCGTCGTGCGGGCGGTCGAGCACGTCGGCGACCAGGTGCGCGGTCTGGCGCGCCTGCTCTTCCTTGAAGCCGCGCGTCGTCATCGCCGGCGTACCCAGGCGGATGCCGCTGGTGACCATCGGCTTCTGCGGGTCGTTCGGGATGCCGTTCTTGTTGCAGGTCATGTGGGCTTCGCCGAGCATGGCTTCGGCTTCCTTGCCGGTCAGGCCCTTTGGCCGCAGGTCCACCAGCATCACATGGCTCTCCGTCCGCCCGCTGACGATGCGCAGGCCGCGCTCGATCAGCGTTTCGGCCAGCACGCGCGCGTTGGCCACCACCTGCTGTTGGTAGACCTTGAAGCCGGGCTGCAGCGCCTCCTGGAAGGCTACCGCCTTGCCGGCGATCACGTGCATCAGCGGACCGCCCTGGATGCCGGGGAAGATGGCGCTGTTGACCTTCTTGGCGATGGCCTCGTCGTTCATCAGCACGATGCCGCCGCGCGGGCCGCGCAGGCTCTTGTGCGTGGTGCTGGTGACGACGTCGGCGTGCGGCACCGGGTTCGGGTAGACGCCGGCCGCGATGAGGCCGGCGTAGTGCGCCATGTCGACCATGAAGATGGCGCCGACGGCCTTGGCCGCGCGGGCGAAGCGCTCGAAGTCGATGCGCAGGCTGTAGGCGCTGGCGCCGGCGATGATGAGCTTGGGCCGGTGCTCGTGGGCCAGGCGCTCCATCGCGTCGTAGTCGATGGCCTCGTTCGCATCGAGCCCGTAGCTCACCACCTTGAACCACTTGCCGCTCATGTTGAGCGGCATGCCATGCGTCAGGTGGCCGCCTTCTGCCAGGCTCATGCCCATGATGGTGTCGCCCGGCTGCAGCAGGCCGAAGAACACGGCCTGGTTGGCCTGGCTGCCGGAGTTGGCCTGCACGTTGGCGAAGCCGGCGCCGAAGAGCCGTTTCAGGCGCTCGATGGCCAGCGTCTCGACGACGTCGACGTGCTCGCAGCCGCCGTAGTAGCGCTTGCCGGGGTAGCCCTCGGCGTACTTGTTGGTGAGCTGGCTGCCCTGCGCGGCCATCACGGCCGGGCTGGTGTAGTTCTCGCTCGCGATGAGTTCGATGTGCTCCTCCTGGCGGCGGTTCTCGGCCTGGATGGCGGCCCAGACCTCGGGGTCGACGGCGGCCAGGGTGGAGGTGGAACGTTCGAACATGGCAGTCCTCTTCGGGAAGAAGGGCCGACGGGTGCGCCACCCCTCAGGCAGGAGCGCGACACGTCCGAGGGCTGCCCAGGCGCACGGCAAACGCCAACACCGGCGGAGGGCGCCGGGTCAGCCTGCGCTTCCCGGTGGTCGTCCACCTCAGGGCCGCTGGAGCCCCTATCGCCAGTCGCGCAGAGCGCCAGTGTAGCGCCGGGGGATCAGCGGACCAGCGCGACGCGCTCGACCTCGGGCGCTGTTGCCGACGCCGGCGCGGCGGCGGGCAGCGGCCGCGTTGCGGCTGGCCGCGCCGGATCGCCCAGAGCCTCGCGTGCCGCCGACGGCGGGCTGTTCGATGCGTTCACCGGCACGGCCTGGCCCTCGGCCACACCGCGCATCAGGGCCTGTTCGGCCATGACCTTGGCGGCGTAGCCGCCATCGCTGTCCAGCAGCGCCGCGCCGACGTAGAAGCGCAGGCCCTCGGCCAAGCTGCCGGCGCGCGCAATGCACTCGCGCAGCACCTGCACGCCCACGCGCAGGTTGGTGATGGGATCGAACGCCGCGTGCGTGCCGCCAAAGGGCTCGTACTTGTCGTCGTGCACGCGCGTCATCACCTGCATCAGACCCTGCGCACCCATGGGACTCTGGGCGAACGGATTGAAGCTCGACTCGACGGCCACGATGGCCAGGATCAGCGTCGGGTCCAGCCGGGCGCGCTCGCCCAGGGCCCAGGCTTCCCGTACCAGGGCGCTCACCGGCTCGGGAGCTACCTTGTAGCGGCGGGCGATCCACTGCGTCAGGGCGCGCTGTTCGCGGGCCAGCGATGCCGGGTCGAGCGCCGTTGCCCGTGCCACGGCCTCGGGTTCTCCCAGGCTGGTGAGGACGTTGCCGCTGGCCAGCTCGCGCGCTTCGTGGCGGTCCTGGAGCCAGCGCAGGGTGGCCTGCTCCAGCTCGTGCCGCAGGTCGGGCCGGCCGACGCCAAAGGCCACCACCACCAGCGCCACCAGGCCGACCACGGCCAGCGTGTTGTGGCTGACCGCCAGCAGGCCGCGGCCTACGTCGCCAGCAAACACGGCCGTCGATCGCTTCGTCGCGCGCCAAGCCTGGCGCAGCATCTCATCGGCTCGCATCGTCGTCACTCTCCGGTCTTGCCGCGGGGTTGGTCGGCGGCGGGCGGCGGGCGCGCTGCCCATAATGGTCTGGCCCAGGCCCGCTGGGGCGCATCGGGCTCGGCTGCGACCGCCCGGGTCTTCAAAGGCAGCAAGCAAGGCTGCGGGAAAACCCTGTATTTTAGAGGCGACCCGGACTCTATCAAGCGCTAAATACCTGGTCAAGCATATGAAATTCAAAGACTTGACACATTAGAGATGAAGTACGCAGACCTCCGAGACTTCATGGCCCAGCTCGAAGCGATGGGCGAGCTTCGAAGGCTCGACGAACCGGTGTCCCCGAAGCTCGAACTCACGGCCATCGGCGACAAGCTCCTTCGATCTGCAGGCCCGGCGCTGCTGTGCACGGCCCCGGTCGGCTGCACGATCCCGTGCCTGATCAACCTGTTCGGCACCCCTCGGCGCGTGGCGCTGGGCATGGGCGCCTCCGAGGTGTCGGAACTGCGCGACGTCGGCACCCTGCTGGCCACCCTGAAGGAGCCCGAGCCGCCCAAGGGCCTGAAGGACGCCGGCAAGCTGCTGCAGATGGGCAAGGCGCTGTGGGACATGAAGCCCGCCGCCGTGAAGCGCGCCGCCTGCCAGGAGATGGTCATCGAAGGCGAAGAGGTCGACCTCGGCCGCCTGCCGGTGCAGACCTGCTGGCCGGGCGACGCCGGGCCGCTGATCACCTGGGGTTTGGTGGTGACGCGCGGCCCGCAGGGCGTGGCGCAGCCGCGCTTGCGGCAGAACCTGGGCATCTACCGGCAGCAGGTGATCGGCCGCCGCGAGGTGATCATGCGCTGGCTCGCCCACCGTGGCGGCGCGCTGGACTTCCGCGAATTCGCGCGCGCCAACCCGGGGCAGCCCTTCCCCATCGCCGTGGCGCTGGGCGCCGATCCGGCCACCATCCTGGGCGCCGTGACGCCGGTGCCCGACACGCTGTCGGAGTACCAGTTTGCCGGCCTGCTGCGCGGCGGCCGCACCGAGGTGGTGGACAGCGGCGTCGGCGAGGCCGGGCGCCGGCTGCAGGTGCCGGCCAGCGCCGAGATCGTGCTGGAGGGCCACATTCCGCCCGCTGAACCCGGCTTCGTGGGTGAAAGCGAGCACGGCGTGAAGCTCAAGGAGATCGGCGGCTACCTGCACGCGCTCGAAGGCCCCTTCGGCGACCATACTGGCTACTACAACGAGCAGGACTGGTTCCCGGTGTTGCGCCTGTCGCGCATCACGCACCGGCGCGAACCGGTCTACCACTCCACCTACACCGGCAAGCCGCCCGACGAACCCGCCGTGCTGGGCGTGGCGCTCAACGAGGTGTTCGTGCCCATCCTGCGCAAGCAGTTCCCGGAGATCGTCGACTTCTACCTGCCGCCCGAGGGCTGCAGCTACCGGTTGGCGATCATCTCCATCCGCAAGGCCTACCCCGGCCACGCCAAGCGGGTGATGTTCGGGCTGTGGAGCTTCCTGCGGCAGTTCATGTATACGAAGTTCATCGTCGTCACCGACGACGACATCGACATCCGCAACTGGCAGGACGTCGTCTGGGCCATCACCACGCGCATGGACCCGGTGCGCGACACCACCTTGGTGGAGCACACGCCGATCGACTATCTCGACTTCGCCTCGCCCGTCAGTGGCCTGGGCGGCAAGTTGGGGCTCGACGCCACCAACAAGTGGCCGGGTGAGACGGCGCGCGAGTGGGGCCGCACGATCACGATGGACGCCGCCGCCAGTGCGCGCGCCGAGGCGCTGGTCGAGGCGCTGATGCGCGGCCGTGGCTGAACGATCGGCTCGCCCGAGCCTGCGCCGACGGCAGCGACCGCACGCGCCGCCGGGTCTGGCTGGGCGGCTTCGATAATCGAGGCTTGCCCCGCAGCGGCGGCGGGTGACAACAAGACAGGGAGCGCCCGTGTTTGGTCTCTTCGAACGGCTGGTGGATCCGTATCCATCCCAGGCTGCGGCCGACCCGCCGACAACCTTCTTCGCCTTCTTGTGGGCCTGTACCCGGGGCGTGCGGCCGCTGCTGCTGCTGGTGACGCTGTTCACCGCCGCCATCGGTGCCTTCGAGGCGCTGCTGTTCAGCATGATGGCCCACGTGGTGGACCTGCTGGCCAAGACGCCGCCAGCCGAGCTGTGGCAGCGCCACGGCTCGCTGCTGGCCATGTTGGGCGGCCTGCTGGCCTTGAGCATCCTGTTCGCGGCGCTGCAGGCGCTGTTCAAGTACCAGGGCATCTTCGGCAACTTCCCGATGCGCCTGCGCTGGAACTTCCACCGCCTGATGCTTGCGCAGAGCATGGCCTTCTACCAGGACGAGTTCGCCGGCCGCATCAGCACCAAGGTCATGCAGACGGCGCTGGCGGTGCGCGACACCTGGCTGATCTTTGCCGACATCCTGGTGTACGTGGTCATCTACTTCGCCACGATGGTGGGCGTGATGGCCGCCTTTGACGCCTGGCTGATGGCGCCGTTCCTGGGCTGGCTGGCGCTGTACGGGGCCACGCTGTGGTACTTCGTGCCGCGGCTGGGCAAGGTCGCCGAGGCGCAGGCCGATGCGCGTTCGCTGATGACGGGCCGCATCACCGACGCCTACACCAACATTGCCACCGTCAAGCTGTTCTCGCACTCGCAGCGCGAGAGCCTGTTCGCGCGCGGAGCGATGCAGGAGTTCCTGGGTACCGTCAACGCGCAGATGCGTCTGGTGACGGCGTTCGAGACCGTCAACCAGCTGTTGTCGGTGCTGCTGATCGCCAGCATCACCGCGGTGAGCCTGCAGCTGTGGGCCGGCTCGCTGGTGGGCGTGGGCGCGGTGGCCGCCGCCACGGCCATGGCGTTCCGCCTCAACGGCATCTCGCATTGGGTGATGTGGGAGATGGCGACCCTCTTCGAGCACATCGGCACCGTGCAGGACGGCATGGCCACGCTGTCGCGGCCGCGCGCGGTGGTCGACCGCGAGGGCGCGGTGGAGCTGAAGGTCACGCGCGGCGAGGTGCGCTTCGACAACGTGGGCTTCTCTTACGGCAAAGGCCGCAAGGTCATCGAGGGGCTCGACCTCGTCATCCAGCCGGGCGAGAAGATCGGCCTGGTGGGCCGCTCGGGCGCCGGCAAGAGCACGGTCGTCAACCTCTTGCTGCGTCTGTACGACATCCAGGAAGGCCGCGTGCTGATCGACGGCCAGGACATTGCCGGCGTCACCCAGGACAGCCTGCGCCGTCAGGTCGGCATGGTGACGCAGGACACCTCGCTGCTGCACCGATCGGTGCGCGAGAACATCGTCTACGGCCGCCCAGAAGCCACCGAGGCCGAGATGCGCCGCGCCGCCGAACGCGCCGAGGCCGCCGACTTCATCGACGGCCTGACCGACCCCAAGGGCCGCAGCGGCTACGACGCCCACGTCGGCGAGCGCGGCGTCAAGCTCAGTGGCGGCCAGCGCCAGCGCATTGCCATCGCGCGCGTCATGCTCAAGGACGCGCCCATCCTGCTGCACGACGAGGCCACCAGCGCGCTCGACAGCGAGGTCGAGACGGCGATCCAGGCCAGCCTGTACCGGCTGATGGAGGGCAAGACGGTGGTGGCGATCGCGCACCGGCTGAGCACGATCGCCGCGATGGACCGGCTGGTGGTGATGGACAAGGGTCGCATCGTCGAGGTGGGCGACCACAAGAGCCTGCTGGCTGCCGGCGGCATCTACGCGCGCCTGTGGGCCCACCAGAGCGGCGGCTTCCTGGCCGAGGAGCTCGATGACGACGAGCTGGCGTCGTCTGTGACCTTGGAGCCTGTGAAGCCATGAGTCGCGCCCCGGGGCTGCGGCAGCGGCCCCGGCCGGGTTCGGGCTGCCGGCTTGGCCCGTGCGCGCGGTCGCAGCGCCCCGTGCCCACCCGGCCGCGAGCCAAAAGGCCCTGCATGTGCGTGCGATCGGCCGCCGGCCCGTGCAGCCTGCGGTCGCCGGGCCGACAATGGCGGTTTGCCCCCCAGATGCCCGGCCGAACCACCGGTGCCCCACCGCCGTGAGTTCCACGCTGCTCGACCGCCGTATCGCCGCTGCGCCGTCGCCCGCCATGCCGGTGGCCAAGGCGCTGACCGCCTGGAAGCCGTTCTGGGCCAAGCGCTTCGGTCGCGCGCCCTTCCTGCCCATGAGCCGCGCCGAGATGGAGCGCCTGGGCTGGGACAGCTGCGACATCGTCATCGTCACCGGCGACGCCTACGTCGACCACCCCAGCTTCGGCATGGCCGTGATCGGCCGCGTGCTCGAGGCTCAGGGCTTCCGCGTCGGCATCATCGCCCAGCCCGACTGGCAGTCGGCCGAGCCCTTCAAGGCGCTGGGCCGGCCCAATCTGTTCTTCGGCGTGGCGGCCGGGAACATGGATTCGATGATCAACCGCTACACGGCCGACCGAAAGATCCGCAGCGACGACGCCTACACGCCCGGGGGCGCGGGCGGCCGGCGGCCCGACCGCGCCACACTGGTGTACACGCAGCGCTGCAAGGAGGCCTGGCCTGAGGTGCCGGTGGTCATCGGCGGCATCGAGGCCAGCCTGCGCCGCATCGCGCACTACGACTACTGGCAGGACAAGGTCCGCCGCAGCATCCTGGTCGACAGCAAGGCCGACCTGCTGCTGTACGGCAACGCCGAGCGCGCGGTGGTCGAGGTGGCACACCGGCTGGCGCGCCGCGAGCCCATCCACCAGATGACCGACATCCGCGGCACGGCCTTCATGCGCCGCACCGATGGCGACAGCGCCGCGCGCTTTGCCGGCTGGTACGAGCTCGATTCCACCGAGGTCGACCGCCCGGGCCGCATCGACGCCCACATCAACCCCTACCTCACCACCAGCGAGGCCGCGGCCGAGCAGGGCCAGGCCTGCGCCAAGGACGAGGGCGCGGCGGCGCCAGCCGTGCCGGCGCAAACCGTGGTGGCCATGCCCGCCAGCCGCAAGGCCAGCGGCGCGCTGGCGCTGCCGCCGCGCGAGCGCACCGTGATCCGCCTGCCGGCTTACGAGCAGGTGAAGGCCGACCCGGTGCTCTACGCGCACGCCAACCGCGTGCTGCACTTGGAAACCAACCCCGGCAACGCGCGCGCGCTGGTGCAGGCCCACGGCGACCGCGACCTGTGGCTGAACCCGCCGCCGATCCCGCTGACGACGGCCGAGATGGACTGGGTGTTCGACCTCGAGTACGCGCGCTCGCCGCATCCGGCCTATGCCGACGCCGACGGCGGCCACGACGGGCCGACCAAGATCCCGGCCTGGGAGATGATCCGCTTCAGCGTGAACATCATGCGCGGCTGCTTCGGCGGCTGCACCTTCTGCTCGATCACCGAGCACGAAGGCCGCATCATCCAGAGCCGCAGCGAGG
>JAUMBF010000149.1:0-7286 GCA_032115875.1 Rubrivivax sp.
CCAGAACGAACGGAGGTGGTCACCGCTGCGGTCGCGCGCGGCGGCAATAGCCGGCCTCTGGCCGCTTGATGACGCGACAAGTAGATTGACGCGCCCCGCAGGCCCCCAGGCTGCGGGCGCCTGACCTGAGGCCCTCAGACCACGCCGGCGGCGTGGGCCTGCTGGTCGGCGTGGTAGCTGCTGCGCACCATGGCGCCCACGGCGGCGTGGCTGAAGCCCAGGGCGCGGGCCTCGCGCTCGAACATCGCGAAGGTGTCGGGGTGCACGTAACGGCGCACCGGCAGGTGATGACCGCTGGGCGCCAGGTACTGGCCGATGGTGAGCATGTCGATGCCGTGCGCGCGCATGTCGTGCATCACGGCCAGGATCTCGTCGTCGGTCTCGCCCAGGCCCACCATGAGGCCGCTCTTGGTGGGCACGCCGGGCACCTGCTCCTTGAACTTCTTCAGCAGGTTCAGGCTGAAGGCGTAGTCGGAGCCCGGGCGCGCCTCCTTGTACAGGCGCGGCACGGTCTCGAGGTTGTGGTTCATCACATCGGGCGGCGCGGCACGCAGGATGCCCAGGGCGCGGTCGTCGCGGCCGCGGAAGTCGGGCACAAGGATCTCGATGCGCGTGGCCGGCGAGAGCTCGCGCGTCTTCTCGATGCAGGCCACGAAGTGCGCGGCACCGCCGTCGCGCAGGTCGTCACGGTCGACGCTGGTGATGACGACGTAGCTCAGCTTCAGCGCCGCGATCGTGCGCGCCAGGTTGAGCGGCTCGTCGGCATCCAGCGGGTCGGGCCGGCCGTGCCCCACATCGCAGAACGGGCAGCGCCGCGTGCACTTGTCGCCCATGATCATGAAGGTGGCCGTGCCCTTGCCGAAGCACTCGCCGATGTTCGGGCACGAGGCTTCTTCGCACACCGTGTGCAGCTTGTGCTCGCGCAGGATCTTCTTGATGTCATAGAACCGCGTCGTGGGGCTGCCCGCCTTGACGCGGATCCATTCGGGCTTCTTCAGCACCTCGCCGCTGGGCACGATCTTGATCGGAATGCGCGACGTCTTGGCCTGAGACTTCTGCTTGGCACTGGGATCGTAGGCGGGCGCGGCGGTGTCGGCGGGGGGTGTGGTCAGGCTCATGAGCTCGGGTTTCCACGGGCTTGCGTGGGGCCCGCCAGTGTAGCGACCGGCGACTCAGTAGGTGGCCCGCCCGCCGGTGATGTCGAACACCGCCCCGGTGGAGAACGAGCAGTCCTCGCTCGAGAGCCACGCCACCATGGCCGCGATCTCCTGCACCTCGAGGAGGCGGCCCATCGGGATCTTGCCGAGCATGTAGTCGATGTGCTGCTGCGTCATCTGGGCGAACATGTCCGTGCGGGCCACGGCCGGCGTCACGGCGTTGACGAGCACACCCCGGGTGGCCAGTTCCTTGCCCAGCGACTTGGTCAGCGCGATCAGGCCCGCCTTGCTCGCGCTGTAGTGCGAGGCGTTGGGATTGCCCTCCTTGCCCGCCACCGACGCGATGTTGACGATGCGCCCGTAGCCGGCGGCGATCATGGCCGGCACCACGTGCCGGCAGGTCAGGTAGGGCGCGACCAGGTTGACCTCGACGACGCGGCGCCAGACACCGGGGTCGAGTTCCCAGGTCGGCGCGTTGCCGCCGGTGATGCCCGCGTTGTTGACGAGGATGTCGATGCGCCCGTCGGCGGCCTGCGCGCGCGCCGTGGCCGCGGCCACGGCCGCGTCATCGGTGAGTTCCACGATGTCGGTGCGCACCTCACCCAGCGGCGTCAGCGCGCGCGCGGCCTCGGCCAGCTGCCCGGCGTCGATGTCCCACAGGCGCACGGCAGCGCCCGAGCGCAGCAGCCGCCCGGCGATGGCCAGGCCGATGCCGCGGGCACCGCCGGTGATGATGGCCTGCCGGCCCTTCAGGTCGATCTGGTTCATTCGTTACTCCAGGCCGCGCAGCGCCTGCGGAGCGCTGCGGCGGCAGTCTTCGATGTACTGGCGGATGATGTCCTCGAACGAGGCCTCGGGCCGCAGGCCCAGCCGGGCGGCCCGCGCCGCCGACACGGCGCGCGGCCAGTTGGCCACGATACCGGCGATGCGCTCGTCGCGCCGCGGCACGACGCGCCCGCGCACCCGCGGGCCGGCCACCGCCTCCAGGGCGTCGAGCATCTGCTGCACGGTCACGTTCAGCGCCGGCAGGTTGAGCGCCAAGCGGCCGCCAAAGGCCTCGCGGCTGGCCTCGAACACGGCGATCAGCCCCTCGACCGTGCGCTGCGGCGAGGACACCGGGTGCGCGACCTCGGGGTCCACCGGCAGCACCGCCTCCTCGCCGGCCAGGGGCTCGCGGACGATGCCGCTGAAGAAGGAGCTGGCTGCGCCGTTGGGCCGGCCCGGGCGCACGGTGACCGTGACGAGCCGCGCCGCGCGGCCGTCGATGTAGCCCTTGCGCGTGTAGTCGGCGATCAGGTGCTCGCAGATCAGCTTCTGCGTGCCGTAACTGGTCTGCGGCGCCGGCAGCGTGTCGTCGGCGCAGACGGCGGGCAGCGGCAGCGCGGGGTCGGGGCCGAAGACGGCGATCGAGCTCGAGAACACCACGCGCGGCGGGGCGGCAGCGGCGGCCGGCCGCATGCGCAACGCCTCCAGCAGCGCGCGCGTGCTGTCGAGGTTGGAACGCATGCCGAGGTCGAAATCGAGCTCGCACTCGCCCGACACCGCCGAGGCCAGGTGGAACACGCCGTCGAAGCGCCGCTCGCGCAGCGACTCGCATTGCGCAAGCAGCGGCCCCACGAGGGCCTCGACGCGGCCGTCGGCCAGGAGCGTCTCGGGGGGCGCGGCCTGATCGGCCAGCACCACCCGCTCGAGCCGGTGCCCCGCGAGCGTGCCGCGGGCCAGCAGCGAGCGGGCCAGCCGGGCGCCAACGAAGCCCGCACCGCCCGTGATGAGGATGTGCATCAGTCTGTCCTGCTGTGCTTGGGTCAGGGGCGAGCGGGCCGGTCACCGGCGCCGCGGCCCGTGCGGGCCTTGAGCCGCGCGGGCGGCGCCGCCACCGACGGCAGCTGCCGCCGCGAGGCCAGGACCTGCTCGATGTCCTGCTGGGCGCTGTCGATCAGCGTCAGCGCGGCGCGTTCGGCGCGCGCCGGGTTGCGCGCGATCACGGCGTCGAGCACGGCACGGTGCAGCGGCAGCGACTGCGCCGGGCCGTCAGGCTTGCTGGTCGAGATCTCGAAGCTGGTGCGCAGCAGCGTGACCAGCGCCTTGCTCATCTGCACCACCATGCGGTTGTGGCAGGCACGCAGCAGGCCCTGGTGGAACGCGAGGTCGTGCGTGACGTAATCGCCCCCCTGCTCGATGGCGTCGCGCATGCCGGCGTAGGCCTGCTCCAGCCCGGTCAGGTCATCGACCGTGGCCCGCTCCGCGGCCAGCCGCACCGCAGCCGGCTCGACCACGCGGCGCAGCTCCTGCAGGTCGCACAGGAACTCGCGCGTCAGGCCGGCCTTGGACTGCCAGCCGATCACGTCGGGGTCGAACCAGTTCCAGCGCTCCGAGGGCAGCACCCGCGTGCCGACCTTGGGCCCGGTGCTGAGCATGCCCTTGGCCACCAGCGACTTGATGGCCTCGCGCACGACGGTGCGGCTGACCCCGAGCTCCTCGCCCAGCAGCGGCTCCGGCGGCAGGCTGGCGCCGGGGGGGTGGCGGCCCGCGACGATGGCCTCGCCCAGCCGGTCGAGGCTGTGGCCGAGCACGTTCTTGAGCGGCTTCATCGCGATGTTCCGTGGCCCTGCGGCAGCGTGGCGCGGCGCTACAGCGCGGCGGTCATGCCGCCGTCGACGTAGAGCACATGCCCGTTGACGAAGGCGGCGGCATCGCTGGCCAGGAACACCGCCACCGGGGCCAGCTCCTCGACCCGGCCCCAGCGCCCGATCGGCGCGCGGCGGGCGACCCAGGCGCTGAACTGCTCGTCGGCCACCAAAGGCGCGGTGAGTTCGGTCGCGAAGTATCCGGGCCCAATGCCGTTGACCGTGATGCCGTGCGCCGCCAGCTCAATGGCCATGGCCTTGGTCAGCATCTTCAGCGCCCCCTTGCTGGCGGTGTAGGCCGCGGTGCCCGGGCGGCCCAGCTCGCTCATCACCGAGCAGATGTTGACGATGCGGCCGCGACGCCGCGTGACCATGCGCCGCGCCACCGCCTGCCCGACGAGGAAGGGGCCATCGACGTTGGTGCTCATGACCGCGTTCCAGTCCTCGACCGCCAGCTCGGTGAACGGGGCGCGGCGGGTGATGCCGGCGTTGTTGACGAGGATCTCGATCGGGCCCTGCTGGGCCTCGATGGACGCGACAGCGGCTTCGACGGCTGCAGCGTCGGCGGCATCGAAGGCGCTCTCGTGGACAGTGTGGCCCTCGGCGCGCAGCGTGGTGGCGGCAGCCGCGAGCCGGGCACGGTCGCGCCCGTTGAGCACCACCGGCGCACCGGCTTGCGCCAGCCCGCGCGCCAGCGCCAGGCCGATGCCAGTGGACGAGCCGGTGACCAGCGCGAGGCGGCCATCAAGGCGGAAGGTGCGACTGTCGATCACGCGGCGGGCTCCTGAAGCTGGGCGACGAGGCCCTGCACCAGTGCCTCGGGCGGCTGCCCGATGTCGGCGGCGAACACATTCTCGTCGGCGCGGGGCGGCTCCAGCGTCGCGAGCTGGCTGGGCAGCAGCGACGCCGGCATGTAGTGGCCGGTGCGGCTGGCGAGGCGGCGTGCGAGCAGGCTCTCGTCGCCGTGCAGCCAGACCACCCGCAGGTCGGGCGCCGCACGCCGCAGGCGGTCGCGGTAGGCGCGCTTGAGCGCCGAGCAGGCGACCACGGCGCCCTGCGCGCGGGCCGCAGCGTCCTCCAGGCGGGCCGCGATGGCATCGAGCCAGCTGCGGCGGTCATC
Source organism: Rubrivivax sp. (assembly GCA_032115875.1). GTDB lineage: Bacteria > Pseudomonadota > Gammaproteobacteria > Burkholderiales > Burkholderiaceae_C > Rubrivivax. The sequence goes on from JAUMBF010000149.1 coordinate 4,905, forward strand.
GTCGGTCAGCGCGATCCCCGCGGCCATGCGCGCCACGTTGTCGCTGGGGTGCAGTTCGTCGCCCTCGACGAAGGGCAACCCCAGCGCCAGGGCCAAGGCCCGGCCGACGGTGGTCTTGCCGCTGCCACAGACGCCCATGACGAGGATGCGCGGGGGTGCCACGGGTCGGCGTGCCAGCGTTGCAACCATGTCGGCGGGGCCGTCAGCCCATGCGCTGGCCACTGCGCGTGTCGAACACGTGGGCCTTCGCGGCATTCAGGCGCAGGTGGACCACGTCGTCAGGCCGGGCCTCGGTGCGGCCGTGCAGCACCAGCGTCAGCGTCTGGCCGCCGAGCTCGAGCAGCAGTTCCGTCTCGGCGCCCGTGGGCTCGACCACGACCACCCGGGCCGGCGTGCCCTCGGCGGCCAGCTCGAGATCGCCCGGGCGCACGCCGTATTGCACGTCCTGCCCGTCGGCCGCCTGCAGGCCCGGTGGCAGCGGCCAGCGCGCCCCCAGCGCCTCGACAGCGCCGCCCTGCATGCGCCCGGCGAAAACGTTCATCGCCGGGGAGCCGATGAACTGGGCGACGAACAGGTTCTGCGGCCGGTCGAACAGCTCCAGCGGCGTGCCGAGCTGCTCGATGACGCCGTCGTGCATGACCACGATGCGGTCGGCCATGGTCATGGCCTCGATCTGGTCGTGCGTGACGTAGACCGTGGTCGTGCGCAGCCGCTGGTGCAGCGCCTTGATCTCGGAGCGCATCGCCACGCGGAGCTTGGCGTCGAGGTTGGACAGCGGCTCGTCGAACAGGAACACCTTGGGGTCGCGCACGATCGCGCGGCCCATGGCCACGCGCTGGCGCTGGCCGCCCGACAACTCGCGCGGGTAGCGCTCGAGCAGCGGATCGAGGTTCAGAATGCGCGCCGCCTCGGCCACACGCTGCCCGATCTGCGCCGCCGGCGCCTTGCGCAGCTTCAGGCTGAAGCCCATGTTCTCGCGCACCGTCATGTGCGGGTACAGCGCGTAGCTCTGGAACACCATCGCGATGTCGCGGTCCTTGCTCTCAAGGTCGTTGACGACCTTGCCGTCGATGAGGATCTCGCCGCCGGTGATCTCTTCCAGCCCCGCCAGCATGCGCAGCAGCGTGCTCTTGCCGCAGCCGCTGGGGCCCACCAGCACGACGAACTCGCCGTCACGGATGGCGAACTCGATGCCGTGGATGACCTTGACCTTGCCGCCGTAGGTCTTGAACACCTTCCTGAATTCGACCGCTGCCATGTTGTGCTCAGCTCTTGACGGCGCCCGCGGTGAGACCGCTCACCATGTAGCGCTTGAACGCGTAGTAGATGGCCGCCGGTGGCAGCGCGTAGATGAAGCCGGTCGCCATGAGGATCTCCCAAGGCGAGTCGTCGGCGTTGAGGAAATTGCCCAGCGCCACCGCCAGCGGGATCTCGACCTCCTTGGACAGCAGCAGGAAACCGTAGAGGTATTCGTTCCAGGCCAGCAGCAGCGAGTAGGTGCCCACCGCCACCAGCGACGGCACCATCAGCGGCAGGTAGACCAGGCGGAACAGCTGCATCGGCGTCGCGCCGTCGATGCGCGCGGCCTCGTCAAGCTCCCAGGGCAGCTTGTCGCTGGCCTGCTTGAGCACCCAGATGCAGTAGGGCGAGGCGATCGTCACCATGGCCAGGATCATGGACCAACGATTGTTCAGCAGCCCATAGACCGCCATGGTCTTGTACATCGGCACCGCCAGGAAGGCCGCCGGGATGAAGTAGGTCAACAAGGCCAGGTTGAGCACCGTGCGCCCGCCGCGCACCTTCAGGCGGCTGATCGCGAAGGCGGCGCAGGTGGCCACGAACAGCGTGATCAGCCCGGTGGCCACCGCGATGAGCAGCGAGTTGCCGATCTGCACCCAGAAGTGCGTCAGGTAGAAGTGCTTCTGGTTGAGCACGATGTCGAAGTTCTGGAAGGTGGGGTCCTGGGGCCACAGGCGGCCCGAGGTCGCCTTGCCCGGCGGACTGATGGCGAACAGCAGCAGGTGGTAGACGGGGATCAGCGTCCACAGCAGAACCGGGACGGCCACCAGCAACAGCTGCGCCTCGCGGCTGACCTTGCGCCAGGACAGCTTCACTTGGACAGCCTCTTCATCATGACGTAGACCAGCGGCAGCACCAGCGGCATCGCCACGACGATGCTGGCCATGGCCAGCTCGAGCTGATCGAGCCGCAGGTAGCGGATGCCGAGGGTGGCCAGCACGTGGGTCAGGTCGGCCGGCCCGCCGCCGGTGAGCAGGTAGACGCTGTTGAAGTCACCGAGCGTCCAGATCATGGACAGGATCGTCGAGGTGAAGTACAGCGCGGCCATCGACGGCCATGTGATGTGGCGGAACTTCTGCCAGC
>JAUMBF010000150.1:0-36994 GCA_032115875.1 Rubrivivax sp.
CCGACCATCGACGCACAGATGCCGCTGCTGTAGTGGCAATTTCCAAGGCCTGGCCTATATGGATCAAGCACTTACGGCGGTTGGTGTCGAACTCGGGTGCACCAGCAGGCCCAGGTAGCTGCGTACGATGTCGCTGCTGGCCACGCCAGCGCGCACCGGCAGCGCCGCATCGACCTCGGCAAGCACCGCGGCCAACGTCTTCAGGTGGTGTCCGACCAAGGCCAGGCCAGCGGTCGGCGTGAGGTCATGGTCGAGTTGCTTGACTTGGATCGGGCGCATGGCACGTCATTGTCCCGACTCCCCGCGTGCAACTCACCTCGGATTCACCCGCGGGGTGCGCGCGTTGCTGGGTGAGGCCACGGATTCAGGGTCATATTCCACACGCGAGGTCATGGAGCCCCTCGAGTTCGCTCCATTGGGCCACGACGGGGGGCCCGGGCTCAGGGCTGGGCGGCTTTCTCACTTGCCGCTTGCTTGATGGTACTAAAGAATTTTTGAAGTGCTTCACTCTGTGTGCTGGTGGGCGGCAGCTTGTCAATCTGCGCCTGCGCGATATTGAGGACATCTCGCCAACTGGTGGCTGCGTCAATCTTCTTATTCAATTCAGGTTCTGTCACCAGAGCCCTCAAGACGGGCACTACAGTCTGCGGAGTGATTGCTGTGTCTGATACCATCAGTTCAGAATCACCATCCAATACACGGTTCAAAGCCGCATTCCCCGCATTCGCAGGCTTCAACGAAGCCGCATTCAATTGTTTCTCGAGCACATCTGCGTAGCGACCCAAGCCCACCGATATCTTGCTGCCTTGTTGCAACGCAGGATTTGGGTTGGACTTGTACCATCCTGAATTTTCCAATGAGTCACCGATATTGCGAATGTCCTGGATCAAACCCTTCAGTTCTGTACGCTTCGCCTCTGAAAGATTCGGATCGTTTGCCGTCTCCATCAATTGCTTGTAATTGATATTTAGGATGTCGACCGTCGCCTTGCCCTGGTGCCCATTGAGTTTGTTTGTATAGGTAGACGCTGTGTGCCGATCGCCAAGAATGCCCTTGATCCTCATATCAAGATCTTGAACCTGCTTTGTAATGTCCGGCTTGGCAACTTTCGTAGCGCCGTCTTTTTGGGTCTTGACGTCCGGGAGTAAATTTGAATTATTCGTCGCCGGATTGTAAAGGCCGGATCCCGGAATTGAGCCGGTTGCGGGGATAGGCATTGCATATTCTCCAATGATTTATCGGGCTCGTGCGCCGTGGCGGCTGCGGTTAAATTCGCCGTACCCCTGGCATGGCCGCCATTGCGCTGTGGCGCCGACGGGTGCCAAGGTAGGCGACAACCTCACGGTACGGCCCGTGACTTTTCAGCCGCTTTGCCGCGCTTTGCGCAGATTGCGCAGGCCTCAGGGCCTCAGGGCCCGATGTGGCGAACTTTGCAGGACGGTCAGTGTGTAGGCCGGGTTGCACGGCCTGTTGGGCGATGCACCCGCGTCTGGCCGTTCGGGGCGATCTGGCGGACCACGCGGACGGTGGGCGCCTGGGGCGAGCGCTGCCGATCGGCGGCGTCTGGCGGCTGCGGGGCGCCGCGCGTGATGTGGGCCTCGGGCGCGCTGCCATGAATGAAGCGGCGCAGGGCGGTCCAGTCACCGCTGCGGGTGTCGCAGCGCATGATGAAGCGGGTGTTGCGCTCCTGCAGCAGGTTGACCAGCCAGGCGGCCGGGGAGCCGCGATCGAGCAGCAGCGGCAAGCCATGCTCGCCGAGGCGGCGGCTGCGGCGCGTTCGTCCATGGGCGGCGGGCGCAGCGCTTGCGGGGAGTCAGCGCCCGGCCTGGTCAAGCCCGGCTCACAACCTGTGAAGACTTGAATCGCGCCCGAGCACACGGCCGGCGATGCCCGCGAGCCTGTCCACCATGGCCGGGTCGCGCGCCTCGGGCGAGGTGATGAGCGCGTGCTCCAGCGCCGTGCGGCAGGGGCAGGCGGCAGCCTCCGGATCGTGCACCACATCGTGCGCCAGGCCGGCCACCAGCGTGCGCGCGGCACCCGCATTGGCCAGCAGCACCTGGATCACGGCGTCCACCGTCACCGCGTCGTGCGCCGGGTGCCAGCAGTCGAAATCCGTGACCATGCCGACGCTGGCGTAGCAGATCTCGGCCTCGCGCGCGAGCCTGGCCTCGGGCAGGTTGGTCATGCCGATGACGCTGCAGTTCCACGAGCGGTACAGCGCGCTCTCGGCCTTGGTGCTGAACTGCGGCCCCTCGATGCAGAGGTAGGTGCCGCCGCGCACGGGCGCCACGCCCTGGCGCTGCAACGCGCGCTCGACGTGGCGGCCCAGGCGCGGACACACCGGCTCGGCCATCGACACGTGCGCCACCAGCCCGCGGCCGAAGAAGCTGTTCGGGCGCTGCGCCGTGCGGTCGATGAACTGGTCGACGATGACGAAGCTGCCCGGCGGCAGGTCGGCGCGCAAGCTCCCCACGGCCGACAGCGAGACGATGTCCGTGACGCCCAGGCCCTTGAGCGCAGCGATGTTGGCGCGGTAGTTCACCTCCGACGGCGGGATGCGGTGCCCGCGGCCGTGGCGCGGCAGGAAGGCGAGCTCCGCGCTGCCCGCATCGGTGACGAGCCGGCCGCGGAAGATGGCATCGGACGGCGCGCCCCAGGGTGTGTCGACCTCGACCCAGCGGGTGTCCACGAGGCCCGGCAGCTCGTAAAGCCCGCTGCCACCGATGATGCCCAGCACGGGCGTGGATGAAGAGGGTACGCTCATGCCGGCGATGTTAGGCCAGCGCCCGCGCGGCCATGGCCTCGCGGGCCAGGCGCATCACGGCGCCCGGCCGCTCGCCCTTGAGGCGGTGGTCGCTCCACACCTGGCGCCAGCGCCGTGCACCGGGCTGGCCGTTGTACAGGCCGAGCATGTGGCGGCTGGCATGAGACCACGGTGTGCCCTGGGCGGCCAGGCCCTCCATGTAGGTCACGAAGGCCTCTTCCACCGCCGCCCGCGTGGTGGCGGCGGGTGCCGCGGCGCCGAGAAAGCGCGTGTCCCAGCCGGCCATCGCCCAGGGCTCGTGGTAAGCGTGCCGGCCCACCATGGCCCCGTCCACGTGCTGCAACTGCTCGGCCAGCGCGTCGTCGCTCGCCAGCCCGCCGTTGACGGCGATGGTGAGCGTCGGGAAATCGCGCTTGAGCCGGTGTACCCGCTCGTGGCGCAGCGGCGGGATCTCGCGGTTCTCCTTGGGGCTCAGGCCCTGCAGCCAGGCGTTGCGGGCATGCACGATGAACACCGTGCAGCCGCCGCGCCGGTGCACGGTGCCGACGAAATCGCGCACGAAGTCATAGCTCTCGGTGCGGTCGATGCCGATGCGGTGCTTCACCGTCACCGGCAGCGTGCTGGCCTCGCGCATCGCGGCCACGCCATCGGCCACGAGCGCGGGCTCCGCCATCAGGCAGGCCCCGAAGGCGCCGCGCTGCACCCGCTCGCTCGGGCAGCCGCAGTTGAGATTGATCTCGTCGTAGCCCCAGCGCTCGGCCAGCCGGGCGCACGCGGCCAGATCCCCGGGCTCGCTGCCGCCGAGCTGCAGCGCCACCGGGTGCTCGGCCTCGCTGTAATCCAGGTGGCGCGGCACATCGCCATGCAGCAGCGCACCCGTGGTCACCATCTCGGTGTACAGCCGCGTGCGGCGTGTGATGAGGCGGTGCAGCACGCGGCAATGGCGGTCCGTCCAGTCCATCATGGGCGCGACGGACAGGCGCCAGGGGCTCGGGGTTTCTGGTGGCACGGGGTCTCAGGCTGTAGTCAGGCGCAGTGCCAAGGGATGCATCATCAGGACGGGACCGGTGCCGACCTCCCGCACGCGACCGCACGCGAGCGGAACGGCCCTCTGCCGTTACGCGCGGGCGGCGCCCGCAAGCACGGTGGGCGTCGATGTTACGGTGGGCAAGCGCCAGGCCGCATGTGCCACCAGCGGGTGGGGCCAGTGAGGCGGGGCTTGAGCGCAGAAGACTGATGCGAGCGTGCAGCGCTCGGCCGAAGAGGGGCAACGCTCTCGCGCCGCCTCGTCAGCGACCTTGCTATCCTTGCTCAAGGAGCGGCCCGCTCGCCTGCCGCCCAGCGCTCCAGCAGCGCGTCGCGCCCGCGCAGGCCCAAGGCCGGCAGCGCGTGGTTGACGAGGTAGGTGGCCCCGGCGTGGGCGTTGTCCCACATGGCTTGGTGCGCCTGCGGCAGCTGCGCCCAGGGCACCACGGTCGGCTCGGTCACGGCCAGCTGCCCGGCGGCGATGCGGTCGTTCATGCGCGTCACTTCAAAGGCGTTGCACAGGTGCGTGCCCAGGATCGAGGCCGTGGGCATGAGGATGCGGCGCTGCCGCGTCCACACTTGCGGCGCGTAGAAGGTGTAGCGGCGGTGGGCCAGGCTCTCGAAGTAGACGACGCGGCCGGTGTAGGGCTTCACCAGCGAGGTCGACACGCCCAGCGCGTCGTGCCCGGCGCGCTCGATCACCAGGTCGGGCGCGCCGCGTGGGTTGTCGGGGCTGCGCAGCGCCGCGCCCACGGCATGGCCGAAGGGCTTGAGCGTGTGCTCCTGAAAGTCGCGCACAGCCTGCTTGAAGGCCTCGGTGTCGGTGCGTGCATCGGGCAGGCGCGGCAGCGTGCGCGGCCAGCGGAAGGCATGGCCGGCGCGGCGCTGCACGTCCTCGAGCGAGACGACGCCGGCCAGCGCGTCTTCGAAACCCAGCGACTGCACGAACTCGCGCTGCGCGTCGCTGGCGCAGGCCACCACGGTGCGCGCGCCCATCGCACGCAGCGCCTCCAGCATGCCCAGGCCGGCGGCGTCGAGCAGCGCCGGCCCCGCGATGCCGTAGTACAGCAGCACCGACTCGCCGCCCTGGGCCTGCGCGCGGGCCAGCATGGCCTCGGGCGCGGCCTCGCCGGGCTTGCCAACAAAGCTGAAGTGGTAGCCCGAGCTGGCGCCGTAGAAGGCCAGCGAGCCACCCTCGGCCAGCAGCTGGAAGCTGCGTGGGAAAGCCGTCTCGCCCGCATGCGACACCACGCCATCGGCCAGCCGGCCGCCGTTGAGCGCTCGGTAGGCGGCCAGCAGCGGCTCGCCCGCGGCCTCCCACTCACGCGCCGCCGCGTCGCCTTCGGGCACCGGCGTGTACAGCGCGGCAAACGCCGGTGAACGCCGGTCGAGCGCGCCCGCCGCGCCTTCGCGCTGCACCGCCTCGGCGCGCTCGGCGCTCGACACGCCGCCCGTCACCTTCAGCCCGGCGCGCACGGCGGTCTTCAGCGCGTCCAGCCCCGTGCCGGTGGCCGCGCCCTCGACGAACAGCGTCTGCCCCGGCCGCACCTGCAGCGTCGTGAACAGCGCGCGGTTCACGGTGCCCAGGTTCAGGGTGTAGGCGCCGGCCTGTTCGAGCGTCAGGTCGCCCGGCACCGGGTGCAGCTGCGGCGCCTGCACGAGCAAGAACTGCGCGTGGCTGCCGGTCTCGCTCTCGTAGCCCTGGATGCGCAAGCCCGCGAACATGGGGTCGCGCCCGGCCTGTGGCGACAGCAGCTCGGTCTGGCCCGAGTAGATGGAGACCAGGTCGCCCACCTTCAGCCGCCCCTCGCGCCGGGCCTCGCTGCCGAGTGCGGCCACCAGGGCCACGCCGCCGCTGCCGGTGATCTGGATGTCTTCCTCGTGGCCGTCGAAGGCCGAGACCGGAATGCCGGTGAGCGCCCAGATGTCGTTGAAGTTCACTTCAGACGCCAGCACGTAGACCACGGCCTCGTTGGGGCCGGGCCGCGGCACCGGAAACAGCAGCTCGACCTCGCTGGCCAGCGGCGGGCCGAATCGCGGCGCGCCAGTGTCGGGGTCGCGCTCGACGCCGTAGCCGATCTGCCACGCCGGCAGCGGCGTCACGCCCGGAAAGAAGGGCGCGCCCAGCGGCAGCAGCTCGCCGCGGGCCACGAGCTCGTCCAACAGCCCCGGCTCGCGCGCCGGCCGGCGCACGCCGCCGCGGCGGATGGGCAGCGGCGGGCTGCGTTTGTCCATGAACTCGGCAATGCCGGTCTTGCCGCCCTCGGGGTCGACGAGGGCCTGCGCAAACAGCTCGGCCTCGCGCGCCAGCCCCGCGGCCAGGCCCTCGCGCAGGCCGGTGGCCAGGGCGTCGAGCGCACGGTCGCGCGCGGTGCCGCGGCCGGCCCAGGCCAACTGCGCCTGCACCATGCGCAGGTGCGGGTCGGCCAGCGCGGCATCCAGCACACCGGGCAGCCCGGGCAGCGGCTGCGCCCACTGCGCCGTCATCGTGCGGCGCGCGGCCAGGGCGCGGCCGAGCGGCGAGTCTTCTCCGTGCCGCACAAACTCGCGCAGCCGCTGATGGGCCAGCGAGAGCGCGTCGTCGGCGCCCTGCGCCAGCTCGTCCACCAGGCCCATCTGCAGCGCCGTGGCGGCATCCACCGAACGGCCGCCGAGCACCAGCTCCAGGGCGTCCACCAGGCCCGCGGCGCCGCAGCGGGCGTGCAGCAGCCGCGGCAGGCGCTGCGTGCCGCCGTATCCGGGCAGCAGGCGCAGCCGGATCTCGGGCTGCCCAAAGCGCGCCACCGGCTCGGCGATGCGCCAGTGGCAGGCCAGCGCGAACTCCAGGCCGCCGCCCAAAGCCACGCCGTTGATGGCCGCGATGCAGGGCTTGCCGGCCGCAGCCATGGCCTCGATGCGCTGGAAGGCGAGCTGTGCGTTGTGGGGCAGCACGCGCGCCTGCTCGATGTGGCGCACCTCGTCCAGCAGCTGCCGGATGTCGGCCCCGGCGATGAAGCTGCCGCCGTCGCCGGTGAACACCACGCCGGCCACGTCGTCGCGCCGCGCGAGGTGGTCAACCACGAGGTTGAGCTCGTCGAGCGCACGTTCGTTGAGCGCGTTCACCGGCGGGTTGGTGACGATCACCGTGGCCACGCGGCGCCCCGGCGACACGGCGTTGACCTGGACGCGGAAGTAGCGGTGGCGCTCGAACAGCTGCTGCTCGTCGGCCAGCTGCTGCGCGCGCTTCCAGGCCGTGATCACGCGCGTCAGCTCGTCGATGGACTCCGGGTTCTTCAGCGTCGTGGCGTCGCCCACGGGCCCGTCTTCCACCAGCGCGCGCACCATGCGGCGCATGTACTTGCCGCTGCGGGTTTCGGGGAACTGCGTCACCTCGATGAAGTCGCCGGGCACGGCCACCGCGCCCTTGTCCTGGCGCACCAGGTCGGCGAGGCGGCGGCGGTCGTCCTGGCTCAGGCGGCGGCCCGCGGCGGGCTTGACGAAGGCCAGCGGCGTGAGCCCCTTCTCGCGGTGCGGCGCGCCCACGACGATGACGTTGCCCACCGGCGAATCGGGGTCCAGCGTCTTGTCGCGCAGGATGGCGCCTTCGATCTCTTCGGTGCCGATGCGGTGGCCGCTGACGTTGATGACGTCGTCGCTGCGGCCGTGCAGCGAATAGCCGCCGTCGGCATGGCGCACCGCAAAGTCGCCCTGCGTGTAGGCCCAGGCGCCCTGCCAGCGCGTCCAGTAGGTCTGGCGCCAGCGCTGGCCGTCGCCGCGCCAGGCGGGCACCACGCGCAGGCCCTCGCCGTGCGCCCCGGCCGGCTCGAGGCAAAAGCCGTTGGCATCGCCCCAGACCGTGCGCGCCAGGTAGGGGTAGGGCGCGGCGATCACGATCTCGCCCTTCTCGCCCGCGGCGGCCTCGCGCCAGGGCGCCCCGCCCTCGCCGGCCGCGCGGGCAAACGGGGCCGTGGTGGGCGCGGGGGCGCGGGCGTCTTCCACGCGCACATCGCCCACGATCCAGGGCAGCGGGTAAGTGTGGGCGTCGGCGCGCAGCGGGAAGTCGCCGTTGCCGTAGAAGTGCGTCCAGGCGATGCCACCGTGCTCGGTGGCCCAGTAGCTGTTGATGTACCAGGGCGTCATCAGCCCCATGCCGAACTGCTGGACGGCCGGGCTCGTGGGCTCGGCGCAGAAGGTGGCCACGCGCAGGCTGCTCATGTCGTGGCGCTGCACGTCCTGGGCGTTGTGCGGGTCGGTCATCACCGTCTTCAAGAACGTGACGCCGGCCTTAAAGATGGCCACGCGGTAGCGTTCGATGATCGACGCAAAGCGCCCGGCGTGCGGGAACACGGGCGCGCCCTCGGTCATCACGCTGGTCACGCGCGTGGTGAGCGCGGCGCTGATCATGTAGCTCTGGCCGGTGATCCAGCCGGGGTCGGCCACGACGTACATCACCTCGCCCGGCCGCGCGTCGAAGGCCACCTTCATGGTGTGGGCCACGCCCGCGGTGTAGCCGCCGTGCACGTGCACCACCCCCTTGGGCTTGCCGGTGGAGCCGCTGGTGTAGATGAAGAACAGCGGCACCTCGGCATCCAGCTTGAGCGGCGGCACCACCGCCCACACCGCACGCACCAGCTCGGCCGCAGGCAGCGCCAGCAAAGCCGCCTCGGTGGCCACGCCGGCCGAGCGCAGCAGCGGTGCGAGCGCGGCATCGGTCAGCTCGTGGGCCCAGCGGTCGCGTTCGGGGCGCCACACCAGATCGGGCTGCGCCGTGTGGCGCACCACCACCACGGTCTGCACGCGGGGCGGCGTGTGCACCAGGGCCTCGGCCAGCGCCACGCGCACCTGGGCCGCGGCCTCGGCCGCAAGGCCGGCGCGGCCCAGCTCGGCCAGCGCGCGGCCCACGCCGCGCATGACGTCGCCGCGCAGCAGCGTCACCTCGCCGGCCAGGGCTTCATCGAGCACGGCCAGCAGGCGCTGCGATTGCACCGCGCTCAGCGGCAGCGCCGGCAGCCGCGCCGCCACCACGGCGCGGGCGGTGGCCAGCGGCACGAAGTTGTCGAGCGCAGGGTCGGTGTAGGCGGTCTTGTAGGGCACCACCTGCGCCATGCGGTAGCCGCCGTCGGCGGTGATCACCACCTTGGCACCGGCGTCGTGGATGCGGTCGGACAGCGTCTTGTCGGAGAAGCCGCCGAACACCGGCGTGTAGACGATGCCCAGGCGCTTGGCGGCCTCGGTCCAGACCAGCTGCTGTGGGATGTTGGGCAGGTTCAGCGCGATGCGGTCGCCCGGCTGCAGGCCCAGTGCGCGCAGGGCGACGGCGCACTTGGCCGTCTCCACCAGCAGACGGCGGCGGCTGATGCGCTCGCTCTCCAGCGGCGCGCCACGGCCGCCGTCGGCCGCCATGTCCCAGCGGTCGCCCTCGAAGATGACGGCGTCTTCTTCGCCATGGCCGGCCAGCACGTGGCGGTCGACCTCGTTGAAGCCGGCGTTGGTGAAGCCGCCGCTGAACCAGCGCCAGTGCGGCGGCTGCGTGTCGTCGAAGGCCCGAGCCCAGGGCGCGAAGTCGGCGCCCAGCGCGGTGGCCACCGGCTCGGCGCGGGCGGCGCACCAGCCGCGCCAGGTGCCGCTGGCCTCGTCGAGCGTGAGCCAGGCGCCGGCCGGGCCGATGGCGGCGTCGGCCCCGGCGGGTACCCACCAGTGGATCTCGCGCGCCGCGATGTCGCCGTGGAAGGCGCCGGGGTCGGCCAGGCAGGCCTGGCGCTGGCGTTCCCAATCGGCGCGGGTGCGCAGCGGGTTGCGCAGCGGCGTCGGGGGCGGCACGGGCGGCGCGGGCGACATGGGCACAGCCTCGGCGGCGGCGCTGCGGGGGTTGTTGGAGGCTGTCGCTTCGGTCATGGCGGGAGTCTGGCGCAGCGGGCACCGCATTGTGGGCGTGACAGGCACCGGCCTTTGGCGCTGTCGCTGCGGCAAGACGCACGATGCCGGCGGGCCGTGGCGGCAGCCGGGCCCAGCCGCCGCACCTGGCCGTGCGCCGTGCGCGGCGGCAGCCTGCCCTGCCGCAGCGCCCCTGACCGGCCGCCGGATTGGCAGAGAATCCGCCTTCACCCCCGCGAATCCATGCCCGAATTCAAAAAGCGCCTGCGCCGCTGGCTGCCCACCGCCCAGACGCTCGAAGAGACCCGCGGCTTTGCCTGGCTGGGCCATTACCTGCGCGAGCACCCACGGCTGTGGGTGCTGCACCGCCACGGCGTGGCGCTGGGCGTGGCGCTGGGCATCGGCATCGGTGTGTTCCCGGTGCCGCTGCAGATGCCGGCAGCCATGCTGGCGGCCGTGGTGCTGCGCGCCAACGTGGCCGCGGCTGCGGCGGCCACCTGGTTGACCAATCCGTTCACGATGGCGCCGATCTGGGGCCTGGCGGCCTGGCTGGGCTCGTACGTACTGCCCAAGGCAGCCCCCGGTGCGGCGGTGCCGGCGCCCGTGGCCTGGGCCTGGAGCGACCCGCTGTCGTGGCCGGGGGCGCTGTGGGAGCAGATCACCTCATGGGGGCCGGCGCTGCTGGCGGGCTTCCCGCTGGCGGGCCTGGTGCTGGGCGTGGCCGCCTATCTGGTGGTCTACTGGGGCTGGGCGGGGCTGATCTGGCGCGAGCGGCGGCGGCGTGAGCAAGGGCGGCGTGTCGCTGCCCATCGGGCGCGCGGCTGAACGCGCACCAACAACCAAGGAACCTGATGGAAAAGATTCTCTCCAGCGTCGGCTCGCTGCTGTACGGCATGCGCTTCACGATGCTGTTCTTCTATGTCGGCCTCGTGGCCATCATCATCGGCATCCTGGGCAAGTTTCTGCTCGAGACCTTCGGGCTGATGCAGACGCTGCTGTTCGGCAAGCTCGAGAAGATCGAGCTCATCATCAAGGTGCTCGAGCTGGTGGACATGACGATGGTGGCCCAGCTCGTGTGGGTGGTGGCGCTGGCCGGCGTGTCGCTGTTCGTCACCACCGGGCACTTCGACAGCAAGGACATGAAGAAGCCCGACTGGCTCGACCACGTCAACACCTACAACCTCAAGCTCAAGCTGGCCTTCGCGATCATCTCGATCTCGGGCGTGCACGCGCTCAAGACCTACCTCAGCGGCGACCTGAGCCTCGAGAACATCCAGATCGTGACGCTGGTGGCGGTGATCCACTTCACCTTCGTGCTGTCGGCCATCGGCATCTCATTTGCCGAACGCCTGACGCGCGAGCAGACCTGAGAGCCGGTGACGAAACCGTTCGGGCTGAGCTTGTCGAAGCCCTGCGGGCCGGCACTTCGACAGGCTCAGTGCGAACGGGTTGTTGGCGCCGGAAACGTCGTCTGGAGAGGCCCGCCGCCGCTCAGCCGCCGCGCTGCAGCGGCAGCGTCATGTGCACGACCTCGGCGTCGGGCGTCTCGGAAAAGCCCAGCCGCTGGCACAGCGCACGCATGCCGCGGTTTTCGGCCAGCACCTCGCCCACCAGGCGCCGCGTGCCCTGCTGGCGCAGGTGGGCGATGAGCGCTTCCATCAGGAGCCGACCCAGGCCCTGGCCCTTGAGGTCGCTGCGCACGATGACGCCGAACTCCGCACGGTCGTTGTCCGGGTCGCAGGCGGAGCGTGCCGTGCCCAGCGTCTCTTCGAGCCCGCCCTCGCCGCCCACCGTGGCCACGAAGGCCATCTCGCGCTCGTAGTCGATCTGCACCAGCCGTGCCAGCTCGCTGCGCGGCAGCGTGCGGCGGCTGTAGAACACCCGCATGCGGATGTCCTCGGGCGACAGCCGCTCCAGGAAGGCGCGGTGCTGCGGCTCGTCTTCGGGGCGGATGGGGCGGATGGTGAGTTCACGGCCCCGCCAGAGGCTGCGCAGCACCTGTTGCGCCGGGTAGGGCCGGATGGCGAAGCGGGCCGCACCCCCTGGGGCGGCGGCGCTGACGCGCACGCGGGCATCGAGCGCGATGACGCCATCGGCATCGGCCAGCAGCGGGTTGATGTCAAGCTCGGTGATGCGCGGCTCGGCGGCCAGCAGCTCCGAGACGGCCACGAGCACGCGCTCCACCGCCGCGGTGTCGGCCGCGGGCACGTCGCGCCAGCCCGCGAGCAGCCGCGCCACGCGCGTGCGCCGGATCATCTGCGCCGCCAGCGGCGGGTTCAGCGGCGGCAGGCCCAGGGCGCGGTCGGCCAGCACCTCCACAGCCGTGCCGCCCTGCCCGAACAGGATGACGGGGCCGAACAGCGGATCGAGGCTGGCGCCGACGATGAGCTCCAGAGCCCGTGGTCGCCGCACCATGGCCTGCACGGTGTAGCCCTCGATGGAGGCGCCCGGCTGCAGCCGCGCCACGCGCTCGAGCATGGCGCTGGCGGCCCGTTCGACGGCGGCCTCGGTCTCCAGGTGCAAGGCCACGCCGCCGACGTCGCTCTTGTGCGTGATCTGCGGCGACAGGATCTTCAGCACCACCGGCAGGCCCAGCTCGCGCGCCGCAGCGACAGCAGCGGCCGGCTCCGGCGGCACCACGCGCGTGCCCACCACGGGCACGCCGCAGGCGGCGAACACGGCCTTGGCCTCGGGCTCGCTCAGCCACTCACGGCCCTGCCCCAGCGCCTGCTGCACCACCGAGGCCACCCGGGCGGTGTCCACCACCACCGCTCCGCCCAGCGGCGGGCACTCGGTCAGCGCGGCCTGGTTGTCGCGGTAGGTCTGCAGCTGGGCGAAGGCGGCCACGGCGGCCTCGGGCGTGGCGTAGCAGGGCACGCCCGCGGCCTGGAAGGCCTGGCGCGCGCCCCGTACGGCCGCCTCGCCCAGCCAGCCGGCGAGCACGCGGCCCGGGTGGCGCGCCACCAGCGGCAGCAGCGCCTCGGCAATGTCGGCTGCGGGCACGATGGCGGTCGGCGCGTGCATGAACAGCACCGCGCCCACCGCGCGCTCCGCCGGCTGCGCCAGCAGCGCCTGCAGCGCCGCCGCATAACGCGCCGCGGGCGCATCGCCGATGATGTCCACCGGATTGGCGTGGCTCCAGGTGGGGGGCAGCACGGCGTCGAGCGTGGCCTGCAACTCGGGCGTCAGCTCGGCCAGCGGCACCCCGGCGGCTGCAGCGGCGTCGGCCGCCATCACGCCGGCCCCGCCACCGTTGGTGACGATCATCAGCGTGCGCGGCAGATCGGTGGCCGCCGGGGCGGCGCGGGTGTGGGCCAGGGTCTCCGCGGCGTCGAACAGCTGCTGCAGCGTGTCCACCCGCAGCATGCCGGCGCGGCGGATGGCGGCGTCGAACACCCGGTCGCTGGCCGCCAGTGCGCCGGAGTGGCTGCTGGCCGCGGCGGCACCTTGCGGGCTGCGGCCGGCCTTGACCACCAGCACCGGCTTGTTGCGGGCCGCCGCGCGTGCCGCGCTCATGAACTTGCGCGCGCCCTCGATGCTCTCGATGTAGAGCAGGATGGCCCGCGTGCGCGCGTCGCTCGCCAGCCAGTCCAGCAGGTCGGCGAAGTCGACGTCGGCGTGCTCGCCCAGGCTCACGCAGTGCGAAAAGCCGATGCCGCGGCCTTGTGCCCAGTCGAGCATGGCCGTGACCAGCGCGCCCGACTGCGATACGAAGGCCAGTCCGCCCGCGGGCACGCCGACGTGGGCGAAGCTGGCGTTCAGCCCCGCGTGGGGCGCGATCAGCCCCAGGCCGTTGGGCCCCAGGATGCGCAGCAGATGGCGCCGTGCGGCGCCCAGCATGGCCTGCTTCTGCAGCAGCGACAGGCCTGCGGTCAGCACGACAGCGGCCCGGGTGCCGCGCTCGCCCAGTTCGGCAATCACACCTGGCACCGCCGCTGGCGGTACGCACACGATGGCCAGTTCAGGCGCTGACGGCAACGCCGCGATGCGGGCGAACGCGGGCTCGCCCCCCACCGTGGCGCGCCGCGGGTTGACAGCCCAGCACGGGCCCTCGAAGCCAGCGCTGCGCAGGTTGCGCCAGACGGTGGCGCCGACGCTGCCGGGCCTGTCGCTGGCGCCGATGAGGGCTACCGAGCGGGGGTCGAACAGGGCGTCGAGGTGGCGGATGCTCATGCACCCGATCATGCGCGCCGCGCCGTGACGGCGCACTGACGCACCGCAAGACGCAGCCCCGGCCGCGGGCATCAGGGGCAGCGGCAGGTCGTGACCCAAGCCGGCGATGAAATCGGCTTCGGCCCCGGCTATCAGCCGGGCCAAATCGGCTTCGGCCCCGGCTATCAGCCGGGCCAAATCGGCTTCGGCCCCGGCTATCAGCCGGGCCAAATCGGCTTCGGCCCCGGCTATCAGCCGGGCCAGCTTGCGATGAGGCCGGCCGGCGGATCAGCGCCAGCAGCTCCGCGTCGGAGTGCACGGCCTGGCCGCTGACGAGATCGTATAAGCGCCAGGCGTTGGTGGCGCGTGGGTGGTGGGCAAAGGGCGAGCCCAAGATGACGACGCAGCGCGCGATGTCGGGCTGCTCCTGGGCAATCTCGCGGGCGTCGATGCCGCCCAGGCTCCAGGCCACCAGGCTCACGGCCTCGCCCTGGCGCTCGGCGATGTGGCGCAGGCGGGCCCGTGCGGCATCCCGCACACCGTGGCGGGGAGGCCGAAACTGAAGCCCTGCTGCCAGGCATACGGCGTGCAACCGCGCTGGCGGGGCGGGGTTTGCGAGCAGGCCCTGTCGACTGCGGGACAGCGGCCTGGACCGCCTCCGTGACCATCTCCTTCACGGCGCCCGCCAGCATGCGCAGGTCGTCGAAGACCACGCGGATCGCCTCGGCCAGCTCGCCCCCATCGGGCATCGCAGCACCGTCAGCCATGAGGCCGAAGTCCAGCGCGTGCTCGTGGCTCTGCACGGTGAGGTTCAGCGCCATGCCATGCACCACGATGCTGGCCGGGCAGTGGCTGATCCTGCGCGCGCCGGCCATGTACAGCGCCACCGGCGGCCCGGTGACGTTGCTGATGACGGGGTTGGCCACCTGCGGGATGCGGTCAGCCATCCGGGCCCTGCCGTACAGACAGGCCGCGGCCTCCATCAGCCAGGGCACGCCCAGCGAGCGAAAGTCCGTCGGCAGGATCGGCCTCAGGCTGCCCATCGTGGACTTCATCGTGCCCGATGCCGCCTTGATGTGCGCCTGGCGCTTGGCCGCATCGGCGATGTGCGTGCCCAATGTGATGCTTGAGATCGGGTTCGGCGTCCGCCCAGGACGGGTTGGCCAGGATCAGCGGCGTCCACCACAGCCGCCGCCGCAGCACCGGCGTGATGGGCAGCCGCGAGGCGACGTGCTCGCGCAGGCGCGTCACGAACTTGCGGCGCGTGCCCGGCGGCAGCTCGAACAGGTGCAGCGCGCCCACGCTCCTAGAGGACGGTCGCGTCGAGCCCCGAGAGCTGCTTCATCGCCTGGCGTGCGCAGCGCCTTGTCGGCGGGCGCCGTGCGCGCGATGCCAGGCACGTGGACGGCAGACATCCAGCCTCGCGCCGAGGCCAACGCAAGAGCCACAATCGCATCCCGTCCGCACGAGCCCCGCCCCATGAACGCCGCATCGCCCCCGTTCCAGCCCCCCGCCAACAACGAGACGCTGGAGGCCGCCCGCGCGCGCAACGTGCGCGACGCACTGACCGAAGACCTGGGCCGCGGCGACTGGACGGCGCTGCTCGTACCTGCCGGCCGCCGCGCGCGGGCGCGCGTGACGGCCAAGGAGGCCGCCGTGCTCTGCGGCCAGGCCTGGTTCGTGGACTGCGTGCACGCGCTCGATGCCGGCGCTTCGGTGCAGTGGTGGGTTGCTGAAGGCACCACCTTCACGCCCGGCACCGTGGTGTGCGAGATCGAGGCCGACGCACGCGCCCTGCTCAGTGCCGAACGCTCGGCGCTGAACTTCCTGCAGCTGCTGTCGGCCACCGCCACCATCACGCGTCGTTATGTCGACGCCATCGCGGGTGCCAGCCCCAACCCGCGCGGCTGCGCCGTGCTCGACACGCGCAAGACGCTGCCCGGCCTGCGCCAGGCGCAAAAGTACGCGGTGCGCGTGGGCGGCGGCCACAACCAGCGCCTGGCGCTGTGGCACGGCATCCTGATCAAGGAGAACCACATCGCCGCGGCCGGCGGCATCGGCGCGGCGTTGCGCGCGGCATCGGCGCTGGGCAGCGCGGTGCCGGTGCAGATCGAGGTGGAATCGCTGGCCGAGCTCGACGAGGCCCTGGCCGCTGGCGCCACCAGCGTGCTGCTCGACGACTTCACGCTCGAGCAGATGCGCGAGGCCGTGGTTCGCACCGGCGGGCGTGCGCTGCTGGAGGTATCCGGCGGCGTCGACCTGGCTGCCATCCGCGCCATCGCCGCCACCGGTGTGGACCGTATCTCGGTGGGCAAGCTGACGAAAGACGTGCAGGCCGTCGACCTGTCGCTGCGCGTGCTCGGCTGAACCGCCTTCATCCGTACTGTGCCGCCGCCAGCGCCAGCCGCTTCCTCACTGCCTGCACCAGCGAGGCGGGCGCCACCACGCGAACCTGCTCGCCCTGGCGCAGCACGTCCATCACCAGTTCGGTGGCGTCGACGTAGGGCAGGCGCAGCTCGTAGCCGCCGCCGGCCAACCAGCGGCCCTGCTGCTGCGGATGCCACTCCTCGCGGCTGGCCCAGCGCGCCGCGGTGGCGTCGAAGTGCAGCGTGGCCCATTGGCGGCGGCCACCGGCGAAGATGCCGTAGCCGGCGTCCATCTCGGCCTCCACCTGGGCCAGCGGCAGCTCGTGCGCGGCGGCGTCGAGCAGCTCGGCCGACTCCATGGCGTCGAGCGCAAAGCGGCGCATTGCGCCGCTGCGGTGGCACCAGGCGTCCAGGTACCAGGTGTTGCGGTAGTGCACCAGGCGCTGCGGCGAGACCTCGCGCTCGCCGCGCTCGCCACGCGTGCGCGTGAGGTAGTTCAGGTGCAGCCGCCGCCGCTGCAGCAGCGCTGCGGCCACCCGCTCGAAGAATCGGCTGGGCACCGGTCGCCGCCAGGCGGTGACGATGCGGATGCGCGACGACAGCGTGTCGGCCTCCGCCAGGCCCTCGCCGCGCGCCAGCAGGTGGCGGATGCGGTCCAGCAGCGGCTGCAGGTGGCGCCCGAGCAGGCCGTCGCTGTCCAGGCTGGCCAGCAGCTGCCGCGCCGTCAGCAGCGAGTACAGCTCACCCTCGCTGAACCACAGCCCCGGCAGCTCGTGCCGGCCACCGGCCTGCTCTTCCGTCCCGAAGCGGTAGCCGTTGGTATCGCGGTCGTAGTTGATGGGTGCACCCAGACGGCTGCGCAAGTACTCCAGGTCTCGTTTGAGCGTGGCGCGCGAAACCTCCAGCTCCTCGAGCAGCGTTGCCAAGCTCACGCTGCCGCGGGCGCGGATGAGCGCCTCGATGCGGTAGAGCCGTTCGGTCTGGTTCGCCATGGTCGATCGCGCGCCGCGTTCAGCTCAGACCGAACACGCGCCCCTGGTCGTCGAGGTCGATGCGCTCGGCCGAAGGCACCTTGGGCAGGCCGGGCATGGTCATGATGTCACCGCAGATCATCACCACGAAGCCGGCACCGGCTGCGAGGCGCACCTCGCGCAGCTCGACCACATGGCCCGATGGCGCGCCGCGGCGCGCCGGATCGGTGGTGAAGCTGTAGGGCGTCTTGGCCACGCAGATGGGCAGGCGGCCGTGACCGGCGTCATGCAGCGCCTGCACCTGCCGGCGCACGGCCGGCGGCGCGCTGATGTCGGCGGCACCGTACACGCGCGTGGCCACGGCGCGCAGCTTGTCCCACAGCGGCTCATCGTCGGCGTAGGCGAAGCGCAGCGCCGGGGCCATGCCGGCCAGGCGCAGCACCTCGTGCGCCAGCGGCGCGGCGCCGCGGCTACCCTCGGCCCAGTGGCGGCAGGTGTGCACGGCCACGCCCAAGGCGCCGATGCGCTCGCGCAGCAGCGCGTGCTCGGCCTCGGTGTCGCTGCCGAAGTGGTTGACGGCCACCGCCACCGGCAGGCCGAAGACCTCGCGCAGGTTGTGCAGATGGCGCTCGAGGTTGGCCATGCCGCGCGAGAGCGCGTCGAGGTTCTCGCGGTTCAGATCGGGCAGCTCCACGCCGCCGTGGAACTTGAGCGCGCGCACGGTGGCCACCACCACCGCGCAGGCCGGGCGCAGACCCGACAGCCGGCACTTGATGTCGACGAACTTCTCGGCCCCCAGGTCGGCGCCGAAGCCGGCCTCGGTGACGACGACGTCCGCCAGGCGCAGCGCCGTGCGCGTGGCCAGCACCGAGTTGCAGCCGTGCGCGATGTTGGCAAAGGGCCCGCCGTGCAGCAGCGCCAGGTTGTGCTCCAGCGTCTGCACGAGGTTGGGTGCGAGTGCGTCCTTCAGCAGCACGGCCATGGCGCCCGCCACCTTGAGATCGGCGGCGGTGACCGGCCGGCGCTCGCGCGTCTCGGCCACCACGATGCGCGCCAGCCGCGCCTTCAGATCGGCCACCGAGGTGGCCAGGCACAGGATGGCCATCACCTCGCTGGCCACGACGATGTCGAAGCCGTCCTCGCGCAAGTAGCCGTTGGCCGGCCCGCCCTGCCCTACGGTGATGTGTCGCAGCGCACGGTCGTTCATGTCCATCACGCGCTTCCAGTGCACGCGGCGCGTGTCGATGCCCAGTGCGTTGCCGTGGTGCACGTGGTTGTCCAGCGCGGCGGCCAGCAGGTTGTGCGCGGCGGCGATGGCGTGGAAATCACCGTTGAAGTGGAGGTTGATGTCCTCCATCGGCACCACCTGCGCGTGGCCGCCGCCGGTGGCGCCGCCCTTGAGGCCGAAGACCGGGCCCAGCGAGGGTTCGCGCAGGGCGATCAGCGCCTTGCAGCCGATGTGGTTGAGCGCGTCGCCCAGGCCCACGGTGGTGGTCGTCTTGCCCTCGCCGGCCGGCGTGGGGCTGATGGCCGTCACCAGCACCAGGCGCCCCTCGGGGCGGCCTTCGAGCGAGCGCAAAAAGGGCAGCGACAGCTTGGCGCGGTGGTGACCATAGGGCAGCACGTGCTCGGCGGCGATGCCCAGCCGCTGCCGGGCGAGATCCACCACGGGCCGCAACAGCGCGCGCCGGGCGATGGCGATGTCGGCGTTCGGGTCTTCGGCGCTCCTGGGCGTGCTCACGATGGGCGTCTCCTCGGGCGCGCATTGTGGGGGCAGCGCCGCCATGATCTGCCCGCCGTCGGCCGCCGGCTGCTTTGCCAGCGCGCCGCTCCCTCCCCTGCCCCAGGGGTGAGCCCGGCGGCGGCGCCCGCCGTTTGAGCCGACTCAATGCCGCGCAGCTGCTGCCCGCCGAACCTGAGACCGTCTACAACGCTGGACACCCCTCAGCACCGCAAGGAGGAAACCCATGACCACTTCGATATCCACCCGCGCCGGGCTCTTCACGCTCGGCCTCATCATGTCTGCCATCGCGCAGGCGGGCCCCATCACCGTCGGCGACAGCGGCGGGGGCACGGCCTCGGCGGCGCCCGAGACGCAGTTGACAGGCAAGCCCGGCTATACGCCGGCCAACGGCGGCAGCAGCCCCGATGGCTTCCACAATGGCAGCGTGTTCCTGAACGCCGGAACCTACTCGCTCGACTACTGGGGCAGCGGCGACTCCAGCTTCAACAACAGCTTCACGCTGCTGCCGTCGGTGAACTACATCTTCAGCGGCGGCCCCGTGGTCTCGCTCGGGCCGGGCGGCACCGGCGGCGTCTCCGGCGGCTATACGCTGACAGTGACCAACGTGCTGGGCGCCCTGCTGGACTTCATCTACGCCACCGACGGCGGCACGCCGGGCAATGCCGCCGACGACTGCGCGGTGCGCAGCGGCGCGCCGGTGGCCCCGGTGGGCGGCTGCAACTACCTCGCCGGGGTTGACGGCCTGCTGGTGGCCGGCGCTTCGACCAGCGGCAGCCTGGGCTTCCTGGGCTTCGCCGATCGTCGCGAGGCCATCGACACCGACCACCAGGATCTGACGATCCGCCTCAGCGTCCCCGAGCCGGCGTCGCTGGCCCTCGTCGCGGCGGCGCTGGCTGGCCTGGGTGGCGTGCGGCGGCGCCGGCCGCAGCGCTGAGCCGCCCTGTGCCAAGGTGCACCCAGGGCCGTGCAGGCCTTGGGTGCCGGTCTTGCGCGTTCAGGCCGCCGGGTCGCGTCGGCCCCGTGCAGCGGCGCAGCGGTCCTCCAGTTGCTGCAGCGTGCGCAACCGCGCCGCCTCGGCGTCGGGGATGTCCACGTCCAGACGCTCGTGGATGCCGATCAGCACCGTCAGCCAGTCGACCGAGTCGAGGTCGAGTTGCGCTCGCAGGGGCAGTGCCGGGTCGAGCGTGGCCAGATCGGCCTCGGGCGCCACGGCCGCGATAGCCTGCATCAGGTTGCGGCGGATCTCTTCGCGCGTCATGGCGGGGTGTCCAGCAGTTCGGGGGCCTGCAGCCGCTCGCGGATCTCGGCCAGCAGCCGCGCGCCGAGGTGGCCGTCGGCTGCGCGATGGTCGGCCGCCAGCGATACCGTGAGGCCGGAGCCGGCGCTCAGCGTGCCGTCGTCGTGAGCCCAGGCGCGCGGCGTCACGCGGCCGAACCCCAGCAGCGCCACCTGGGGCGGGTGGATGACGCCGAACACGCAGCGCACGCCCTCATCACCGAGCAGGCTGGCCGTGGCTGTGGCCACGCCGAGCTCGGCGCTGCGCAGCGTGCCGGCGCGGACGCGTTGCACCAGGTCGTGCAGCGCGGCGGACAGCGCTTGCACGCCCAGTCGGTCGGCGTCGCGCAGTGCGGGGGCCACCAGACCGCCGCCGCGCAACGCCACTGCCACGCCAAGGTGCACGCCCTCGCCCGCCACGAACGCGCCTTCACGCCAGAAGCCGTTGATGGCCGGGTGGTGCGCCAGCGCCCGCGCCGCGGCCGCCAGCATCAGCGCCGCGCCGAGCAGCCGCTGCGCGGGTGGCCGGCCGGCATTGTGCGCCGCGAGCCAGGCCTGCGCTCGCTGGAAAGGCACGTCCTCAGCCAAGTAGAAGTGCGGGATCTCGCGCTTGGACCGCGCCATGGCCGCGGCAATGACCTGGCGCATGGCCTCGGCGCGGCCGGCGGCGGGCGGCGGCAGCGCCTGCGCCTGCGCCGCGGCGGCCTCGACCTCATGCAGCGTCACCACGCCGCCGGCTGCGCCCAGCCGCTCGGGCGCCAGGCCCAGCGCCTGCGCGCGCCGCCGCGCGGCCGGCGAGACGCGCGGGCGCTGCGGCGGTGCTTCGGACTCGGCGGGTGCCGACATCGCGGCGGCGGCCGTCGGGGCCATCGGAGCCTTCGTGGGCGTCGCGGCCATCGGGGCCTTCGTGGGCGTCTCAGGCGTCGTGGGCGTGGTCTCCGCGGCCTGCAGGCCGGCCCAGGCCCGTTCGGCGTCGGCTGCGGTCTCGTGCGCCTCGCGCAGCAGCGCCAGCGGCGCACCCACCGGCAAGGTCGCACCGGGCTCGGCCAGGAGTTGCTGCACCACGCCCTCGTGCCAGCACTCCAGGTCGATGGCCGCCTTGGCGGTGTCCACCACCGCCAGCACCTGGCCGCGCTGCACCGCGTCGCCGGGCCGCACGCGCCACTGCAGCAGCGTGCCGCTGTCCATGTCCGAGCCCAGCGAAGGCAGGCGGAAGAGCTTCACGCCGGTGCAAGCAGTCTGCGCGCCGCGGCCACGATGCGCGGCGGCAGCGGCAACGCCGCTTCCTCCAGGTGCCGCGCATAGGGCATGGGCACCTCGGCGCTGCACACACGTGCCGGCGGCGCGTCGAGCTCGTAGAAGGCCTCCTCGGCCACCTGGGCCACGACCTCGCCGGCCAGGCTGCCGGCGCGCCAGCCCTCGTCGACCACCAGCACCCGTCGCGTGCGCCGCACCGAGTCCAGCACCGTGGCCATGTCCAGGGGCCGCAGCACGCGCAGGTCGATCACCTCGGCCTGCACGCCCTCGGCGCCCAGCGTCTCGGCGGCAGCCAGCGCGCGCGGCAGGCAGCCGCCGTAGGTGACGAGCGTGAGGTCGCGGCCGGGGCGGCGCACGGCTGCGCGCACGATGTCGTCGGCACCTTCGGCGTCATCGTCGCCCATCAGGCCGTAGAGCTGCGCGTGCTCGAACAGGATCACCGGGTCGGGATCCTGCAGCGCCGGCCACAGCATGCGCCGGGCGTCGGCCACGGTGGCCGGGGCCAGCACGCGCAGGCCCGGCACGTGCGCGTACCAGACCTCCAGACTGTGCGAGTGCTGGGCCGCGAGCTGCCGCCCGGCGCCGGTGGCCATGCGCACGACCAGCGGCACCCCGAACTGGCCGCCCGACATGTGGCGCAGCGTGGCTGCGGTGTTGACGATGGCGTCCAGCGCCAGCAGGCTGAAGTTGACGGTCATCACCTCGACAATGGGCCGCAGGCCGCCCAGCGCCGCCCCGATGCCGGCACCCACGAAGCCCAGCTCCGACAGCGGCGCATCGACGATGCGGGCCTGGCCGAACTCCTCCAGCAGGCCCTGCGTCACGGCGTAGGTGCCGCCGTAGCGACCGACATCCTCGCCGATCACGAGCACGCGCGGGTCGCGGTGCATCGCCTCGCGGTGCGCCTCGCGCAGGGCCTCGCGGTAGGCGATGACGGCCATGCCGTTCAGGCCCCGGGCCGGGACGCCGCGGTCACGTCGCGAAGCAGCGCCGATTCGGGCTCCCAGGTGCCGGCCTCGGCAAAGGCCACGGCCTCGTCGACCTCGGCCTGCGCCTCGGCGTCCAGGCGCCGCAGCTCGGGCTCGTCCGCCAGGCCCAGGCTCTGCAGTCGCGCGCCGAACACGGCGATGGGGTCGTGGAGCTTCCAGCGCTCGACCTCGTCGCGGTCGCGGTAGCGCTCGGGATCGAACATCGAGTGGGCGCGGAAACGGTAGGTGTGCAGCTCCAGGAAGAACGGGCCGCCGCCGCCGCGCACGAAGGCTGCCGCCTGCCGCGCCGCATCGAGCACCGCCAGCACGTTCATGCCGTTGACGTGGCCGGTGGGCACGCCGCAGGCCGCCGCCTTGCGTGTGAGATCGATCTGCGCCTGGCTGCGCGCCAGCGCGGTGCCCATGGCGTACAGATTGTTCTCGCAGACGAACAGGACCGGCACGCGCCACAGCGCCGCCAGGTTCAGCGACTCGTGGAACACGCCCTCGGCGACCGCGCCCTCGC
Organism: Rubrivivax sp.; assembly: GCA_032115875.1. Taxonomy (GTDB): domain Bacteria; phylum Pseudomonadota; class Gammaproteobacteria; order Burkholderiales; family Burkholderiaceae_C; genus Rubrivivax. The sequence goes on from JAUMBF010000150.1 coordinate 22,903, forward strand.
CGAAGAAGCAGGCCGTGACGGCGCCGGGCCTCGGCAGCCGCTGGTCGGCCAGCGCCAGGCCCACGGCCAGCGCCAGGCCGCCACCGACGATGGCGTTGCCGCCGAAGAAGCGGTGTTCGCGGTCGAACAGGTGCATGGAGCCGCCGCGCCCGCGCGAGGAGCCCTCCTGCTTGCCGAACATCTCGGCCATGATGGCTCGCATGGGCACGCCGCGCAGCAGCGCGTGGCCGTGTTCGCGGTAGGTGGCCACCACGTTGTCCTCGGGCTGCAGGCTGGGCAACACGCCGGCTGCCACGGCCTCCTCGCCGATGGCCAGGTGCAGGAAGCCGCGGATCTTCTGCTCGCCGTAAAGCTGCGCGCAACGCTCCTCGAGCCGGCGGATGCGCAGCATGTCGCCCAGACGCTCGAGGCAGAAGTCGCGCCCCAGCGCCACCGGGTCGGCAGGCTGCGGCCACGGCGGTGGCTTCACCGCAGCCGTCCCGCCGCCACCCGGGCACCCGTCGGCGGCCGCTCGGGCGGCAGCGACGCCAGCCGGGCCACGAAGCGGTCGAGCACGGGGTCGAGCCCGGCCTCAAGTTGCGCCTCCGTGACCGCCAGCGTCGCGTCGGGCGCGCAACCTGTGGCGGCTTGCAGCTGTGCAAACACGCGCTCGGCGCCGTTGCCGCCCATGGTGCAGAAGAAAGCCAGCCGTGCATCGCCTACGGGGTGGCCGCGCACCCAGGCGCGCAAGGGCCCCGGCAGACTCCACATCCACACCGGCGTGCCGATCAGCACCAGGCGATAGCGCGAGGGATCGTGCGCCTGGTGCTTGAGCGCCGGCACAAGGCCGAACACCGCCTCGATCGCGCAGCGCAGCAGCCCCCGGCTGCCCGGGCGCGGCTGCCGCGTGAGGATCTCGTCGAGGTCGGCGTCCAGCCGCCCCGCCAGGGCCTGGGCGACGCGGCGCGTGTGACCGCTGCGTGAGTGATAAACCACCAGCGTCTGCTTCATGACGGTGCTCCTTCAAGCGTGGACAGGTCACCCTCGGGCAGGCCCAGCGCGCGCGCCTTCAACAGCCGGCGCAGGATCTTGCCGCTGCGCGTGCGCGGCAGCTCTGCCGCGAAAACGATCGAGCGCGGCGCCACCGCCGGGCCCAGCCGGCGGCGCGCGTGGGCCATCAACTCGCGCTCCAGCGCCGGCCCGGGCTCGAAGCCGGCATGCAGGCTGACAAAGGCCTTGACGGACTCGCCCAGCAGCTCGTCGGGCACGCCGATCACACCGGCCTCGGCCACCGCCGGGTGCGCCATGAGCACGCTTTCGACCTCGAAGGGCCCAATGCGGTGGCCGGCCGACTTGATGACGTCGTCGGCGCGGCCGACGAACCAGTAGGCCCCATCGGCATCGCGCCGCGCCAGGTCGCCACTGAGGTACCACTCGCCGACGAAGCAGGCCTCGTAGCGCGCCTCCTCGCCCAGGTAGCCGCGGAACATCGAGGGCCAGGGCCGCTTCAGTGCCAGCTCGCCGATGACGCCGGGCGTGTCGACGACGCGCAGCGAGCCATCGGGCTGGCGCTCCACCAGCCGCGCCTCCACGCCCGGCAGCGGCCGGCCCATCGAGCCGGGGCGGATGTCGAACGCGGCGCCGTTGGCGATCATGATGCCGCCGGTCTCGGTTTGCCACCAGTTGTCGTGGATGGGCAGGCCCAGCACGCGCTGGCTCCACCACACGGCCTCGGCATGGAGCGGCTCGCCGACGCTGGCCGCGAAGCGCAGCGCCGGGAAGCTGAAGCGCCGGCACAGCGCATCGCCGGCCCTCATGAGCAGGCGTACCGCCGTCGGCGCGGTGTACCAGACGGTGACGGCCTCGTCTTGCAGCGTGCGCCACCAGCGCTCGGCGTCGAACTCGCCCTCGTCGATCACCAGCGTCGCACCGATGAGCATTGGCGCCAGCACGCCGTACGACAGGCCCGTCACCCAGCCGGGGTCGGCCGTGCACCAGAACACGTCGCCGGCCCGCAGGTCGAGTGCGAAACGCGCGCTGGACAGGTGGGTGAGGATGGCTGCGTGCACGTGCATCACGCCCTTGGGCTGGCCGGTCGTGCCGCTGGTGAAGTGCAGCAGTGCCAGCTCGTCGGGCTGTGTGGCCACGGCGTCGAAGCGATCGGGCTGCGCCCGCAGCAGCGCCTCCAGGTCGTGCAGGCCCTGGTCGCCGTCCGTCGCCGGCATGGCCGCCGTGCCGTCGTCGACCAGCAGCACGTGGCGCAGCGTCGGCACGCGCTCGCGCACCGGCGCCACCTTGCGGGCGTGAAGGGCCGGCGTCGTCACCACCGCCGCGGCGCCGCCCAGCCGCATGCGCGTGGCCACCGGCTCGGGTCCGAAGGCCGGAAACAGCGGCGCCACCACGACGCCAGCCTTCAGCGCACCGAGCACGGCCACGAACAGCTCGGGCCGGCGCGGCAGCAGCACGAACAGGCGCTCGCCGCGCTTCACGCCCAGCCGCCCCAGTGCGTGGGCAAAGCGGTCGGCCGCGGCGCGCAGCTCGTCGTGACGCCACTCGGTGCGGCGGCCGTCCGCGGCCCGCCATCGGAGCGCCACCTGGGTGCCCCGGCCGGCGTGCACCGGCCGGTCCAGGGCTTCGAAACCGATGTTCAGCGCGCCGCCGGGCAGCCCCTCGAACTCGGCCCGCACGTCGCTCCAGCGGAAGCCCTCGGCGCTGCCCGGCTGCCACTGCGGCGGCGGCCCCAGCCGGCGCGCCTGCTTGCGGATGACGCCGGCTGCGGCGTCGTCGACCTCAGGCCCGGCGGTTTCGCCGGGCCCGGCCTGGGGCGCATGCGTCTTCACCTCGCCGCGCCGACGTCGGGCGTGCTCCTCGAGCAGCCGGTCGGCCGCGTCAAAGGCGCCGCCGATCACCCGGTGCACGTCGTCCCCGGCGTGGTGCGCACCAACCGCGAACTCGTCGCCCGGCACGCGCATCCGGATCGTCAGGCGCCACGTCTGGCCTTGCCGGTGGCGAAGCCCGTCGCGCTCCACGACGACATGGCAGCTCATCAGTTGCGGCGTCCATTGCTCAAGCTTGCGGGCGCGGCGGCGTATGAGCTGGGCCAGCGCCGCCGATGCCCGGGCGCCGCGGAAGACCACCTGGATCGGCAGCCGCATGGTGCGGGCCTCGCACGCGCTCAGGCCGGTGCCGCCGGTGCGCGGCCAGCTGCCGTCGCAACGGGCCGTCCGCGCGGCGTGGCGGCCTGCAGCCGCACCCAGCCACCCTGGCTCGGGGTCGACAGACCTGCCCCGGAGTGCTCGACGGTCACGCCGCGCCGCGCACCAACACCCTTGACATCCATGGCGGCACTGTGGCGGCTGCCCGCCCGGTGCGATTGAGCGCGCGCAACGGCACCGCGGCCGGCCCACCGATGCTGCAAGGCCAGGCGGGCCACCCGGCCGGCCGTCAAGGAGGTTCCATGCCCTTCCGCCCCACGGCGCAACGCGCCCTCACCTTGCTGCTGTTCGCCACAGTCGCCCACGTCGCCACGGCGCAGACCACGCCCGCACGCGTGGACCTGGGTAAGCGCGAATTCGACAACAACTGTGCCGCCTGCCACGGACGCGACGCGCGGGGCAACGGCCCCTTCGTCGAGTTCCTGCGGCGCGGCCCGCCCGACCTGACCTTGCTCGCACGGCGCAACGGTGGCGTGTTCCCACTGGCTCAGGTGTTCGAGGCGATCGAGGGCGCCGGCCCGGGCCACGGCGGACGCGAGATGCCGATCTGGGGCATGGAGTACAGCGTGCGCGCGGCGGAGTACTACATCGACACGCCCTACGACAGCGCCGCCTATGTGCGCGCGCGCATCCTGGCGCTGGCTGAATACATCAACCGGCTGCAGGCGCGTTGAGACTGCGGCGCAGCGTGCGCCCGTTTGCAGGGCACGGCAGGGCGTGGCGATTCGTGCACGGTTTCTTCGCCCCGATCCGTTGCCCGCGTCGGCGAGCGTTCAGCCGCAGGATCCAGGCTCAGTGCACCATCAGCACCGGCAGCCGCGGCCGTCGCAGCACGCTTCGCGTGGCGCCGCCGAACAGCCACTCGCGCGCCCGAGAGTGACCGTAGCAACCCATCGCCATCCACTGCGCATCCACGGCTGCTGCGAGTTCCTGCAGCCGTTCGCCGGCTTCGGCCGCGGCATGGGCGCCCAGGCGGTGCAGCATCAGCGTACCGGCGAAGCCGTGTGCGCGCAGCCAGTGCTCCAGCGCCAACGGGCCGGGCCAATCCGAGTCGCCGATGTGGCTCGCGGGCTCGGCCACCAGGTCGATGCGGTCCAGCCCTGCCAGCCAGGGCAGCGTGGCAGACAGCGCACGCGCCGCTTCGCGCGTGGGCTTCCAGGCCAGCAGCAGGCGGGTCGGCACGGGCGGCGCATCGGCCTCGGCACCGACAGGCAGTACCAGCGCGGGCCGGCCGGCGTGCACCACCGTGCTGCCCAGCAGGTCTTCCGGCACCAGCCCGGCCGTGGGGTCGGTCGCGTCGTGGGGTGACATCACCAGCAGGTCGGCCGCCCAGGCGGCACGCACCATCACGCGGTAGGGCGATGCCGACTCGTCGCCCAGCCAGGCCACGGCCGGCCCGGGACTGGCCGATGCATCATCCACGCGCTGACGCGCGCGCCGGCACTGTTCGGTGTCGAGATCCAGAAGCGCCGGCATCGCGGTACCCCCGTCGATCATGGACGCGTTCACCGCCATGCTCGCCGGCATGACGCCATACACCGCCGTCACGGCTGCGCCCTGCGCGGCAGCCAGGGCGCGGGCGAAGCGCACGCGGGCCCCGCTCCGCTCGGAGGCGTCGACGTGCACGAGCACATGGGCCAGCAGGTTCATGAATGGGCTCCTCCCGCGTCTGTGAAGAAGAATGCCCGCCACCCCCTGAGGGATGGCGGGCCCTGGCGAAGATCCCCGCGACGCAGCCTTGCGGCCGCCGTCGGGTCCGAGTCTGGTCTTCGTCCACCCGCCCGCGTTCGACGACGGGCGGCAACCCGTTGCCGGGCGCCTCGACTACCCCGACACGGCGCCGCTCCGGGGCGGCTCGTGAAGGGGCGGGTTTGATGATGCGAACCGCGGGTGCTGACCGATTGAGCATGCTCAAGCGGCGCGCATCCGGGGTTCAAGGCATCGACGCCGCTGCCCGCGCTGCGGTGGCCGGCGCCACGGTGCCCACGACACCCGACGCCGCACGGTCGGCGGCGGCGGACCCGGCATCATCGCCCGGCGACCAGCGCCCGCGGGTGCTGCGCGCGCAGGCCGACAGCGCCCGCGGATCGAGGATCTCGACCTCCCGGTTGCGGACCGCCAGGCAGCCCCAGCGCGCGAACAGGGTCAGGCAGCGACTGATAGTCTCGTGGGCCAGCCCCAGGTAGCTGGCGATGTCGCGGCGGCTCATGCGCAGCAGCAGCCGGCTCGGCGACTGGCCGTTGGTCGCCGCACGTGCCGATTGCTGCAACAGGAAACGCGCCACGCGCACCTCGGCGGCCACGGCGCTCATCAGCTCGGCCATCTCGCCGACGTGCTGCACCTGCGCAGCCAGCGCGCGGTACAGCACGTCGTCAAAAGCCGGCACGGTGCGCCGCAACGCGCGCAGGTCGCGCAGCGGCAGCACCCAGGCCGAGCTGTCGTCCAAGGCCACGGCGGTGCTGGCTTGCGTGCTGCGGCCCAGCACCTCGCAGCCCATCAGGTCGCCTCGACCGGCAAAGTCGAGCACCTGCTCGTAGCCTTCGCGGTTGATGCTCACGATCTTGAAGTGACCGTGGCGGCCGAGGTAGAGCGCATCGGCCGTTGCCCCCTCCACGAACAGCGGCGACAGCGCCGGCACCCGGCGCGTGGCCACCGGCACCTGGGCCTCGGGGGCCTCGGTGAACTCCCGGGCCACGCCCATCACGCGCATCACGTCGGCGCAGGTCTCTCTCAAGGGGGGGGTGGCGTCGCGATGGGCGGATGATGACAGCGGCATTGGTGGCTCCTCGGTGTTGTCGTCTGCGGCGCCGGGAGGATCGGGGCGGCAGCCCTCACCTGCAATCGGCCGCTGCCGATTCGATGGCCACCCGGTTCTGCACGGCCTTCGGAGGATTCCGAACGACAGGCCGAACGGGCGCCGTTGAGCGCGCTCAAGGGCTGGCTGCGGGGCGCCGCGAGCATGGCTCTCGTGCCGGCGCCCGCGCGGCCCTCGGCGCGATCCCCCCCCCCAAAAGGAGACCCCCATGAACGAGTTGCGACTCATCAACGACCTCTTCGACCTCGACCCCTTCGACAGCCCGGTGCGCGCACTGATGCGGCCCTGGCGACCGCTGGCCGAGGAGCCGCTGGCGCCGACCATGCGCATCGATCTCGCCGACAACGGCGACGCCTACCTGCTGAAGGCCGAGATCCCCGGTGTCGCCAAGGACGACATCGAGGTGCGCATCGACGGCCGCCAGGTGACCCTGAGCGCCGAGGTGAAGCAGGACCACAGCACCCAAGGCAACGGCGGACGCACACTGCGCAGCGAGCGCCGCCACGGGTATGCCAGCCGGTCCTTCGCGCTGGACAGCAGCATCGATGACGCCAAGGCCGAGGCGCATTACCGCAACGGCGTGCTGGAACTGACGCTGCCCAAGAAGGGCGGCGCTGCCGGCGGCCGCAAGCTCGCCATCGCGGGCTGAACGTGCCGTTGAGCAGGCGCAACGCCCCGCCGGGGCCAGCGCCTATGGTGACCCTCGGGCCGGCGTGCCGACATCGGGTCGGCGCGCCGCGACCTGGACAAACCGGAGCCGACCGTGAACTCTTCCCCCTGCCTGCGTGGCCCGTCCCGGGGCCTGTCGTTCCTTGCCCTGGCGCTGACGACGCTGATGCTCGCCATCACGCCCCCGCCGGCCACAGCCCAGAAGCAGTCCGACCCGCGAACGCGCGAAGAGGTGCGCAAGGAGACCCGCGACTTCATCAAGACGCACCGGTGGGACGAGACCAACGGCCAGTGGCTGCCCGAGGACAACCTGCCCCCCGGTGCCTCGCCCACGCGTGCCCAGGTGCGAGAGGAGTTGCACGTCTTTCTGCGCAACAACCGCTGGGACGACCGCCGGGCACGTTGGGTGCCGCTGAAGCCGCAGCGCCGGCTGAGCACGTTGTCGCGTGAACAGGTGCGCGCCGAGACTGAAGCCCTGCTGCGCACCCACCACTGGGACGACACCCAGGGTGGCTGGGTGCTGGACCAGGCACCGAAGGCCGCGACCAAGGGCAAGCCCTGAACGCAGGAGGACCGGCATCGTGAGGCCCGAGGCTTCCGCGCCGGACCGCCGGCCGCGCCATGTGCTGCTGGCCAACGCCGGGCGCGCGCGGCTGCTGGGCCGCGACCCCGACAACGGCGCGCTGCGCGAGCTTGACGACTTCGTGAACCCGCGCGCACGCCTGAAGGCCGCCACGCTGGAGCGCGAGCGCCCGGGCCGCGGCGCCACCGGCGCGCGGCGCACCGCCTATGAGCCCCCGACCGAGCCCGACGAGCACGAGCGCCAGCGCTTCGCGCACGAACTCGCGCGCCACCTCGAGGCGCTGGCGCTCGATCACCGGCTTGCGCACTGGCTGCTGGCGGCATCGAGCCCCTTCCTCGGCACGCTGCGCGCCGAGTTGGGTCCGCACGCGGCGGCCTTGCTGTGCCGGCATGCCGAGCGCGACCTCACGCAGTTGCCGCTGCACGCCTTGGAGCCGCGCCTGCGCCAACTGCTGCCGCCCGGACCCGCCCCGGGGCTGGGTGCCTGAGCGTCACACGGCCGGCAGCGCCGCGGCCTTGAGCGCGGCCACCACCTCGTCGTCGTCGACTTGCGGGAAGTCGGCGTAGTGCTCGCCGACGGAACAGAAGTCTGGCGGCTCGGCCAGGCAGACCACGCGGTCGACCTCGCCGGCCAGGCGCCGCAGGGTCTCGGGCGCTGCCACCGGCACCGCCAGCACGGTATGGGCGACGCCGCGTCGACGCAGGGCCTTGAGCGCCGCGCGCACGGTGTTGCCGGTGGCGATGCCATCGTCGACCAGCACCACCGTCGCACCCTGCAACGGCACTGCCTCGCGCCCGGCCAGGTAGCGCTGGCGCCGACGCCGGATCTCCTGCCAGGCCTGGGCAGCGCGGCTCTTGATGTAGGCGGCGTCGGCGCCGGTGCGCGGGGCTCGCTCGTCGACCACCAGCACCGGCTCGCCAGCGTCGACCACCGCGCCCACCGCCAGCTCCTCCTGCCCGGGTGCGCCGATCTTGCGCACCAGCAGCAAGTCCAGCGGCACGTGCAGGCGCCGCGCGATCACGGCACCCATGGGTACGCCGCCGCGGGGCAGCGCCAGCACCACGCACGGTGGTGCCAAAGGCCGTTGGGCGAGCCGCTCGGCCAGCGCCTCGGCCGCCTGCTGGCGATTCGCGAACAGCGGGCCGTCCATGCAGGCCGCTGCCTTCAGCCGGCCCGCAGCCGGGCCGCCACCCGGGCCCGCGAGCGCATGGGCCCTGGCCAGGCGTGGGTGTTCACCGGTGTCTTCATCAAGCCAGCCTCCTGCTCGGGACGCGCAGATGGCCCCTCGCGGTGAAGTCTTTCGAAGCGCCCTGCCGGCGGCCTTGCGCTGGCTCAAGCCTGGACCGGCGTCGCCGCGGCATCGTGGCACTGTCCCACGGCACGGCCTGTTCCGCGCCGTGGGGAAAGTGGGACCACCCGGTCACGGGTGCATCGCCCTCCCCCAGGGGCGAGGGACGGAGACAAGCCCCAGACCGGCGTCGGGCGCAAGCGCGGTGCCGGGGATCTCCGCCAACGCCCGCCATCGGTTCGGAACAGCCGGTGGCGGGCACCTCCCCCGCCCACGTCGATCACACGCCGCGATCGGGATCCTCGGCGTGCCGGTCTTCGGCTGCCTCACCCAGCGCATCGCCGACGAGGGACTCCCGCTCCAGCCCGGCCTCGTCGATGGCTTCGATGCTGCCGCGCTCGCGGTCGCGGCGCGCGTCGGCCAGGGTGTCGAAGGGGCCGAACTGCTGTTGCCCGTCGGGGGCCGTCCAGTACCAGCCGTCGGGATGTTCCACGCAGCCCCCGTCCTGTTCCCAGACCTGCCCCACGGGCTGGCGCGGGGCCTGCGGCGGGCGGGCCCGGTGCGGCAGGCGAGCCGGTCGCTGGGCCCGGTTGATGCGCTTGTTCATGCCCTTGTCCACTTTGCGGCCTGCCAGGGTGCGCCCACCCGCGACGGGTCGATTGAGGCAGCTCAACCGCACTGGGGGCCCGGTGCCGACACTGCCGGCATGCTGCGACCCTTGAGCTCGAACGCCACGGCGGCCGATGCGGCCTTCGCACAGCGGCCCATTGCCCAGCCGGTCGAGGCTGCCCGGGCCGGCAACGACCGCCCGCGGGTCGCGGTCAGCTGGCCGGGCGGCCGCACGGGTGAGGCCCCGGCCGACGTGCACCTGCGCCTGCGCCGGCCCGGCCAGCTTGCGCTGCTGGCGGCAGGCCGGGCCGGCGATCTGGCCGAGGCCTACGTGGCCGGCGAGCTCGACATCGACGGCACGCCGGCCGACGTGATGGCCGTGGCCGCGTCGCTCATCGGCGATCCGCTGCAGCCGGCGCCGGGCACGGCGCGCTGGCGCGCGCTGGCGGCCCTGCGCTCGCGCTGGTCGCACCGCGCAGAACGCGACGCCGAGCAGGTGCGCTTCCACTATGACCTCGGCGACGAGTTCTTCGCCTTGTGGCTGGACCCGCTGCGCGTGTACTCCTGCGCCTACTGGCCGCGGCCCGACATGAGCTTGGCCCAGGCCCAGCAGGCCAAGCTCGAGCTGGTGTGCCGCAAGCTGCAGCTGCGGCCGGGGCAGCGCTTCCTCGACATCGGCGCCGGCTGGGGCGCCCTGCTGCTGTGGGCGGTGCGCCACCATGGCGTGCAGGGTGTGGGCATCACGCTGTCGCGCCGGCAGCACGCGCACGTGGAGCGTCTGATCGCCGAACAGGGTCTGGGCGACCGCGTCGAGGTGCGGCTGGCGGACTACCGCACCCTGGACCCTCACCGCGAGCGCTTCGACCGCATCGCCTCGGTGGGCATGTTCGAGCACGTGGGCCGCGCGCAGTTGCCGGGCTACTTTGCGCGGCTGCACGCGCTGCTGCGGCCCGGCGGCCTGCTGCTCAACCATGGCATCGCCGCCGGCGGGCTGGACAACCACGAGCTCGGCGCCGGTCTGGGCCGCTTTATCGAGCGCCACATCTTCCCCGGCGGCGAACTGGTGCACGTGGCCCAGGGCACCGAGGCGCTGGCGCGTGGCGGGCTGGAGTTGCTCGACGTGGAGAACCTGCGCCCGCACTACGCGCGCACGCTGTGGGCCTGGTCAGACGCGCTGGAGGCCGCGCGGGGCCGCGCAAGCAAGCTCAGCAGCGAGGCCACGGTGCGCGCCTGGCGACTGTACCTGGCGGGCTCGGCGCTGGGCTTCGAGCAGGGCTGGCTGCAGCTCTACCAAATGCTCGCCACGCGGCCCGACGCCGCCACGCCGCCGCGCCAGTGGGCGGCGCGCAGCGACTACCCCTACACGCGCAGCCACATGCCGGGCTGAAGGCGGCGGGCGAGGCTGCGCCCGCTGACGCGGTAGTCGTGGCTTTCGTGCAGATTGGTGCGCTTCGTGGCTGGCAGCCCCATGGGGCCCGCGCCCTGCGGTTTCTCGCGGTCTGCCGGGTCCGACCACTTCGCTGCCGAGACCAGCTCCAGCAGACGGCGGTCCACAAGGTGTGCCGGTGCACGCCGAAGCGTTCGGCCAGCGCCGCATCCGGCGGCAGCGCATCACCGGGACGGTGCAGCGAGCGGATCTCGGCTTCAAGCTGCCGCTGGACTTGTCGGTAGACAGTCTTGCCGGTGCCAGGTTGAATCAATCTCCAGATGTCTAGACATCTTGAAATCGACGATGCGATTGGCGCGCGTGACGGCCGTGTGTCAGTGGCACCCTGAACGGAACCGCTGCCCGGCTCGCGAGTGACTTGGTGGCCTGATCTGCGAACGGACGTGGCAGTCCTCCCACACGTGCACCGCCGTCTTCAATCAATGCGATCGCGATTCGCCGTACCCATGGGCAACCCGGCCATACTCTTCGAGGCCGTCGGCGGCATGGCCAGCCTTCTCTTCACGGAGGCCGGGCGCACCGCAGCGCCAGCAACTCGTTGCCCGCCAGCGCCAGCAGCACCAGCGCGCCGCCGCCCAGCACTGCGAGCGTGGGCGACTCGCCCGCGCCCAGCCAGGCCCACGCCACGCCGAACACCACCTCGAGCAGCGCCAGCAGCGAGATCTCGGGCCCCGAGAGCACCCGGGCCGCAGCCACCGCCAGCAGGCAGGGGATGGCCAGCTGCACCACGCCCAGCAGGGCCAGCCAGCCCACGTCGTGGGCCGTGGCCTGCAGCGGCCAGGCCAGCGGCAGCATCACCGCGGCCGAGAGCAGCGCGCCCAGCAGCACGGCGGGCAACATGTCCTGGGTCTCGTCGCCGCCGGCTGCGCGCGTCTTCAGGTGCTGCAGCAGCGTCCAGTTGATGGCGCCCGCCATTGGCACGGCCAGCGCCACGAGGGTGCCCAGCCACTGCTTCGCATCACCGCCCTGCACGCCCGAGCCGTGCATCCAGGCGATGCCTGCACCGGCCAGCGCAATGGCCACCCAGGTGCGCGACGCAAGCCGGTGGCCGAGGGCGGCTCGCGACAGCAGAGCCGTGAACAGAGGCCCCAGCGCCATCGTCACCAGCACATTGGCCACCGTGGTGAGCGTCAGGGCCACCATGAAGGCGGTGAACATCACGCTCCAGCACACGCCCGACAGCCACAGCGCCCGCCCGCCGCCACGCAGCGTGGCCCACAGCCGGGCCGGCCCGCGCAGCACCAGCAGCAGCCCCACGAGCGCCAGTGCGTTGAAGGCGCTGCGCCAGAAGGTGATCTCGAAGCCGTAGCTTCCAACGGGAGCACCGTCGAGCCAGCGCGAGACCACGCCCGCGATGCTCCACATCAGCGTCACTCCCACCATCGTGGCCAGGGCCTGCGTGCGGGTCATGGCGTTGCAGCCCTTCAGGTCTCGCGACTGGCCCGCTTGCGCTCGTGCTCCTTCAGGAAGCGCTTGCGCAGGCGCACGCTCTTGGGCGTGATCTCCACCAGCTCGTCGTCCTCGATGAACTCGACGCCATACTCGAGCGTCAGGTCGATGGGCGGCGTGACCTTGATCGCGTCTTCCTTGCCGCTGACGCGGAAGTTGGTGAGCTGCTTGGTGCGCGTGGCGTTGACGACGAGGTCGTTGTCGCGGTTGTGCACGCCCACGATCATGCCCTCATAGACCGGATCGCCCGCCTTCACGAACATGCGGCCGCGATCGTCGAGCTTGCCCAGGGCGTATGTGAAGATCTCGCCGTCGTCCATGCTGATCAGCACGCCGTTCTTGCGGCTGGCGATCTCGCCCTTGTAGGGCTCGTAGCCGTCGAAGATGTTGCTGATGAGCCCGGTGCCGCGCGTGAGGTTCATGAACTCGTTGGAGAAGCCAATCAACCCGCGCGCCGGGATGCGGTACTCCAGCCGCACGCGGCCGCGGCCGTCGGTTTCCATGTTGGCGAGCTCGCCCTTGCGTTCGCCCAGGGCCTGCATGACGCCGCCCTGGTGCTGGTCTTCCACGTCCACGGTGAGCAGCTCGATGGGCTCGTGGCGTTCCTTGCCGCCGGGGCCGTCGACATCGTGGAACACCACGCGCGGCTTGCTCACCGCGAGCTCGTAGCCCTCGCGGCGCATGTTCTCCAGCAGGATGGTCAGGTGCAGCTCGCCACGGCCCGAGACCTCGAACACACCGTCCTCGCTGCTCTCCTTGACGCGCAGCGCCACGTTGGACAGCAGTTCCTTCTGCAGGCGGTCCCAGATCTGGCGGCTGGTGACGAACTTGCCCTCGCGGCCGGCCAGCGGGCTGGTGTTGACGCAGAAGTTCATGGTCAGTGTCGGCTCGTCCACCTTCAGCATGGGCAGCGGGCTGGGCGCGTCGGGGCTGGTGACGGTCTCGCCAATGCCGATGTCTTCGATGCCGTTGATGAGCACGATGTCGCCTGGGCCGGCGCTGTCGACCTGGCGGCGCTCCAGGCCCTCGAAAGTGAGCACCTGGTTGATGCGGCCCTTTCGGCGCGGGCCGCCTCCCTCCCCATCCAGGCCTTGGCACACCAGCACGTCCATGCCGGGCCGCACAGTGCCGGCGTTGACGCGGCCCACGCCGATGCGGCCGACGTAGGTGGAGTAGTCCAGAGAGCTGATCTGCAGCTGCAGCGGCGCCGCCGGGTCGCCCTGGTGCGGCGGCACATGCTTGAGCACGGTGTCGAACAGCGGCGCCATGTCGTTGCCCCAGGCCTCGCCGGGCTCGCCCTCGGCGAGTGCGGCCCAGCCGTTGAGGCCGCTGGCGTAGACCACCGGGAAGTCCAGCTGCTCGTCGTTGGCGCCGAGCTTGTCGAACAGCTCGAAGGCGGCGTTGATCACATAGTCGGGCCGCGAGCCGGGCTTGTCGACCTTGTTGACCACGACGATGGGCTTGAGGCCCAGGGCCAGCGCCTTCTTGGTGACGAAGCGCGTCTGCGGCATCGGGCCTTCTTGCGCATCGATCAACAGCACCACGCCGTCCACCATGCTGAGCGCGCGCTCGACCTCGCCGCCGAAGTCGGCGTGGCCCGGCGTGTCGACGATGTTGATGTGTGTGCCCTGCCACTGTACGGCGCAGTTCTTGGCCAGGATGGTGATGCCACGCTCGCGCTCGATGTCGTTGCTGTCCATCACACGCTCGGCGACCTTCTCGTTGTCGCGAAAGGTGCCGCTCTGGCGCAGCAGCTGGTCCACCAGCGTGGTCTTGCCGTGGTCAACGTGGGCAATGATGGCGATGTTGCGGATGGCGGCTTGCGTGGTCATGGGGTGCTGCCTTGCACTTCGAGGGGGCTGAGCAGGCGGTCGGGGATCAACTCGCCTGCGATGATGTGGGCGGTGCCGAGGAAGGCGCCGTGGTCGCGCGGGCCGGGGCCGAAGACCTGGACGGCCGGCGCGTCGGCCAGCGCAACGCGGCGCCGCAGCCCGGTGAGGAAGCGCCCCGCTTCGTCAGCAGGCAGGCGCACCTCGGG
>JAUMBF010000151.1:0-10673 GCA_032115875.1 Rubrivivax sp.
CCTCGACGGCGGCACGGGTGGCGTGCAGCGCGTCCTCGACACGGGCCTTCTTCTCCTTCATCTCGACCTCGGTGGCGGCACCGACCTTGATGACGGCCACGCCGCCGGCCAGCTTGGCCACGCGCTCTTGCAGCTTCTCGCGGTCGTAGTCGGAGGTGGCTTCCTCGATCTGCACACGGATCTGCTTGACGCGGGCCTCGATGTCGGTGGCCTTGCCGGCGCCGTCGATGACGGTGGTGTTCTCCTTGGCCACCTCCACGCGCTTGGCGCTGCCCAGGTCGGCCAGGGTGGCCTTCTCGAGCGTCAGGCCCACTTCCTCGGCGATGACCTTGCCGCCCGTCAGGATGGCGATGTCTTCCAGCATGGCCTTGCGGCGGTCACCGAAGCCCGGGGCCTTGACGGCGACGACCTTCAGGATGCCGCGGATCGTGTTGACCACCAGCGTGGCCAGCGCCTCGCCTTCGACCTCTTCGGCGATGATCAGCAGCGGCCGGCCGGCCTTGGCCACCTGCTCCAGCACGGGCAGCAGGTCGCGGATGTTGCTGATCTTCTTGTCGTAGAGCAGCACGAAGGGGTTGTCCAGAAGGGCAACCTGCTTCTCGGGGTTGTTGATGAAGTAGGGCGACAGGTAGCCACGGTCGAACTGCATGCCCTCGACGATGTCGAGCTCGTTGTCCAGGCTCTTGCCGTCTTCGACGGTGATCACGCCTTCCTTGCCGACCTTGTCCATCGCGCTGGCGATGATCTGGCCGATGGACTCGTCGCTGTTGGCCGAGATGCTGCCGACCTGCGCGATCTCCTTGCTGGTGGTCGTGGGCTTGCTGGCCTTCTTCAGCTCTTCCACGAGGGCGTGGACGGCGCGGTCGATGCCGCGCTTGAGGTCCATCGGGTTCAGGCCGGCGGCCACGTACTTGAAGCCTTCGCGCACGATGGCCTGGGCCAGCACGGTGGCGGTGGTGGTGCCGTCACCGGCGTTGTCGCTGGTCTTGGAAGCGACTTCCTTGACCATCTGCGCGCCCATGTTCTGGAGCTTGTCCTTGAGCTCGATCTCCTTGGCGACCGAGACACCGTCCTTGGTGACGGTGGGGGCGCCGAACGAGCGCTCCAGCACCACGTTGCGGCCCTTGGGGCCCAGGGTCACCTTGACGGCGTTGGCCAGGACGTTGACGCCCTCGACCAGACGGGCACGGGCGTCACCGCCGAAAACGACTTCTTTTGCTGCCATGTATCAATCTCCGATGAATGTGGATTCAGCCAAGGGGCAGGCGCGGAGCCGGCTTCGCCGGGCCGCTGCCTGAGCCCCCTCGGGGGGTGGCGAGGATCGCGGCACCGCCGCGACCACAGCCTGGGGGCTCGACTACTTCTCGACCACGGCGAAGAGGTCCTCTTCGCGCATCACCAGCAGTTCGTCGCCGTCGACCTTGACGGTCTGGCCGCTGTACTTGCCGAACAGCACGCGATCGCCGACCTTGATGTTCAGGGCGACGAAGTCACCCTTGTCGTTGCGCTTGCCCGGGCCGACGGCCAGCACCTCGCCCTGGTCGGGCTTCTCGGCGGCGTTGTCGGGGATGACGATGCCCGAGGCCGTCTTGGTTTCGTTCTCGAGACGCTTCACGATCACGCGGTCGTGCAACGGACGCAGCTTCATAGGATCTCCTTGGGTCTCAACAATGAACGGGGTTCTGGGAAGTCAGTACCCGCTGACAATGAGGAGCGGGGCTTTGGCCCGGCAAGACACCGGGGCACCCCCGCTCGTTAGCACTCGGCTTTGGTGAGTGCTAGCAAGCTGATTATAGGGGCCGGCTCCATGGGTTCAAGGGGAGCCGGCGCAAATCCCGCCAGCGCATCGGGGCCCTGGCTGACCCGGGTGGTGGGCATCGGTGCGGCCCGCTACCGTGCGCGCATGTCGAGCCCGCGCCGTCCGAGGACCGACCGCCGTGCCTGGCTGGTGCAGGCCGCCGCGCCGGGCCTCGCCCCGTGGCTGGGACAGGCGGCCCGCGCCCAGGCGGCGCCGCGGCCCCTCTTCGACGCCCACTTGCACTACAGCCACGACGCCTGGGCGCGCATCCCGCCGCCCCAGGCCGTGGCACTGCTGCGCGCGGCGGGGCTGATGAAGGCGATGGTGTCCAGCAGCAGCGACGAGGGCACGCAGATGCTGTACGCGCTGGCCCCCGATCTCGTGGTGCCGCTGCTCAGGCCCTACCGAAGCCGCGGCGAGATCGGCACCTGGGTTCACGACCGCGCCATCGTTGGCCACCTGCAGGAGCGGCTGGCGAGGTACCGCTACGTCGGTCTGGGCGAGTACCACGTGTTCGGTGCGGATGCCGATCTGCCGGTGATGCGCAGCGTGGTGCAGCTGGCGCGCGAGCGCGGACTGCTGCTGCACTCGCATGCCGACGCCGAGGCGGTGGAACGGCAATTCGGGCAGTGGCCCGAGGCGCGCATCCTGTGGGCGCACGCCGGCTTCGACGCGCCCGCGAACGTGGCCGTGATGCTGCGCCGCCACCGCCGGCTGTGGGTGGACCTGGCCTTTCGCAGCGACCACGCGACCAGCGCCACGGTGGGCAGCACCGTCGAGCCCGGCTGGCACGCGCTGTTCACCGAGTTCCCCGACCGCGTGCTGCTGGGCACCGACACCTTCACGCCCGAGCGCTGGTACTACGTGGGCGAGCACGCGAGATGGTCGCGCCAGTGGCTGGCGGCGCTGCCGGCCGACGTGGCCGAGCGCATCGCCTGGAAGAACGGCCTGGCGCTGCTGGCGGCGCTGCCGCCGCTGGGGGCGCGATGAAGCGCCCGAGCCTGCTGGTGGCTGCCGTGCTGGCTGCGCAGGCGTCGCTGGCGCAGACCGCCTCCGCGCCGTCGCCGGCCGTCTCGCGCCCGTTCAAGCTGCACCTCACGCTGTGCCCGGCGCGCGCCGAGTTGCGGCGCGTGGACGCCTCGATGCCCGAGCACCGCCACGGCATGAACTACCGCCCGCGGCTGCAGCCGGCCGGCCCCGGCGCCTGGACGGCCAATGGCCTGGTGTGGCATATGCCGGGCCGCTGGGAGCTGCTGCTCATCGTCGTGCTCGACGGCCGTGAGCGGCGCCTGGTGCAGCCGCTGGTGTTGCGCTGAAGGACATGCGCCGGGCTGCACTCACCGGGCTGCTGGCCGGCCTGGCCCTGGGGGCCGCAGCCGCACCTGCGCTGCTGGACTTCACGACGGACGAACTCGCCCAGATCCGGTCGCACGGCCCCTGGCCGCCACCGCCCGTACGCGACCCCGCCAACGCGCTCGAAGGCCGCCCCGAGGCGATCGCCTTCGGCCGCCGGCTGTTTCAAGACCGGCGCCTGTCGATCGACGGCCGCGTGGCCTGCGCCAGCTGCCATGGGCCCGCCACCGGCTTCACCGACCGCCGCCCCACCGCGAGGGCCCGCCGCGGCGAGGGACCGCGCAACACGCCCACGGTGTGGGACGTGGCGCAGCAGCGTTGGTTCGGCTGGGGCGGCGCGACCGACTCGCTGTGGGCTGCGTCGATGCTGCCGATGCTGGCCACCGGCGAGATGGCGCACACCGTGCCCGCCTTGGCCGCGCGCGTGCGCGCCACGCCCGATCTCGCCGCCGGCTGGCAGCGGGCCCATGGCCGGGCAAAGGGCCGTGCGCTCCCGGCCGACGACGAGGCGGTGGTGGTGGGCCTGGCCAAGGCCCTGGCGGCCTGGCAGGCGACCCTCGTCTCGCCCCGCACGCCGTTCGACGAGTTCCGTGACGCGCTGGCGCGAGGCGACCTGCGCGCCGCGGAGCGCTACCCGCTGGCAGCGCAGCGCGGGCTGCGGCTGTTCATCGGCGAAGCGCGCTGCAGCATCTGCCACACCGGGCCGCGCTTCAGCCATGGCGAGTTCGGCGACGTCGGCGTGCCCTTCTTCGTGCCGGCGGCGCAGGGCGGCGGCGTCGACAGCGGCCGCCACGGCGGGCTGCGTGCGCTGCAGGAGAGCCACCTCACGCGGCTCGGCCCGCACCACGACGGCGATGCCGCCGCCGACCCGCGCGCGCTGCTGACGCGCCAGCTGACGATGGAGCCGCGGCACTTCGGCGAGTTCCGCGTGCCGGGGCTGCGCCAGCTGGCGCACACCGCGCCCTTCTGGCACGACGGCAGCGCGGCCACGCTGGGCGCGGTGGTGCGCCACTACAGCCTGCTCGACGAAGACCGCCTGCATGCCGACGGCGAGCGCATCCTGCGGCGGCTGAACCTCTCGCCGCGGCAGGCGGCCGACCTCGAGGCCTTCCTGCGCACGCTGAGCACACCGACGCCCACGCCGGCTCTCAGCCCCCGATGACCTCGCCTTCCACCCACACGCGCTGAAGCGCGCCGCTGGGGCCGTCCACCTGCACCACATCGGCCCAGGCGCCGCGGGCCAGCACGCCACGGTCGGCCAGGCCCAGGTGCTGGGCGGCCAGCGTGGCGGTGCGCCGCGAGGCCTCGGCCAGCGGCAGGCCCAGTTGCAGCAGCCGGGCGAGCGCGCGATCCATCGTCAGCGCGCTGCCGGCCAGCGTGCCGTCGGCCAGCCGGACGGCACCCAGGCACTTGAACACGGTGTGGCGGCCAAGCCGGTAGTCGCCGTCGGGCATGCCGGCCGCGGCGGTGGCGTCGGTCACGCAGTACAGGCCCGGGATGCAGCGCAGCGCCACGCGAATGGCCCCCTCGTGCACGTGCAGCCCGTCGGCGATGAGCTCGGCGCGCTCGGCGTGCGCCAACGCCGCGCCCGCCAGGCCGGGCTCGCGGTGGTGCAGTCCGCTCATGGCGTTGAACAGGTGCGTGAAGCCGCTGGCGCCTGCGGCCAGCGCGGCCACGCCATCCTCGTAGCGCGCGGCCGAGTGGCCGATCTGCACGACGAAGCCCGCGCGCCGCAGCTCGACGATCAGCGCCAGATGGCCCGGCAGCTCCGGTGCGATGGTCACCAGGCGGATCGGCGCCAGCCCGTGCAGCGCCCGCACCTCGGCCATCGTGGCCGTGGTGGCGAAATCGGGCTGGGCGCCGAGCCGTTCGCGGTTGATGTACGGGCCCTCCAGGTGCACGCCCAGCACGCGCGCGCCGCCGGCCGCTCGCACGGCGACGTGCGGCGCCACACCGCGCAGTGCAGCCTCGATCTCGTCGCGCGGGGCTGTCATCGTGGTGGCCAGCAGCGCGGTGGTGCCATGGCGGGCATGCGTGCGCGCCAGCGTGGCCACCGCGTCACTGCCTTCCATCGTGTCGGCGCCGCCGCCGCCGTGCACGTGCAGGTCGACGAAGCCGGGAAGCAGGCAGGGGCCCTGGCGCGCCTCGGCCTCGCCGATCGGGGCGCCGTCGACGGCGGCGATGCGGCCGTCTGCACCCACGCGCACCGGGCCGCTGCGCCAGCCGTCGGGTGTGAGCGCGGCGCCGGGCAGTGTGGTCACGGTGTTTCCGGCGGCAGCGTGCCGTCGGGTGGCGCGTCGGCGGGCAGACGGAATCGCTCCGACGCCCAGTCGCCCAGATCGCCGTTGCGGCAGCGCTCGCTGCAGAACGGGCGGCAAGGGTTGGACGGGGCGAACACTGCCGGGCCGCGGCAGTGAGGGCAGGTGACGCGGCGCTCGGCGCTGCCGCCCGGGCCGGGCATCGTCATGCGCAGAGGCTGAGCTCGAAGCGGCAGTCGCTGCCGGCGGCGCGCAGCCGGCCCTCGGCGTCGGGGCGCATGAAGCGGATCAACAGCATCAGGCGGTGGCCGCTGATCTCGGGCACCAGCTCGTCGGCGGCGTCGACGCGCACGCGCAGCAGCTGATAGACCTTCGGGCCGTTGGCTGCCGCGGCGCCTGCCGGCTGCAGACCCTGCTGATATTGCCCACCGGCCGCGACCATGCGCTGCGGCGTGCCGCTGTCGCGCAGCAGACCCAGCAGCACCTGCAGCGCCAGCGCCAGGGGCGACAGGGTGGCGGTCCAGACGGCCAGGTCGTCGCGCCGGCGCTGTGGCGGGTGCTGCTGCCAGGCGTGGTAGGCCGGCAGGTCGAACTCGCAGGTGCCGCCGGGGATGCTGATGCGGCTGCGGATGCTCATCAGCCAGTCGTTGGACGCCAGCACCTGGCCGGCCTTGCCTTGCAGTGCGTTCAGCCCTGCGAAGGCCTCTTCGAGGCGGCCGGTGATGGTGTCGAGCGCTCGCTCGTCAACGCCATGCAGTCCGCGGTAGGCCTGCAGCTGCGTGCGGTGGCGCTCGAGTTCCTTGAGCAGGTCGCTCTTGAGGTCGGCGCGCGACGCCACGTCCGTGATCTCGAACAGCGTGACCAGTGCGAAATGGTGATCGACCGGGGCGTCGCGCGAGGCCAGCGTGCCCAGGCGGTTGAACAGGTGCTCCAGCCGCAGCATCGTGCGGATGCTCTCGTTGAACGGGTACTCGTAGAGGACTCCGGCGCGCTCCCGGGCTGACTCGTTTGGCTGCACGGGAGTCATTGTTCCACAGGGCCTGCCCTCGGCCGGGACACGCTCAGACCGACGCGGCCCCGAACCAGGCCTGCCAGAGTGCCCGGACCTCGACGCGCAGCGCCTCGAGCGAGAGGCCGTCGTTGTGGATGACAGCGTCGGCCAGCGCGCGGCGCTGCGCGCGCGGGATCTGCTGCGCGATCACGCGGCGGGCCATCGCCTCATCCCAGCCCGGCCGTGCGGCCACGCGCGCGGCCTGGGTGTCTTCCGTGCAGTCCACCACCAGCACGCGCACCACGCGGGCACGCCAGGCAGACTGCGGCGTGAGCAACGGTACGTCGAACACCACGGGCCGGCCGGCCGCGGTGCCGGCCTGGCGCTGGGCCTCGGCGGCGATCAACGGGTGCAGGATGGCCTCGAGCCGTGCCTTGGCACCCGCATCAGCGAAGGCCCGCCTGCGCATGCGTTCGCGATCGAGCGCGCCGTCGGCGGCCACGAACTCGGGGCCGAAGGCTTGCGCGACCGCCGGCATCGCCGCGCCGCCGGATGCGGTGAGGCTGCGTGCGATGGCGTCGGTGTCCACGAGCTGCGTGCCGAGCTCGACCAGCATCGCGGCAACAGTGCTCTTGCCGCTGCCGATGCCACCGGTCAGGCCGATGGCGGCGCCGGATTCGAGCCGGCCCACGGGCAGGCCCGCTACCAGCCGATCAAGCCCAGCAAGGTGGGCAGACCGACAAGGATGGTCACCACGCCGCCACCGGCCAGGAAGGGCCCGAACGGCACGAAGCGGCCCTCGCGCAGGGCGCCGCTGGCTTTCATTGCCAGGCCGATCACCGCGCCCATCAAGGACGCCATGAGCAAGATCGGCAGGATGGCCGTGGCGCCAAGCCAGGCGCCGAGTGCCGCCAGCAGTTTGAAGTCGCCGTAGCCCATGCCTTCCTTGCCGGTGGCGAGCTTGAAGAGCCAGTACACGGCCCACAGCGAGAGATAGCCTGCCGCTGCGCCGGCCACCGACTGCATCACCGTCAAGCCGGGCAGCCAACCCAGCGCCGCGGCCCCGATGCCGGCCCACAGCAGGGGCAGCGTCAGCGTGTCGGGCAGCAAGGTGGTGTCCCAGTCGATCAGGCTCAGCGCCAGCAGCGTTGCCACCACGCCGCACCACAGCGGCGCCAGCGGCTGTGGGCCGATCAGCCAGCCCAAGGTGCCGAACAGCAGTGCGGTGGCGGCCTCCACCAGCGGGTAGCGCAGCCCGATACGGGTACCGCAGGCCGAGCACCTGCCACGCAACGCCAGCCAGCTGAGCACCGGGACATTCTCGAACCAGCGGATCCGATGGCCGCAGGCGGGGCAGCGAGAGGCCGGCCGTGCCAGGGTCAGCGCGGGCAGCCCGGCGATCGACTTCTCGAGCGAGTCCGAGGCCAGCAGCAGCCGCTCGGGCATCGCCGCGCCGAAGGTTCGCCGGTACGACTCGGCGTCGGCGAGCTGCGCGCCCACGTCGCCCCACCACTGTTGCTCCAGCATCAGCGGCAGGCGGTGCACGACGACGTTGAGGAAGCTGCCTACCAGCAGCCCCAGCAACGCCAGGGCCCAAGGCGAGAGCAGCAGCTCCAGCGGCCAGGCCGCGAAGAAGCCTTCGGGCATGGCGTCCTCAGACCACGGCGCCGAGCTTGAAGATCGGGAGATACATCGAGACGACGATGCCGCCGATCAGTGTGCCCAGGATCACGATGATGAAAGGCTCCATCAGGCTCGACAGGCCCTTGACCATCTCGTCGACCTCTTCCTCGTAGAACTCGGCGGTCTTCGCCAGCATGTGGTCGAGCGAGCCTGATTCCTCGCCGATGGACGCCATCTGCAGCACCATGTTCGGAAACACCCCCGTCGACGTCATGGCGGTGGTGAGTGCCGAGCCGGTGGAAACGTCACGCTGGATCTGCTCGGTGGCGGTCTGGTAGACCGCGTTGCCCGAGGCGCCACCGACGGAATCGAGGGCCTCCACCAGCGGCACGCCGGCGGCGAACATCGTCGACAGCGTGCGCGTCCAGCGGGCGATGACCGACTTGTAGATCAGGTCGCCGAACACGGGCACGCGCAGCAGCAGCCGGTCCATCACCATCTGCATCTCCACGGAGCGCTTCCAGCTCTGGAAGAAGAAGAACCCGCCGCCGACGACGACGATGGCCATCAACCAGCCCCAACTGACGAAGAACCTGGACATCGCGATCACCGCCAGCGTTGGCGCGGGCAGCTCGCCGCCGAAGCCCTTGAACACGTCCTCGAAGGCCGGGATGACGAACAACATGATCACCGTGAGCACGATGAAGGCCACCACGATCACGGCGATCGGGTACATCAGCGCCGACTTGATCTTCTGCTTGATGGCGAGCGTCTTCTGCTGGTAGACGGCCAGACGATCGAGCAACTGCTCCAGGATGCCGCCGGTCTCGCCGGCCTCGACGAGGTTGCAGTACAGCGCATCGAAGTGCATCGGGTGCTTGCGGAAGGCACTCGACAGGCTGGTGCCGGTCTCGACGTCGGAGCGGATGTCGGTGAGCAGCTTGGTCAACCGCGGGTTGTTCGCGCCGCGCGCCAGGATGTCGAAGGACTGCAGCAGCGGCACGCCGGCCTTCATCATGGTCGCCAGCTGCCGCGTGAAGATCGCGATGTCCTTCTGCCTGATCGACTTGCCGCCACTGGTGCGCCGCTTGCGCACGCGGGTCACCAGCACGCCCTGGCGTCGCAGGCTGGCGTTGACCACGGCCTCGCCGCCGGCGCGCATCTCGCCGCGGATGATCTTGCCGTTGCGGTCCTTGCCCTCCCACTCGAAGATGAGCTCCTTCGGGGCTTTCAGGCTCGCTGCTGTGGCCATGGACGCGTGCGTTGGATGACTTCGTGGATGGCGGCAGTGGCGGGCATCATTCGTTGGTGACCGTGATCACTTCCTCGAGCGTGGTGACGCCGGCACGGACCTTGACGAGCCCGGACTGGCGCAGGTCGCGCACGCCTTCGGCTTCGGCCCGCTTGGCGATGTCCAGCGCCGTACCCTGGGTCAGGATGATGCGCTGTATCGCCTCGGTTATCGGCATCACCTGGTAGATGCCGACCCGTCCACGGTAACCATTTGTGCACGAATTGCAGCCCACGGCGCGGTAGGGCTTCCAGCTGCCGTCCAGGTCTTCGGGCTTGAAGCCGGCCTTGAGCAGGCTCTCGCGCGGGTAGTCCGCCGGCTTCTTGCAGCTCTCGCAGAGCTTGCGCGCCAGACGCTGCGCCGTGATCAGCAGCACGCTCGATGCGATGTTGAACGGCGCCACGCCCATGTTCATGAGGCGAGTCAGCGTCGTGGGTGCGTCGTTCGTGTGCAGCGTGCTCATCACCAGGTGGCCGGTCTGCGCTGCCTTGATGGCGATGTCGGCTGTCTCCAGGTCGCGAATCTCGCCGACCATGATGATGTCCGGATCCTGGCGCAGGAAGCTCTTCAGCGCGGCCGCAAACGTGAGGCCGGCCTTGTCGTTGACGTTGACCTGGTTGATGCCGGGCAGGTTGATCTCGGCGGGGTCCTCGACCGTGGCGATGTTCACGCCCGGCTGGTTGAGGATGTTCAGGCAGGTGTAGAGCGACACCGTCTTGCCCGAACCCGTCGGGCCTGTGACCAGCACCATGCCGTAGGGCCGCTGGATGGCAGCCATCAGGCGGTCCTTCTCGATCTTCTCGTAGCCGAGGGCCTCGATGCCGATCTTGGCGCTGGATGGATCGAGGATCCGGATCACCACCTTCTCGCCGAACAGCGTGGGCAGCGTGCTGACGCGGAAGTCGATGGCCTTGCTGCCGAACTTCAGCTTCATGCGACCGTCCTGCGGCACACGCTTCTCGGCAATGTCCATGCGCGAGATGACCTTGATGCGCGAAGCCAGCTTGTCCTTGATCGCGATCGGCGGCTGCGTGATCTCGCGCAGTTCGCCGTCGATGCGGAAGCGGACGCGGTAGTTGTACTCGTAGGGCTCGAAATGCAGGTCCGACGCGCGCAGGTTGATGGCGTCGATCAGCATCTTCTGCAGGAAGCGGACGACCGGCGCATCCTCGACGTCGGCCGCGACCTCCTGGCTCTCCTGCTGCGCGCTGTCTTCCTCGGTGACGTCGAAGTCGAAGTCGCCGCTGGCCAGCGTCTCCAAGGCCTCGTTGGCGCTGGTGCTCTGGCTGTCGAGCTGGCGCACCAGCTTGTCGTACTCGACGATCACCCACTCGGGTTGCAGCTGAAGCGCGAACTTGA
>JAUMBF010000152.1:0-7907 GCA_032115875.1 Rubrivivax sp.
AAGGCGCTCACGGCGCTCAGGCGCGAGCGGCTGTTCGACGAGATCCGGGCCCGGGCGTTGTGCTGCAGCGTCGCACAGGCCAGCGTCGAAGAAATCGACCGCCTGAACATCCTGCGAGCCACGATGCTGGCGATGCGCCGTGCCGTGGACGGGCTGCGCCTGCCGCCGCACCGCGTGTTGGTGGACGGCAACCGCGTGCCCGGGCTGCCGATGCCGGTGGCAGCCATCGTCAAGGGCGACGCCAAGGTCGCGGCCATCTCGGCGGCCTCGATCCTGGCCAAGGTCACGCGCGACCAGCTGTGTGCCCAGCTGCACGAACGCTTTCCGCAGTATGGGTTCGACGGCCACAAGGGCTATCCCACGCCCGAGCACCTGGCGGCGCTGCGCGCGCACGGTCCGTGCCCCGAGCATCGGCGCAGCTACGCGCCGGTGCGCGCCTGCCTGCCCGGCGAAGGCGGCCCGGCGTGAGCGAGCTGCAGCGCATCGCCTCGCGCGACAACGCGCTGCTGGTGCGCCTGCGCCGGCTGGCGCAGGACGCCACGGCCTATCGCCGCGTCGGCCAGGCCTGGCTGGAGGGCGACCACCTTTGCCGCGCCTTCGTGCAGCGCGGCGGCAAGGTCGCGCAAGCCGTGTTTACCGACGAGGCCTGGCAGCAGCCGGCCTTGCGCGCGCTGGCCGCCGGGGCCGAGCGCGTGGTGCTGGTGCCGGCGGCGCTGTTCGCCGGCATCAGCAGTCTGCCCAGCCCCGCGCTGATGGGCTTTCTCGTCGGGCTGCCGCCCCCCGCCGCGCTGCTGCCCGGTGCACCCACCCTGGTGCTGGACCGCGTGCAGGACGCCGGCAACGTGGGCAGCATGCTGCGCAGCGCGGCGGCCTTCGGCGTGCGGCAGGTGATCGCGCTCAAGGGCACGGCCGCGCTGTGGAGCCCGAAGGTCCTGCGCGCCGGCATGGGCGCCCACTTCAGCCTGGCGCTGATCGATGGTGCCGAGCCCGCGCTGCTGGACGAGCTGACCGTGCCGCTGGTGGCCACCAGCTCAAACGTCGGCGCGGAGCTGCCCCACGCCGTGCTGCCGGCACCCTGCGCCTGGGTCATGGGCCACGAGGGGCAGGGCGTCGATGCCGCGCTGCTGGCGCGCTGCGCCCACAGCGTGCGCATCCCGCAGCCCGGCGGCGAGGAGTCGCTCAACGTGGCCGCCGCCGCCGCCGTGTGCCTGTATGAGTCGGCGCGACGCGCGGGCGGCGCTCAGTAGATGAGGCGGTCGGGTCGCAGGTCGCGCAGGATCGTCGTGGCGATCTCCTCGATGCTCTTGTGCGTGGACGACAGCCACGACACGCCCTCGCGCCGCATCATCGCCTCGGCCTCGCGGACCTCGTAGCGGCAGTTCTCGATGGCGGCGTACTTGCTGCCGGGGCGGCGCTCGTGGCGGATCTGCGAGAGGCGGTCGGGGTCGATCGTCAGGCCGAAGCACTTGCGCTTGTAGGGGGCCAGTGGCGTGGGCAGGCGGCCGCGCTCGAAGTCCTCCGGGATCAGCGGGTAGTTGGCGGCCTTGACGCCATGCTGCATGGCCAGGTACAGGCTGGTGGGCGTCTTGCCGCTGCGGCTGACGCCCAGCAGGATGACGTCGGCCTGCTCCAGGTTGCGCGCGCTCTGCCCGTCGTCGTGCACGAGGCTGAAGTTGATGGCCTCGATGCGGTCGGAGTACTCCTGACTCTTGGAGATGTCCGAGAAGCGGCCCACGCGGTGGTTGCTCTTGACGCCGAACTCCTCCTCAAGCGGCTCGACGAAGGTGCGGAACATGTCCATCACCAGGCCCTTGCAGCCCTCGCCGCAGGCCCCGGTGAGGATGTCGCGAACGTCCTCACGCACCAGGGTGACGAACACGATGGGGCGCTGGCCCTCGCGCTCGGCGGTGGCGTCGATCTCGGCGCGGACCTGGTGCGCCTTGTCGGGCGTGTCGATGAACGGCCGGCGGACGTGCCTTGGCTTGGCGGCGAACTGCGCCAGGATGGAGTTGCCGAAGGTCTCGGCGGTGATGCCGGTGCCGTCCGAGACAAAGAACACGGTGCGTTCGGGCATGGCGGCGGCGGGTCGGGCCGGGGGCTGTCGCGATCAGGTCATCATAAGGAAACAGTCCCTAGAATCCCTGAGACTTCCCGCCTCGCCACCCCGACGTGAACCTCACCGGCCCCAAAGAAGCAGCACAAACCGCCGGCAGCAGGACGATCCGCGTGGCGCCAGCCAGGGCACCGGTTTACCCACATCACGGAGCTTTCCCATGGCACAGGCATCGTTGGCGACCGCCCTGGTCGTGCCCTTCGAACAACTGCGGATGACCGACGTCGAGGTGGTTGGCGGCAAGAACGCCAGCCTCGGCGAGATGATCAGTCAGCTGGCCCATGCCGGCGTGCGTGTGCCGGGCGGCTTTGCCACCACGGCGCATGCGTTCCGCTCGTTTTTGCGCGAGGGCGGTCTCGAGCAGCGCATCAACGAGACCTTGGCCCGGCTCGACGTCGACGATGTGCGCGCGCTCGCCGAGACCGGCGCCATGGTGCGCCGCTGGGTGATCGAGGCCCCGCTGCCGGCCGCGCTGGAGACCGAGGTCCGTGCGCACTACGAGCGCCTGGTGGCCGAGTCGCCCGAGGCCAGCTTCGCCGTGCGCTCCTCGGCCACCGCCGAGGACCTGCCCGACGCCAGCTTCGCCGGCCAGCAGGAGACCTTCCTCAACGTGCGCGGCATCGACGAGGTGCTGCTGCACATGAGGGAGGTGTTCGCCTCGCTCTACAACGACCGCGCGATCAGCTACCGCGTGCACAAGGGCTACGCGCACGCCGACGTGGCGCTGTCGGCCGGCGTGCAGCGCATGGTGCGGTCGGACGTCGGCGCCGCCGGTGTGCTGTTCACCATCGACACCGAGAGCGGCTTCCCCGACGTGGTGTTCATCACCGCCAGCTACGGCCTGGGCGAGCTGGTGGTGCAGGGCTCCGTCAACCCCGACGAGTTCTTCGTCCACAAGCCGACGCTGGCGGCCGGGCGCTTCCCCGTGATCCGCCGCGTGCTGGGCAGCAAGCTGCAGCGCATGGAGTTCGCCAGCGAGGCCGACCGTGCCGCGGGCAGCCGCCTGGTCAAGACGCTGGACACGCCGCCTGAGCAGCGCAACCGCTACGCCATCACCGACGCCGACGCCATCGAGCTGGCGAGGTACGCGGTCATCATCGAGAAGCACTACGGCCGACCGATGGACGTGGAGTGGGGCAAGGACGGCATCGACGGCAAGCTCTACATCCTGCAGGCCCGGCCCGAGACCGTGAAGAGCCAGGGCCATGGCATCGAGCAGCGCTTCAAGCTCAAGGGCGACCACAGCAAGACCCCCGTGCTGGTCGAGGGTCGCGCCATCGGCCAGAAGGTGGGCACGGGCCCGGTTCGCCTGGTGCGCAGCACGGCCGAGATGGAGCGCGTGCAGCCCGGCGACATCCTCGTCACCGACATGACCGACCCCAACTGGGAGCCGGTGATGAAGCGCGCTGCGGCCATCGTCACCAACCGCGGCGGACGCACCTGCCATGCGGCCATCATCGCGCGCGAACTGGGCATCCCGGCCGTGGTGGGCTGCGGCGACGCCACCGACAAGCTGGCCGAAGGCGCGCTGGTTACCGTGAGCTGTGCCGAGGGCGACACCGGCTTCATCTACGACGGCCTGATCGAGACCGAGGTGACGGAGGTGACGCGCGGCGAGATGCCGTACTGCCCGATCAAGATCATGATGAATGTCGGCAACCCGACCCTGGCCTTCGACTTCGCGCAGATGCCCAACAGCGGTGTCGGGCTGGCGCGGCTGGAGTTCATCATCAACAACAACATCGGGGTGCACCCGAAGGCCATCCTCGACTACCCCCACATCGATGCCGACCTGAAGAAGGCCGTGGAGAGCGTGGCGCGCGGCCATGCCAGCCCGCGCGCCTTCTACGTCGACAAGCTCACCGAGGGCGTGGCCACCATCGCTGCGGCTTTCTGGCCCAAGCCGGTGATCGTGCGGCTCTCCGACTTCAAGAGCAACGAGTACCGCAAGCTCATCGGTGGCACGCGCTACGAGCCCGACGAAGAGAACCCGATGCTGGGGTTCCGCGGCGCCAGCCGCTACATCAGCGGCGACTTCGCGGACGCGTTTGCCATGGAGTGCGAGGCGCTCAAGCGCGTGCGCACCGACATGGGCCTGACGAACGTCGAGATCATGGTGCCCTTCGTGCGCACCGTGAAGCAGGCCGAGCGCGTCAAGGGCATGCTCGCCGACAAGGGCCTCAAGCGCGCCGCCGAGGGGGGGACCGACGGCCTGCGCCTGATCATGATGTGCGAGGTGCCGAGCAACGCCATCCTGGCCGAGCAGTTTCTTGAGCACTTCGACGGCATGAGCATTGGCAGCAACGACCTCACCCAGCTCACACTGGGCCTGGACCGCGACAGCGGCCTGGAGCAGTTGGCCCACGACTTCGACGAGCGCGATCCAGCCGTCAAGGCGTTGATCTCGCGCGCCATCGCGGCCTGCCGCGCGACGGGCAAGTACGTCGGCATCTGCGGTCAGGGCCCGAGCGACCACCCCGACTTCGCCGACTGGCTGGCGCAGGAAGGCATCGTGTCGATCTCGCTCAACCCCGACACTGTCGTCGAGACTTGGCTGAGGCTCGCCCGCCGCTGAACCCGCACGCGACCCGTAGCGCCTCCATACAGAACTTCGAGATTCTTGGTTTTGATTGGGGTCTTTGGGGCACGCACCTAGGGTAAGACCTATCGGGGCTTGCGAGGCAAGCCCCCGAAAGCGTCAGAGAGTCGTAAGCGCCCCCGCAAAGAGTGAGGTCAGTGCTGAAACGGTTCCATGCTGACTTTCCTCAATCTCGCCCAGGTGGTGCTCTACGTGGCCTTGCTGGCCCTCGCGGGCCAGGGCGTGTTGTACGTGCTTGCGGGGGCCAAGCGCGAGAGCAATCTTTTCTACACCCTGCTGCGGGTCATCAGCAAGCCGTTCACGGTACCGATGCGCAAGATCACGCCCAGGCAGGTGGCGGACCATCACGTGCCCATCGTTACCTTCTTCCTGCTTGCGATCCTCTACGCGATCGTCACCTTCGAACGGGCCGACCTGTGCGTCACGTCGAACATGGTCGGGCAACCGGGCTGCCGATGAAGTCATTCGACTACCTCAGCCTCAAGTGGCGTGCCGTTGCCTGGCTGGTGATCGGCCGTCAGGGCGCGGCGCTGGCGTTCTTCGATCAGATGGCGCGCCGCTGGCCCGACGACCCCTACGTGCTGGCCAGTCGCGTGCACCTGCTCGGAGAGGCGGGCCGCACGGCCGAGGCGCTGGAGGCTTCAGCGCGCCTGGTGGCGGTTCAGCCCGACAACGCCGGGAACTGGTTCAACCGGGGCTACATGCTGGAGGCGGCCGAACGCTGGGACGAAGCCCTGGCGGCCTTCCGCAAGGCCATCGAGCTCTCGCCCAAGCTCGACCGCGCCTGGTACGGGATGGGCCTGGTGCTGATCCGCCTCAAGCGCTACGACGAGGCCGTCGAGGCGCTCAAGCGCAACACCGAACTGCAGCCCATGAGCCCCTACGGCTGGTACCAGCTGGCGCGTGTGCATGTCGACCGCCAGGCCCCCGAGGAGGCCATCAAGATCATCAGGCACCTGCAAGGCTTCGAGCCCAAGGTCGCGGCGCAACTGGCGCGCGAGACCGGGCTCGTGGCGCCGCAGCCCACGCGTTGACGGCTGCGATGCCGTCGGCCGCCGAGTTTCTGTAGAGCGACAGGCCCGGTCCGGGTCGAACACTGAGAAGGGGTGACAACCATGCAGGTGAGTGAGAACCACCAGCGATACTGGTCGAAGAACCTCAGGATCACCGCGATCCTGTTGTCGATCTGGTTCGTGGTGACCTTTGTGGTCGCGTTCTTTGCGCGCGACCTGAGCTTCAACTTCTTTGGCTGGCCGTTCAGTTTCTGGATGGGCGCGCAGGGCTCCTTGCTGGTCTACATGGCCATCATCGGGTACTACGCCCACTACATGAACAAGCTCGACCAGGAACACGGCGTCGCCGAGGAGGAGTGACATGGCAGGCTTGTCTTTCGAACCCCAGACCGGGGTCTCCAACAAGGAGGCCAACGCGGCCTTCAAGAAGGGTCTGAACAAGGTCTACGGCTGGTACACCGGCGGCTTCGTGGCCTTCGTCATCGTGCTCGGCATCGCCGAGCAGATGGGCCTGAGCCGGGGTGCCATCGGCCTGGTGTTCCTGCTGGCCACGGTGGCGCTGTATGCCGGCATCGGCATCATGAGTCGCACCAATGACGCGGCGGAGTACTACGTCGCAGGCCGCCGCGTGCCCGCCGTCTACAACGGCATGGCCACGGGCGCGGACTGGATGAGCGCAGCCTCGTTCATCGGCATGGCCGGCACGCTCTACCTCAGCGGCTACGGCGGCTTGGCCTTCATCATGGGCTGGACCGGCGGCTACTGCCTGGTGGCGTTGTTCCTCGCACCCTACTTGCGCAAATTCGGCCAGTTCACGATCCCCGACTTCCTCGGCGCCCGCTACGAGGGCAACGCCGCGCGATTCGTCGGCATCTTGATCGCGATCCTCGTGTCGTTCGTGTACGTGGTGGCGCAGATCTACGGCGTGGGCCTGATCACAGCCCGCCTCACCGGGCTGGCCTTCGAGATCGGTGTGTTCGTCGGCCTCGGCGGCATCCTGGTGTGCTCTTTCCTGGGCGGCATGCGGGCCGTCACCTGGACGCAGGTGGCGCAGTACATCATTCTGATCATCGCCTACATGATCCCGGTGGTGTGGCTGTCGGTGAAGCAGACCGGCGTGCCGATCCCCCAGGCCATCTACGGCGTCCAGCTGCAGAAGGTCACCGAGCGGGAGAAGCAACTGATCGCCGACCCGAAGGAGCAGGAGGTCCGGGCCGTCTTCAAGCAGCGCAGCGACGATCTCGCCGCCAAGCTCAAGGACATCCCGGCCGCCCTGGCTGCCGACCGTGCCGCGGCGCAGAAGAAGGTCGACGAGCTGAAGGCCGCGAGCGCGCCGCTGGCCGACATCCAGGCTGCCGAGAAGGCGCTGGCTGCGCTGCCCAAGGACGAGGCTGCGGCCAAGACCGCCTGGACAGCCGCGAAGGCCGGGGCCGACGCACGCACGGGCCCTCTGGGTGGCATGCCGCGTCATGCGCAGCAGTACGCGGGCGACCCGAACGGCGACGAGAAGGCCCAGGCTGCCTACGAGACCTCGCGGCGCAACTTCCTGGCCCTGGTGTTCTGCCTGATGGTCGGCACCGCCGCGCTGCCGCACATCCTGATGCGCTACTACACCACGCCGTCGGTGAAGGAGGCGCGCCAGTCGGTGACCTGGTCGCTGTTCTTCATCTTCCTGCTGTACTTCACGGCCCCGGCCCTGGCGGTGCTCGTCAAGTACGAGGTGTTCAACGTCCTGGTGGGCACGCCGTTCGACAAGCTGCCGGCCTGGGTGGGCGCCTGGGCGAAGGTGGATCCGACGCTGCTGTCCATCGCCGACGTCAACAAGGACGGTATCTTCCAGCTGGGTGAAATGCGCATCGGCGGCGACATCATCGTGCTGGCCACGCCGGAGATCGCAGGGCTGCCCTACGTGATCTCGGGCATGGTGGCGGCGGGCGGCCTCGCGGCGGCCCTGTCCACCGCCGACGGCCTGCTGCTGACCATCGCCAACGCGCTGAGCCACGACCTGTACTACAAGATGATCGATCCCAACGCGCCCACCGCGCGCCGGGTGATGATCTCCAAGATCCTGCTGCTGGTGGTGGCCTTGGCGGCAGCCTGGGTCGCGTCGCTGAAGATGGCCGACATCCTGTTCCTGGTGTCTGCCGCCTTCTCGCTGGCTGCCGCGGGCTTCTTCCCGGCG
>JAUMBF010000153.1:0-18872 GCA_032115875.1 Rubrivivax sp.
CGGCATGAATTCGATGCCTAACGTGTTCTATGCTGCATGGCTACGTGGGCAGCTATGGCAACATGTTGCCATAGCTGCTCACCTGTAGGTACATGTGGAGAGCTATGTACCTACGCTTCGACGACGCGTGATCGCAGATTCAGGATCGTAGCGACCCGGCTGGGCAGGCGCCAGAGCTGCCGCTTTCCGTCCCACCGCCCGCCTGCTGCCTTGATGACCGAGTGCAGCGGCTTCTCGTGTGGCTGGGTCTGGACGAAAACCATTTTCGGAGCGCGGGAGCGGATCGGTGAGCTGCTGACGACAAGTTCGACAGTCGTGTGCCGAACCTTTCCTTTCGCATCGGCTCGATGACGCACACAGATGAGAGCGTCACCGTACTGACGAGCCAGTTCGATGGCGCCACGGTCGGTTGGCGCCAGCGTCTTGATGACGCGGTGAGTGCTGCGTTCTGTGTTCATCGGCAGTGGCGTCCAAGCACGGGTGGTAGTGAGTCCTAGACAGAATGGCTTCCAGCATTCAGGCGGCCCGTCCCCTGCAACAGCGTAGGTTGCACGCCGCAGGCGAGCCGAGCGACACCAATGCACCTGGCCAGCTGGCGGTCAGGTCGTTGCGGATCTGCCAGGAGACGGGCCATGATGGAATCTAGCACTCTGTACGTCAGGTTGGACGTTCACAAGGACAGCATCGACATCGCCACGGCGGACGCCGGGCGGGACGGCGAGGTACGGCATGTGTGCAACATCGGCGGCGATCTTGTGGGGCTGGACAAGGCGCTGCGCCAGTTGACGAGCACGGGTTCCGTCTGCATGTGGTCTACGAAGCCGGCCGCTGTGGGTTCGTGATCCAGCGGCACCTGTCCGCCCAGGGCATCGACTGCGAGGTCGTGGCGCCATCGTCGATTCCCACGCGCTCGGGCGACCGGTGAAGACCGACCGGCGCGACGCGATGATGCTGGCGCGGCTGTCCCGGTCGGGCGAGCTCGCCGCGGTGCGGGTGCCCGGTGCCGCCGACGCGGCCGTGCGCGATCTGGCCCACAGCCGCGAGGACGCCGTGCGCGGGTACCGCAACGCCCGCCACGCCTGAAGGCGCTGCTGCTGCGCAGCGGCATCGCCTACGCCGGCAAGAGCGCGTGGACGGGGGCGCACCTGCGCCGGCTGGCCACGCTGAAGATGGAGCACGCGGCGCAGCACTTGGTCGGCGAGCTGCAGGACTTCCTGCGCTTTGACAATCCGCGGCAACTGATGGCCTACGTCGGCCTGCTGCCGGGCGAACACTCCTGCGGGCCCAAGCGGCGCCAGGCAAGCATCACCGAGGCCGGCAACAGTGCCGCGGCGCATGCTCGTGGAGGTGGCCTGGCACTACCAGCACAGCCCGCGCGTGAGCCCGGTCATCGCCAGGCGGCACGATCAGCTGCCCAAGGCCGTCACCGACATCGCCTGGGCGGCGCAGCTGCGGCTGAACGCCAAGTTCAAGCGCCTGGTGGCGCGCCGGGTGATGAAGAACAAGGCCGTGGTGGGGGTGGCGCGCGAGCTCCTGGGTGTTCTCCTCCGTCAGGCCTCGCTGCCGTCCGCCGGCCACGTTCCCGGCCCTGGCGTGACGGACTGCGCAGGGCAGGCGGCAAGACTGCCGCCACCCCTGGGTTCGGGTGCCGCGCAGCGGCGTGCGGTGCAGATAATCCGGCAGGACCGGGGGCAAAGCCTCAGGCTCTGTCCGCCTCTGGCGGCTTGCCGCGGGCGGCCCGGCTGCGGATAGTGACTTCGGGAGCGGTCGAGTGAACGAGAACAAGCCCACGGCCGACGACCACGTGCATCGGCGTCGATGCGTCCTGCGCGGCGCCCTCTCCGCGCCGGTCGTGCTCGCGGTCAGCAGCGGCGCGAGCGCCACCATGGCGTCAAACATGCGCTGCGTGGTCAATCAGGTGACCAACCCGCAGTACGGCATCCGCTCGACGGGGGTCTCCACCGAGGTCACCTCGACGACGGTGCGCATCCCGCTGTACCGCGACAGCGACGGCAAGCGCTACATCCGCGGCAGCGACATCCTGGCCTTGGCGCACGCTTCGCGACCGGTCACCTGGATCAAGTCCGGGCAGTGGTGGGAGTTCAAGGTCAACTCCAATCAGCGGGTCGGCTCGGCGCTCACGTTGAGCACCACGCCGTCGCTGACCAGCCCGGTGCAGTACGCCGTGTTGCAGATGGACCAGCACGGCCAGATCGTCTCGGTCGGTGCGCACACCAGGAGCACGGCCATGGTGCACGGTACCTGCTGGAACTCGTTCCGCTCCGGTGCCCTGCCCCCGCTTTGAACGGCGCGCGGGTGCGGCTCGTCCAGGGCGTCGTCTGGCAAGCGCTCGACGAGACGATGCACGCCGTCTACAGCCCGCTGTCCGGCGAGACCCTGCTGCTCAACGGCACGGCGATCTGGGTGCTGGAACGGCTGGGCGAGCCGGGCTGGCATCAGCCCGACGATGTCGTGGGCCAGGCGGCCCTCGAGGCCGGACGACCGGAAGACGAGGTCTGCGCCGCGCTCGGGAACATCTGGGCCATGCTGCAGGACGCGGGCCTGGTGAGCCGCGAGCGCGCGGCGGACTGGGAGCGTGGGCCACCGTCTGCCCCTTGAGCCGATGAAGACCCTGGCCGAATCCGGCGAGGCCGCGGTCCGCTCGGCGCTCGCAAGCAGCGGCCTGTGGCTCGACGTGGGCAGCGTGCTGATCCACCTGCGCAGCAACGTTCCGCAGCTGGCTGCTGCGGTGCACGACCTTTACCGCCACTTCCCTTTGCAGACCCGGGGCGATTGGGCCGACCTGCACGTGCAGGTGCGCTCGCACCGGCGCTGGTCCGTGCCCTGGCGGGCGCAGGTGGAACTGGTCTGCGACGGCGCGCAGCCCTTCGAGCCCTTCCCGGCCGACACGCCCCTGCCGCTGTTCGAGTGGGGCGCCAACTGGCTGATCGGCCTGCGCATGCACCATCGGCTGCTGCTGCATGCCGGCGTCCTGGCACGCGACGACTGGGCCCTCGTGATGCCGGCGGTGCCGGGCGCCGGCAAGAGCACGTTGACCGCCGCGCTGGCCCACGCCGGCTGGCGGCTGCTGTCCGACGAGTTCGGGGCGCTGGACATGGCCCGCGGCGCGATGTGGCCCCTGATCAAGCCGCCGGTGCTGAAGAACCGGTCAATCGACGTGCTGCGCCGGTTCGCGCCGCAGGCAGCCATCGGCCGCGTCTACCCGGCCACGCGCAAGGGCGACGTCGCGCACGTGGCGCCACTGCCCGATGCCGTGGCCGGCCGCCACCGCCCTGCGCAGCCGTTTGCCATCGTGCTGCCGCGATGGCAAGAAGGCGCCGCGGCGCGGCTGGAGCCCGTGGCGCCGGCACTGGCCTGCTCGGCGCTGGCCTTCAATGCCTTCAACTACCGGGTCTGTGGCCTGGCCGGCTTCCAGGCCTTGGCGAAGATGTCGCGCGAGGTGCCGGCCTGGCAGCTCACCTACGGCCGGCTGCCCGATGCCATCGACTGCCTGAACGGCCTGCATGCCCAGGCCGGCGGCACCGCATGAGCCCTTGGCCCGATCTCGCAGGGCTCGCGGCACTGCAGCAGCCCGCGCTGGCTCTGGCCTGGACGCTGACCGAGTGGGACGAGCGTGTGCGCGTGGCACGCCGGCTGAGGCTGCTGGGGCGGCTGGCGGAGGTCGTGCTGGACGCCGGCCTGGCGCCGCAACTGCCCACGCCGGTGGTCAACGCCCTGGAGTCCGCGGCACGGCTGGCGCAGGTGCGCCGCCAGGCCCTGCTGTGGTGCCGCGAGCGCGTCGGCGAGTCACTGCACGGCCTGGGGGTGCCGCTGGTTCTGCTCAAGGGCGCGGCCTACATGGCACAGTGCCTGCCCAACGCCGCAGGCCGCATGCCGTCGGACCTGGACATCCTCTTGCCGGCCGAGGTGCTGCCCGGGGCCCGGGCCCGCCTGTTGGCCGCAGGCTGGCAGGAGATCGGGCTCGACGAGCACGACCAGCGCTACTACCGCGAGTGGAGCCACGAGCTGCCGCCGATGCGCCACCCGATGCACGCCATCGAGCTCGACCTGCACCACAACATCCTGCCGCCGGTGGCGCGCGAGCGCGTCGACGCCGCCGTGCTGCTGCAAGCCGCTCGGCCGCTGGCCGGCGACAGTCTGGCGCCCTGGTGGGTGCTGGGGCCCGAAGACCAGGTGCTGCACTGCGCGGCCCACCTGCTGAACGACTCCGAGCACCGCGACCGTCTGCGCGATCTCGTGGACCTGCAAGCGCTCCTGGCGGCACACGGCGCAGCCAGGCCCGGCTTCGGCGAGCAGCTCGTGGCCCGCGCCCGCCTGCTGGGTCTGCACGACTCGCTGGTGCTTGGTGCCTCCCTTGTGGCCGAGGGCCTGGGGGCGCCGCTGGCGCCGGCCCTGGCGCAGGCGGTGCAGGCGGCGATGGCCGAGCGGCGACTGGTTGCGCTGCAGCGGCGCTTTGCCACCGTGCTGGCGCCGCGCGGGCCCGCCGACGAGCCGGGCACGGGCGTGCGGCTGGCCGAGACGGCGCTGCTGCTGCGCCATCACTGGCGTCGCTTGCCGCTGCCCCTGCTGCTGCGCCACACCTGGCACAAGGTCTGGGCGGCGCATGGCCCCGAGGCCGAGGCCGACAGCAGCGATGCCTGAGACGCTGTGAACGAAGCCGCCGCGGCAGCCGCGGCAGGGATAATTCGACGTGCGCACCGAGGCCCACCCCACCCCATGAAGATCCTGCTGACCGGCGCGGCCGGTTTCATCGGCATGACGACGGCGCTGAAGCTGCTGGCGCGTGGCGACACCGTCGTGGGGCTGGACAACCTCAACGACTACTACAGCGTGCAGCTCAAGCGCGATCGCCTGGCGCGGCTGACGCCGCACCCGCACTTCAGCTTCGTGCACCTGGACGTGGCCGACCGGCCCGGCATCGGCAAGCTCTTCGCCGAAGGCGGCTTCGACCGCGTCATCCACCTCGCGGCGCAGGCCGGCGTGCGCTACTCGCTCGTCAACCCGCATGCCTACGTCGACAGCAACGTGGTGGGCTTCATGAACATCCTGGAGGGCTGCCGCCATGCGAAGGTGCAGCACCTCGTCTACGCCAGCAGCTCCAGCGTCTACGGCGGCAACACGCGCATGCCGTTCTCCGAGCACGACAGCGTCGACCACCCGGTGAGCATGTACGCCGCCACCAAGAAGGCCAACGAGCTGATGGCGCACACCTACAGCCACCTGTTCGGCCTGCCGACCACGGGTTTGCGCTTCTTCACCGTGTACGGGCCCTGGGGACGGCCTGACATGGCGCTGTTCCTGTTCACCAAGGCCATCCTCGAGGGCCGGCCGATCGACGTGTTCAACCACGGCCAGATGCGCCGGGACTTCACCTACGTGGACGACATCGTCGAGGGCGTGATCCGCGTCACCGACCGTGTGGCCACGCCCGACCCGGCGTACCGGTCCGACAGCCCCGACCCCGGCAGCAGCCACGCGCCTTACCGCGTGTTCAACATCGGCAACCACCAGCCGGTGCCGCTGCTGGACTTCATTGCCGCCATCGAGGACGCGCTCGGCCGCAAGGCCACGAAGAACCTGCTGCCGCTGCAGGACGGCGACGTGCCGGCCACCTACGCCGACGTCGACGCCCTCGCTGGGTGGGCGGGCTTCGCGCCGGCCACCGACATCCGCAGCGGCATCGGGCGCTTCGTCGATTGGTACCGCGCGTACTACCGTGTGTGACAGGCCCGCGGCTCGCGGCCGGCGGGCTCAGCGCGTCTCGGCGATGAGCGCCCGCAGCGCCGCCACCGGCACCGCATAGCTGATGCCCGTGGGTGCGCTGAGCGCGCTCTCGCGGCCGGCCTTCACGAGCACCATGTTGAGCACGCCGATCACGCGGCCCGTGGCGGTGTCGACCACAGGCCCGC
This sequence comes from Rubrivivax sp., assembly GCA_032115875.1. Taxonomy (GTDB): domain Bacteria; phylum Pseudomonadota; class Gammaproteobacteria; order Burkholderiales; family Burkholderiaceae_C; genus Rubrivivax. The sequence continues at coordinate 5,931 of JAUMBF010000153.1, forward strand.
CGCTGTTGCCCGGGTAGGCTGTGGCGTCGAGCTGCAAGAGCTCGAAGTTGCCCTCGCGCAGGCGAAGCAGCGCGCGCGGATCGAGCCTGGAGGCCGTGGCCGCGGGCAGCGCGGCGGCGGTGATGCTGGCCACGATGCCGCGGTGCGTGACCAACGCAAAGCCCAGCGTGCCGCCGATGGGGTAGCCCATCAGCGCGATCTCGGCGCCCTCGCGCACGCTGCCGGGCTCGGCCAGCGCCAAGGCCTGCAGGGCCGGGCCTTCGATGCGCAGCAGCGCGAGATCGCGCACGCGGTCGGTGGCCACCACGCGCGCGGGACGGCCCGTCGCAAGTTCGCCGCTGCGTCCCGTCAGCACCAACATCTGCGGGCCGCTGCCGGACCCGGGGGTGTCGGCCCCTGCCGCCAGCACGTGGAAGTTGGTGGCCACCAGCGTGCCGTCGCCCACCACGAAGCCGGTGCCGCGGAAGCCGAAGCGCGGGTTGTCGGTGGGACTGAAGGTCCCCACCGGCAGCACCGACGGCCGTGCCGTCGCGATCAGGCTCGGCAGATCGGCCCGCGCCGCGCTGCCGCAGGCGGCCATGGCCAGCGCCGACACGGCGCGCAGCCAGCGCCGGCGTGACGACATCACAGCTTGGCCAGCAGCCTGCTGACCTCGGCATGGTTGCTGAACCGGGTGCCCATCCGGGCCAGCTCCTCGAGCTCGGCGCGCGCGTAGGCCTTGTCACCGGACTGGATCAGCAGCCGCGCCAGTGTGAGCTTGAGCCCGGGGTCGTTGGGGGCGCGCGAGATCGCCGACTTCTGCAGCTCGATTGCCTCGGGCAGCTTCTTGTCGGACGCCAGCGCCAGCGCCAGCGTGTCCATCAGCTGCGGACGGCCGGGCAGCAGCTCGTTGGCCTTGCGCGCGAGATCGAGCGCGCCAGGCTTGCCCTGCTGCATCAGCAGGTAGGCGATGTTGTTCAGGGCCAGCGCGTTGCGCGGCTGTGCGGCCAGCACCGCCCGGTAGTGGCCCTCGGCCGCCCCGAGGTCGCCCCGGGCGAGCGCCAGGTCGCCCAGGTAGTAGCGGAAGCCCGTGTCCTTGGGGTTGGTCCGCGTCCAGTCGGCGACCAGCTGCTCGGCCTCGGCCTGGCGGCCACTGGCGCGCAGCGCCATGTGCAGGCGTACCGCAATGTCGGTGGCCTTCTGCAACTCCAGCGCCTTGCGGTAGGCCAAGGCGGCCTGTTCGGGTTTGCGGCGGCTCGACTCGACGTCGCCCTCGAGCAAGAAGCCGCCGGCCTCGCGGGGCTCGGCCTTCTGGATCTCGCGCGCCATTGCGATCGCCTCCTGCGGCTGGTTCTGGCGCATCAGCAGCGCCACCAGCCCGCGACGCGCCGGGGCGAAGCCGGGGCGGATCTTCAGCGCCTCGTCGAAGGCACGGCGGGCGCCGGCCAGGTCTTGTGACGCCATCAGCGCCTCGGCCAGCCGCACCGGGTAGACCGGGTTGGTGGCGTACTGCGAGCCGAGCTGCTTGAAGGTGGCCACCGCACTGGCGGCGTCGTTCGACGCCAGCTGCGTGCGGCCCAGCGTCTCTTGCACCGCCGGGTTGCCGGGCAGTGCCGCAGCCGCCTCACGCGCGGCGGTCAGCGCCGCCCCGGCATCGCCGCTTTGCAGCAGCTGATTGACGAGCATGAGATGCGGCTGCGCCTCACCGGCGTTGGCCTTGACGGCATCGCGAAGGTGCTGCAACACGGCTGCGGGTTCGGCGCCGGTGCGAAGCCCCAACTCGGCCAGCGACAGGTGGGCCAGATGGCTCTTGGGATCGGCCTTGATGTGGTCTTCGAAGCGCCTGCGCGCGGCATCCGCCCGCCCGGCTTCGAAGTCGATCGCGGCCAGGCTGGCGATGGCCGGAAAGTAGCCCGGCTCCTTGGCCAGCGCCGCTTCGAACGACCGCGTGGCCGCCGGGAACTGGCGCTGCAACAGCTGCACACGGCCCCGCAGGTGGTGAGCCAGGGCCTTGTCGGGCTGCTTCTTCTCGATCTGCTCGATGGCCTTGAGCGCGCCGGGCAGGTCGTTGTCGCGCAGCCGCGCCGTCACCAGGGCGAGGTCGGCGCGCGTGCCCTTGTCCTCGGCAGCCACGGCCTCGAGCTTGGCGATCGCGGAGCTGCTGTTGCCGCGGGCCAGCTCGGCCAGCGCGACGCTGGTGCGCACGCGGGTGTCGTCGGGCGCGACCTTGGCCGCCGCAGCGAAGGCTTCGTCGGCACGCCGGTTCTCACCCAAGCGCAAGTAGGCCTCGCCGGCCAGCGCGAGGCTGATGCCATCGGCCGCCTTGCCCTCGATCACGGGTCCCAGCACCGCGACAGTCTTGCCCGGCTGGTTCAGGCGCAGGTAGGTCTGGGCCAGCAGCTGGCGTGCCAGCAGCCGCCCCGGCGCGTTCTTGATCGCCCGCGAGAGGAAGGCCTCGGCCTCGGTGTAGCGGCCCAGGCGGAAGTCGGCTGCGCCGGCCAGCTCGAGCACCCGCGCGTGGTCGGGCACCCCCTTGAGCAGGCGGTCCGTGAGCTCGCGGCTCTTCATGAAGTCGCCGTCGACGAACGCGAACTGCGCCTCGAAGAACATCGCATCCGGATGGCTGGGGGCCACATTCTTGAGCTCGGCGAACTGCGCACGTGCGGCATCGCGCTGGTTCTGCTCGTTCAGGATCGTGATGGCCGAGGTGTGGGCCGCCACCGAACGCGGGTGCCTCTGGAGCACACGCCTGAAGGCCGCGAGCGCAGCGTCGCGGTCACGCTGGCCGAACCACAGGACCTCGCCCCTGAACACGCCGGCTCGCTCGTTGTCGGGCTCGCGAGCGAGCACATCGTCGAGCAGCGCCAGCGCGCCGCCGAAGTTGCCGTCGGCAGCCTTGACGCGAGCCTGCAGCACGGTGGCCGGCGCGTACCCGGGCGCCAGCTGCAGCGCCGCCGCAGCGAGCTCGTTGCCGCGCCCGGGGTTGTTGCGCAACAGCTGCGCCGTGGCCAGCGAGGTGAGCAGGTCGGCCTGCGCCTGAGGGTCGGCCAGACGGGTCTCGCTGTACTGCGCCATCAGCTTGGTTTCGTCACCGACGGCCAGCAGGGCGCGGGCCAGCGGCGGGATCACCCGGTCGTCGGGCGCCTGCAGCGCCTGCGCCTTGTGCAGCTCCAGCAGCGCCGAGACCGGGTCGCCGGCTTCCAGCAGCGCCTGGCCCAGCTGCAGCCGGTACTCGGCCGACTCGGGCTCCTTCTGCAGCGCGCTCTTGAACTGGATGATGGCGGCGGCATGGTCGCGCTGGGCCATCGCGGCCTTGCCGGCCGCAGCCAGCTCCTCGCCGCTTTGGCCCCCGCACGCGGCGAGGACGATGGCAGCAGCCACCAGGGTGACGGCGCGCAGGCCGTGGCGGCGCGGGCCGCGGAGGGGGAATTGCTTGCTCGGTGTCATGGTCGCCTCTGTCCCGTTGCCGGCGGCAGTCACTTGATCGCCAGTTTCTTCATCAGGTCGTAAAGCGTCGGCCGGCTCACGCCAAGCAGCTCAGACGCCTTCACGATGTTGCCGTTGGAGCGCGCCAGCGCCGCCACGATGACCTGGCGCTCCGCGGCCTCGCGCACGGTGCGCAGATCGAGGTCGGTGGCGCTGCCGGCGTCGTCGCGCCCGGGGCTCGGCAGCCCGAGATCGTCGCAGCCGATGCGGTCGCCGTCGGCCATGATCGAAGCCCGCTTCACCGCGTTGAGCAACTCGCGCACGTTGCCCGGCCACGGGTGCTGATCGATGGCCTCCAACGCGTCGTCGCAGAAGTGCAGCGACGTGCGGCGTTGTTCCTGCGCAAAGCGGCGCAGGAACGCATGCGCCATCAAGACGGCATCGCCGTGGCGGCTGCGCAGGGGCGGAATGTTCACCACGATCCCGGCGAGCCGGTAATACAGGTCCTCGCGGAAGCGGCCCTCGGCGATCTGCGTCTTCAGGTCCTGGTGGGTGGCGCAGACCACGCGCGCATCGACCGCGATCTCGCTGCGGCCGCCGATCCGCTCGATCGTCCGCTCCTGCAGGAATCGAAGCAGCTTGGCCTGCAGGCTGTGCGGCAGGTCGCCGATCTCGTCGAGGAACAGCGTGCCGTTGTGCGCCGTCTCGATCTTTCCGGGGGTTGTCCTGGCCGCTCCGGTGAAGGCACCTCTCTCGTAGCCAAAGAGCTCGCTCTCGAGCAAGTTCTCAGGGATGGCGGCGCAGTTGATGGCCACGAACCGGCCCTGCCGCTTGCTGGCCGCGTGCAGACCCTGAGACAACACCTCCTTGCCGGTGCCGCTTTCGCCCAGCAGCAGCACGGTGGCGTCCGAGGCGGCCACTCGCTCGATGAGGCGGCCGATGCGCAGCATCTCGGCATCGCGCGTGATCAGGCCCGACATCGCGTCGGGCTGGTGCAGCCGCTGCAGGCGCCGGTTCTCGGCCTGCAACTCGGCCAACCGGCTGGCACGCTCCACCACCAGGTTGAGCAGGTCGGGCTCGAAGGGCTTGGCCAGAAAGTCGTAGGCCCCCATGGCCACGGCACGCAGGGCATGGGCCTGGTCGTTCTGGCCCGTGAGCACGATCACCTTGGTGGCCGGCTCGATGTCCAGCAGCTGCTCGAGCAACCTGAAGCCCTCGGAGACGGCATCAGGATCGGGCGGCAGACCCAGGTCCATGGTGACCACGGCCGGCTGGTGACGGCGCGCCTGCAGCAGCGCGCTCTCGCGGTCGGAGGCCGTCACCGAATCGAAGCGGTCCAGCGTCCACTTGATCTGCTTTTGCAGCGCGAGGTCGTCCTCGACGATCAGCAGCGGCGGCACCTGGCTCATGGGAGCGGTCTCGTTCAATGCGCCGCCGAGTGCATCAGATCGGAGCCCTGCGGCGCCTCGAAGGCCGGCAGCAGCACGGTGAACACGGTGCCCTCGCCTGGGCGGCTGGCGACCTGGATGCTGCCGCCAAGCTCGCGGATGTATTGCGCGCTCTCGAAGCTGCCGATGCCCATGCCGCTGGCCTTGGTGCTGCTGAAGGGGCGAAAGAGTTGCGTGCGCATGAATTCCTCGGTCATGCCGACGCCGGTGTCTCCGACCTCGACGCGCACACTGCCGGCCGCGCGGGCGGTATGCAGCCAGACGCGACCGCTGGGCCACGCGGCATCGAGCGCGTTCTGCACCAGGTGGCCGAGTACGCGCTCGAGGCGGTCGTCGTGGCCGCGGGTGAACAGGTGCTCGCCTTCATCGATCTCGAGGGTGCGGCCTTGGGCCCGGGCCATCGCCACCAGGCGGCGCACGATGGGTTGGAGCTCGACGCCACGGCTGCCACCCGGGGGCTTGGCACCCTCGCGCAGCTGCAGCATCAGCCGTTTCATCTTCTCAAGCGAGCTTTCGACGGTCAACAGCATGTCCTGCTGGAACTCGCGATTGCCGTGCAGCCGTTCCGCATTCTTGAGCATCAGCGACAGCTGGGCGACGATGTTTTTCAGGTCGTGAACGACAAAGGCTGACATCTTGTTGAAGGCCTCGAACTTGCGCGCGTCGAGCAGCGCCTCCGTGGCCTGCATCTGCGCGAGATAACCCGCAGCCTGACGACCTGCGGTCTTCAGCAGGTCCAGCACCTCCCAGTTCAGCTTGATCGCGGTCAGTGGCCGGGCCAAGACGACGAATCCCTGCAGCTCTTCGTCCACCAGCAACGGCACCACCAGCCAGCCGTTCTTTGCGCCGAGCAGCCAGGTCGGCAAGGCCAGGTCGGCGTACTTGCGCGGCGAGGCGCGGAACTCGTCAAGATCGATCACCCAGCCCTGGGTGGCCAGGAAGCGCACCAGAGAAGAGTCGGCAGCCTCGCTGCCGGCGGCGCAGGACATGTTCCAGGCGGCCGACTGGCCGTAGCCACCGCCGCTGCCCTGGCGCGTCCAGAGGCTGCCGGCGGGACACTCCAGCATCTCGGCCAGGCCTCGCACGATCATCTCGCCGGTCTCCTGCGGGCTGCGCCTGGCCGAGAGCATGGCGGTGAAGCGCAGCCACTCCTCGCGGTAGTCGTAGCGATAGCTGTAGAAGTTCTTGCCGACGAACACCCGCAACCACGAGCGAAAGGCGCCCGAGAACGCGAGCATCCCCAGCAGCGCCAAAGCCGCCACCCCCAGCCCCAGCTGCAGCGCCCGGCCCCACTCGCCGCCGAAGAAGCGCACGTAATAACCCACTGCCGCCATGAACAGCAGGTAGGCCCCGGCCAGCAGCAGCGAGGCCGAGTAGAACGCGGCCGCACGCGAGACGTGCAGCTTGACGATCCAGTTCGGGCTGCGCCGCGCCGCCACCAGCAGGAACGGCACGGCCAGCGCATGCACCGCACCGCGCACGGCCAGCGCGTCCCGATCCAGCCTGGCGAACAACAGCCCCTCCGAGAACAGGTAGATGTCGAAGACGAACACGCAGGCCAGGCCCAGGCACACGGGTTTGGCGTTCCAGCGCTGCTCCTCGCGCAAGTTGCGAAACAGCTGCTCGACCATCAGCAGGCCGCACACCGGCAGCGCCAGTGCACCGGCAATCGCCAGGCGCGACCACTCGCCCCTGAGCGCGCCCAGGGCGTGCAGCACGATCAGCCCGGTCGCACCGACGAGGCAGACGGTACACACGCGGCGCATCAGCAGCATGGCCGGCGACGGCGAGCCGTCGCTCTGCCGCGGCAGCAGCATCACTAGGAACAGGAACCACAGCCCATAGCGCAGCAGGTCGGCGGCCTGCGCCAGGTAGTCGGCCACCCGGTCGTTCCAGACCAGGCTCAGCACCGACGCCGCGCACCAGACGGCCGAGGTCAACGCCGCGGCGAGCACCGGCCAGGGCGCCACCGGCGTGCCCGTGACCGAGCGGCCGCTGCGAGCCAGGTACAGCGCGAGGCCGACGTAGGCGACGAGCCCGAGTACATACCCGGCCGAAGCCACGTTCAACGGCGGCAGGTCCATGCGATCAGCGGTTCAGGAGGTGATGGGGCGGCGCCGACGGAGCGCTGCGCGGCGACCGCACGGCGGCGCGCTACCGGGCGCCCTTGCCGGTGAGCACCACGCCAACGGTCTCCATCAGGACCCGCATGTCCAGGAACAAGGAGTGGTTCTTGATGTAGTACAGGTCGTACTGCAGCTTCTGCTGCGAGTCCTCGACCGTGGCTCCGTAGGCGTAGCGCACCTGGGCCCAGCCAGTGACGCCGGGCTTGACGCTGTGACGCAATGCGTAGAACGGGATCTGCTGCGCGAGCTGCTCCACAAAGTAGGGGCGCTCGGGACGCGGACCCACGAGAGTCATTTCGCCCGCCAGCACGTTGAACAGTTGCGGCAGCTCGTCGATGCGCAGCTTGCGGATGACGGCCCCGACCCGCGTGACGCGGGCGTCGTTTGCACAGGCCCAGACGGGCTTGCCGTCCTTCTCGGCGTCGTTGCGCATGCTGCGGAACTTGGCGATGCTGAAAGGGCGCCCGTTGAGGCCGGTGCGCTCCTGGCGATACAACACCGTGCCCGGACTCTCGAGCTTGATCAGCAGCGCCGTCACCAGCATCACCGGCAGCGCCAGCACCAGCAGGCTCGAGGCGCAGAACAAGTCGAACGCCCGCTTGACGGCGGTGCGCCCGACCCCCTGGCTGAACCCGTCGCCGAAGATCAGCCAGCCGGCGCTGAGATACTCGATACGCACCTGCCCCAAGGTGTTCTCGAAGTGGGTGTTCAGGTCGTGCACCTTCACGCCCGACACCTTGCAGTCGAGCAACTGGCGCAACGGCATGCTGCCGGCGCGACGCTCGGTGAGCGCGACGACAATCTCATCAACGCCCAAGCGATGCGCCACGGCGGGCAGGGTGTCGTCGACCGCCAGGATGCGGTGCTCGGGAACGGCGATCTCCCGCTCGTTGGGGCCGGGCACGAAGCCGATGATGTCGGCGTCGGGGTCGTTCTTGCGCAGTGTCTCGCACACGTCGCGTGCGGCGGTCCCTGTGCCGTAGAGCAGGATGCGCGTGCGCGACGACAACGCCGACGATGCGTGCGACAGGCAGGCACGTCGCACCACCAGCGCGGCCACACCGGCCATCACCGAGAGCTGGATCGTGCCGAGCTTGCCGCTGTCGGACGGCAACAGCCCGAAGATCAGGTAGGCCACCGGCAGGAGCACCAGCAGCACGATGGCGGCGCGGCCGGCCGAACGCAGCGCGCTGCCGCGCGGAGACGGCCCGTACAGGCCCGAGGCGCTGCCCACCAGCAGCAGACATGCGGCGAACGAGATCACGTGAGTCCCGGCCAAGGGCACCACCCGGGCAAGCTCCCCCACGTGTATGGCCACCGCCATCATCACCAGCACGAGGACGAGCCCGAGGTCAAAGACCAGCGCGGGCAAGTCGGCGCGGCGGACGGGATGCTTGAAGATGCGGATCATCGACGGTACTGCGGCTGCTCGCTCCTGTCCGCGCGACACGGCCCGTGTCGTGGCCTGCTTCCAGAAGTTGGAATCCGCAAGGGGCGGCAACAGGAGGGGCGCAATGTATGCGCGGCTCTTCAGAGCCCGCAATCCCCGTGGTCAGGGGTTCGCGGCCGGGATCGGGAAGAAGTCGCGCCGCCGCAAGGCACCAGCGGCCCGCACCGCTCAGGACGTCTGGACGCGACGGCGGCCCGCCAGCGCCGCTGCCAGCAGGGCCGCGCCCACCAGGGACAGTGTCATGGGCTCGGGAACCGCGGCGACAGTGCCGGAGATCGTCGTGTTCACGGTATGCCCGCTGGACAGGCGGATCAGCTGGACGTCTCTGATCGAAAAGCTGCCACCCAGCGGATCGTTCCAGAAGATGGAACTGGTCGAGCAACTGTTGCTCGAGCTGATCGACATCGTGCACTGTCGCGTCGGGTCGGTGCCGGGGATCGGCATGCCGTTGTCGGCATTGGCGACGAACTCGCTGGACACCAGATCGCCCACCCCGAAGATGTCGTCGCTGCTCGTCATCGACGCCGAACCCCGCAGCGTCTTCCATGGGCCGACCGGCAGCGTGTACCCCATGCCGACGAGGTCGATGCGCAGGTCACCCTGGCCGGCAGCGGTGCGCGTGATCAGCGTCGCCGAACCGTTGAGCAGGGCCGCCGAGACCGTGCCAGGGACGTTGCTGACAAAGGACGTCGTGAAGACCGAGAAGCCGCCCACCGTTCCGCTGAAGCCAATGCCAGCCCCGCCACCCATGATGGTGAAGCCTGCGGCAACGCCGCAGTTCACGGCGCTCACGGCAAACGCGGTGTCGCAAGCCAGCGTCTCGCCGCTGCTCACGTCGGTGAGGTCGAGGCGGACTGTGGCATGGGCCGAGGTGGCCACACCAAGGAGAACCCCCGCTGCGACAGCGATCCTGCCTAACCAGAAAGTCGTTTTGTGCATGATGTGGAACCCCCCAGAAAATGGCGCACGCGCCGTGCCCGGGCTGGCTGCCTTGTGCAACGGGCCCGGGGCCGGCGCAGGACACTGAGCAGGTGGCGTGCCAGCCGACGCAAGGTCCCTGGAATCAAGAGTCTGGATCCGCTTTCGGCGTCGCGATCGACAGGGGCTGTAAAGATCTTCGACGCCTTGAGCAGATTGGTTGCTCAAGGCCCTGCGTCAGGCCGGCCGTTCGACACGCGGTGACGTCGCACGCCCCGTTCAGCCTCTGGCGCTGTTCAGCATTTCTCGACAAGCTCGCAGAGCGGGGCGCCCGCCTGCGCGCGCACGGCCAAGTCAAGGCGCTGCTGCGAAAAACTTGAGACGCGCAGGCGGCTGTTGTGAGAACTTGTGCCCCGGAAGCGGCCCGTTGAAACGTCGCCCGAAGTCGGCCTGTGACATGATTTGTCGGCCGAATAACGGCCTATCGGACGTGGCGAACCGTCGCCTGAACAGGAGCCCGACTTGCACTATTTTTCGAAGTCATGCCGCCGGGCCGCGTTGATGCTGGCGGGGATGCTCGCAACCCTGACCGGCTGCTCCACCACCGAGCTGCCCGGGGCCCCGCCCCAAGCCGCCAACACCGATTACAACTACATCATCGGAGCCGGCGACAGCGTCAACATCGTCGTTTGGCGCAACCCCGAGCTGTCAGGCTCGTATCCCGTACGACCCGACGGCAAGATCTCGGCGCCGCTGGTCGAGGAACTCGTGGCGCAGGGCAAGACGTCGGTCGAGCTGGCGCGCGACATCGAGAAGAAGTTGTCGACCTACGTGCGCGACCCGGTCGTCACGGTCATCGTTACCGGCTTCGTGGGCCCCTACAGCGAGCAGATCCGTGTCGTCGGGGAGGCCGCCCGCCCGCTGTTCCTTCCCTACAAGCAGAAGATGACCTTGCTCGACGTCATGATCGCCGTCGGCGGCCTGACGGATTTCGCCGACGGCAACCGCGCCATCATCCAGCGCACTTCCGAGGGCAACCGGCAGTACGCCGTGCGCCTGAAGGACCTCGTCAAGCGCGGCGACCTCAGCGCGAACGTCGAGATGCGCCCTGGCGACATCCTCGTCATTCCCCAGGGTCTTTTCTGACGGCGCGGCCGTCTCAAGGCCAAGGGCAGCCTCGCATGCAAGAGATCGTCCAACAGGCGCTGGTCAGCCTGCGCGGGATGTGGAAGTTCCGCTGGCCCGGGCTCGTCGTGGCCTGGGTGACGGCCATCGTCGGTGTGGTGGTGGTGATGAAGATCCCCGACCAGTACGAGGCCTCGGCGCGCATCTACGTCGACACCGACACCATTCTCAAGCCGCTGATGGCCGGCCTGACGGTGCAGCCCAACGTCGAGCAGCAGATCGGCATGCTCAGCCGCACGCTGCTGAGCCGGCCCAACCTGGAGAAGCTCATCCGCATGGCCGACCTTGACCTGCGCAACGCCGGCCGGAGCGATCAGGAAGCGCTCGTGGAGAAGCTGTCCAGAGGCATCGAGATCCGCACTGCGGGCGGCCTCAACCTCTACACGATGTCGTACCGCGACAGCGAGAAAGACCGTGCCAAGCGCGTGATCCAGTCGATGGTCTCGATCTTCGTCGAGTCGGGCCTGGGCACCAGCCGCAAGGACACCGACGCCGCCAAGACCTTCCTCAATGATCAGATCAAGATCTTCGAAGCCAGGCTTGAGGAGGCCGAGTTGCGCATGAAGGACTTCCGCCTGCGCAACATCGGTACGCAGCCGGCCGACGGCAAGGACGCTGCCTCGCGGCTGGCCGAGGCCGACGCCCAGCTGCAGGCGGCCCAGCTGATGCTGCGCGAGGCCGAGTTTGCGCGCGAGGCCGCCAGGCAGCAGCTGGCGATGGAGCGCGGGCAGGGTGCCCACAGCGCCACGCAGAGCCTGCTGCAGGAGTCGACGATCAGCGTCGCCACGCCCGAGCTCGACGCGCGCATCGGCGAGTTTCGACGCAGCCTCGATGCGCTGATGCAGCGCTACACCGAGCAGCACCCCGACGTCATCACCACGCGCCGCCTGCTCGCCGACCTCGAGGCACAGAAGAAGCGCGAGATGGCCGAATTGCGCAAGGTCGCCATGGCCCAGGCCGCCGCAGCCGGCCCGGGCGCTGGTGCCGCTGGCAGCCTGGCCGTACAGGAGCTCACGCGCGTGGTCGCCGGTGCCGAGGTGCAGGTGGCGGCCTTGCGGGCCCGCGTGGCCGAGTTCAGCGCGCGCGCCGCGGCCGCGCGCGAGGCACTGAAGTCGGCGCCGCAGATCGAGGCCGAGGCGGCCCAGCTCAACCGCGACTACGCCATCACCAAGAAGAACTACGAAGACCTGGTCACCCGTCGCCAGTCGGCCGTGATGTCGGGCGAGCTCGATGTCGCCTCCGGCATGGCCGAGTTCAGGCTGATCGACCCGCCGCGGGTGGCGCCCAAGCCGGTGTCACCGAACCGCATGCTGCTGCTGCCCGGCGTGCTGCTGGCGTCTTTGGGGGGCGGCGTGTTCTTCGCATTTGCGGCGGCCCAGTTGCGCCCCGCCTTCACCAGCGGCGATGAGCTGCGCAGGCTGACCGGCCTGCCGCTGCTGGGCGTCGTGACGCTGCTGCGCACCGAGGAAGACCGGCGCCTGGAGAGCACCAGCCTGTTCCGCTTCGTCGCCGCTTCGGGCGGCTTGGTCGGCCTGTTCATAGCCGGCCTCATCACCTTGTCGCTGGTCTCTCGCTTCTGAGGCTGAGGTTCCATGAGCAGTCTTATCGAGCAAGCCGCCGAACGCCTGGCGCAGCTGCGGGCCGCAGGGGTGGAGGTGCCCGTGGTCGATGCCGCGCCGGCCCAGCAGCCACCCGACGCCAGCAGCCTGTCGCGCAGGGTCGAACTCGACCTGGTGGCCATCGCGGCCGCCGGCATCGTCACGCCGCAGGCCCCACGCTCGCACCTGGCCGACGAATACCGCGTCATCAAGCGACCTCTGATCGCCAATGCGGTGGGGCGCGGCGCAGCCCCCGTGACACATGGCAACCTGATCATGGTCACCAGCGCGCTGGCAGGCGAGGGCAAGAGCTTCACCTCGGTCAATCTCGCGATGAGCATCGCCGCCGAACTCGACCACACCGTGATGCTGGTCGACGCCGACGTCGCCCGGCCGTCGATCCTGCAGATGCTGGGTCTGCCGCCGAGTCCTGGCCTGCTCGAACTCCTCGAGGGCAAGGCCGACATGGCCAGTGTCCTGCTGCGCACCGACGTCGACAAGCTCACCATCCTGCCCAGCGGCTCCCCGCACCCCAAGGCCACCGAACTGCTGGCCAGCGACGCCATGTCCGCCTTGCTCGACGACATGGCCACGCGCTACCCCGACCGCATCATCATCTTCGACTCGCCGCCGCTGCTGCTGACCACCGAGTCGCGCGTGCTGGCCACCCACATGGGGCAGATCGTGGTGGTGGTGCACGCCGACCGCACGCTGCAGGGCACGGTCAGGCAGGCGCTCGCCACGATCGAGAGCTGCCCGGTCAAGCTGATGGTGCTGAACAAGGCGCGTGCCGGCGTGAGCGGGGCCTATGG
>JAUMBF010000154.1:0-8951 GCA_032115875.1 Rubrivivax sp.
GGCCCGCCGCCGGTGAGCAGGTAGACGCTGTTGAAGTCACCGAGCGTCCAGATCATGGACAGGATCGTCGAGGTGAAGTACAGCGCGGCCATCGACGGCCATGTGATGTGGCGGAACTTCTGCCAGCACGTGGCCCCATCCACGCTGGCTGCCTCGTACTGCTCCGCCGGGATGGCCAGGCGTCCGGCGACGAAGATCAGCGTCCAGAACGGCAGACTCTTCCAGATGTGCATCAGCATGGAGAAGCCGAGCGCCATCGTGGGGTCGTTCAGCCAGTTCGGGCCGTCCAGGCCCGTCAGCTTGAAGATGGTGGTGTTGATCACCCCCCACTCGGGGTTGAGCATGAAGCGCACCGACAGGATGGTCGGGATCGACGGCACCGCCCACGGCAGGATGAAGACCAGCGCGATGAGCTTGATCCACCACCGGCTCTGCACGAAGAAGCCCGACAGGCCGAGCGCGATGACCATCTTCAGGTTCACCGCCACCAGCAGGAACACGACCGTATTGATCGCCGTGCGGAAGAAGATCGGGTCTTCGAAGAGCTGGACGTAGCTCTGCGGGTTGCGGGCCAGCCACAGGCCGTAACCCACCGGGTACACCACAAACACCACGAAGATCAGCAGGTACGGGATCACCAGGATCCGGCCCCACAACTGCCAGGACGTGGTGGCCCGGCGCGCCGGCCCGGGCGGGTGGGCGGCGGCGGTGGTGGCGGTGCTCATGCGCGCGGCGGTGGGGCCGCCGGCCACCGATCGCGGGCGCGAGTCGGCGGGGCGGCGTGCGCTCAGCGTCGGTTCAGTTCGACGCCACCGTCTTGATGCGCGCGATCATCTCGTCGACCGCGCGCTCGGTGGTCCACTTCTCCGACAGGATCCGGTTCATCGCCTTGGCCCACACGTTTTCCATGTTGAGCTGCGTGAAGCGGAAGTTCTTCGTGAACTCGAACGGCCTCGTGCCGGCCTGGAACTGGTTGTGCACGATGAGGCGGTGCGGGTCGCTGGTCCAGAACTTCGACGCCTGGCCGGCCTTCGTGACCGGGTACCAGCGGCCGAGCGAACCCTCGATGTACGGGGTCAGGTTCGCGTCCTCCAGCAGGAACGAGACGAACTTCTTCGCCGAGTCCTTGTTCTTCGCGTCCTTGAACACGACGCCCGTCTTGACCGCGGCACGGTAGGTGAACTTGGTGCCGTCGGGCTTGGTCGGGAAGCCGGCCGTGGCGATCAGCTCGGTGTAGTTCTTGCGGGCCTGGGCGCGCTGCGCCTCGGTCAGCGCCGGGTTGTTCATGTCGTCCAGATGCTTGGCCACGATCGAGATGGTCGCGTTGTGCGTCAGGATGATCGTCTTGTTGTGGAAGGCGTTGTTGTTGTCCGGGTCCTTCCAGGCGGTCGACGACGGCGGCGTGCAGCCCTTGGCATACACCGCGGTGTAGTCGTTCATCGCGGAAATCAGCCCGGCGCGCGTCTTGGGGTCGTCGACGAGCAGCTTGCCGGTCTCGGTGATGAGCGAGACGTTGTAGCCGTCCATGAAGGTCAGGAACGAATAGAAGGCGTCGCTGGAGTCGACGCCCATCGGGAAGCCGGTGCCGAAGGCCCGGTTGCCGGACTTCTGCCGGTAGGCGGGCTGGACCTTGTCGCACCAGAAGTCCCAGTAGGCCTTCCAGGTGGTCGGGATGTCGCTTTCCTTGAAGCCCGCCTCGGCCAGCATGTCCTTCCAGTACTGGATGTGCATGGTCTGCTGGCGCACCGGGAACGCGTAGTACGCGCGCTTTTGCTCGGCGCCGTTCAACAGGAAGGTGGTGGACAGCGCGCGCGGCTCGAAGCGATTGCGGATCGGGTCGATCACGCTGGTGATGTCCTCGAGCTTGCCCTCGAAGGCCCACTTGCCGGTGGCCTGGAAATCGAACACGTTGCCGAAGGCGACGTCCGGCGGGTTGTTGGCCTCGAGTGCGGCCACGCTCTTGGGGATGATCTCCTGCGTGGCGTAGAAGCTGAGGTCGACCTTGATCTTGGTCTTCTCCTCGAACTTCTTGATCATCGCGAACAGCGCGTCGTCCTCGGCCTTGTAGAAGCCCTTCTCCCACCAGACCGTGACCTTCTGCTGCGCCAGGGCCGGACCGGCGGCGAAGGTCGCCGCGCTCATCACCGCCGCGACCGCGGCGCCCAAACACCAATTCCTGCGTTGCATGCGCGTGTCTCCTGTGCTCGTTGCTCAAGCGCCCACCGGGTGCGGGTCTTTTTTATGGTATGACGATTGATCCGCACCCCGGTCCGGACTTACCCTTTTCGGGTTCGCCCGGTCAGGCGGCGGCGGGCCGGCCGAGCCGGCCCAGTCGGCTCAAGGCCTCGGCCGGCACGCCCAGGCGTTCGCCGCCCTCGAGGATCTGGCGCCAGGTCTCGGGGTCCACCGGGATGCCCTCGCGCTGGCGGCGCTCGCGCAGTGCGCGCTCGGGGTCGCCGGCCAGCTGCACCGGGCCGCAGCCCTCGCGCGGGGGCGAGGCCGTCACCCAGGCAGCGAAGTCCAGCGCCTCGGCCTCGAAGCGGTCGAGGTCGCCGAGCGCGCGCGGGTCGATCAGCACGCTGAGCATGCCGTTGAGCACCCGCCGCCGCGTGCCCTGCTCGCGGTGGCCGGTCTGGCCGCCGGCCAGCGCGCCGCCCAGCAGCTCGCACAGCACGGCCAGGCCGTAGCCCTTGTGCAGACCGAAGGGCAGGATGGCGCCCGGCGGCTCGGTTACCGCCCAGCGCGGGTCGGTCGTCGGCCGGCCCTGGTCGTCGATCAGGCAGCCCTCCGGCACCGGTTCGCCCTTGTTGTGGGCGACGCGCGTCTTGCCCTGCGCGATCATGCTGGTGGCGAAGTCCAGGATCATCGGCGGGCGGCCGCGCAGCGGCACGCCTGCGGTGAAGGGGTTGGTGCCGAAGCGCGCGTCGGCGCCGCCGTGCGGCGCGACGATGGGCCGGGCGACGACGTTGACGAAGTGGATCGACACCAGACCCGCCGCCACCGCTTGCTCGGCCCAGGCGCCGATGCGCCCGAGGTGGTGCGCGTTGCCCAGCGCCACGGCGCACACGCCGTGCGCGAGGGCGCGCTCGATGCCCATCGCCATGGCCTCGCGGCCAATCACCTGGCCGAAGCCGGCCTGCCCGTCCAGGCGCAGCAGGGCCCCGGTGTCGACCTCCACACGCACCCGGGCATTGGGCGTAAGGCCGCCCTCGAGGAAGCCCTCGACGTAGCGCGGCACCATGCCCACGCCGTGCGAATCGTGCCCGGCGAGGTTGGCCTCGACGAGGTTGCGCGCCACCTCGTCGCACTCGGCGGGGGCGCTGCCGAAGCCGGCGATCACCGCCGCCACGGCGGCCTGCAGCGCCGCCGGCTCGAAGACCAGCGCGCCGGCCATCAGCGGCCCGCCGCCCGGCACTCGGGCACCGGCGTGCGCACCGGCCGGCCGCCGAAGTGGCACACCAGGTTGTCGAAGGCCAGGCCGGCCATGGCCTGCCGCGTCTGCGTGGTGGCGCTGCCCACGTGCGGCGCCAGCACCACGTGCGGCAGGGCCCGCAGCCGCTCGGGCACCCGCGGCTCGTTCTCGAACACGTCCAGCGCCGCGCCGCCGATGACGCCGCGCTCCAGCGCGTCGATCAGCGCCGCCTCGTCGACGACCGAGCCGCGCGCCACGTTGACCAGGATGCCCTTCGGACCGAGCGCCTGCAGCACCGCGGCGTCGATCAGGTGCCGGGTGCCGGCGCCGCCGGGCGTGATGACGACGAGAAAGTCGACCTCGGCGGCCAGTGCTGCCGGCGTGGTGACGTGGCGGTAGGGCAGCTCGGGCTTGGCGCTGCGCGCGGTGTAGGCGATGGACATGCCGAAGGCCTGCGCGCGGTGCGCGATGGCCTTGGCGATGCGGCCCATGCCCACCAGGCCGAGCCGGGCCCCGCTCATCTTGCGCGTCAGCGGCATGGGGCCCTCACGCTCCCAGCGGCCCTCGCGCACCCAGCGGTCGGCCTGCGGCAGCTGCCGCGCGGCGCACAGCATGAGGCCGAGCGCGGTGTCGGCGACCTCGTCGTTGAGCACGTCGGGCGTGTGGGTGACCATCACGCCGCGGGCCAGCGCGGCCGGCAGGTCGACGCCGTCGTAGCCCACGCCCATGACCGAGATGATCTCCAGCGCCGGCAGCCGCGCGATCAGCTCGCCCGGCACCGCCGAGTCGCCGCTGGCGGCCACCGCGCGCACCGTCGGCGCCAGGCGCTCGAACGCCGCCGGGTCGGTCTGGTGCAGGCGGTCGAGCAGCGTGAAGCGCGCGGCCAGCGATGCGGTGTACAGCGGCGACAGCCGGGCCGCGGCCAGCACGGGGATGTCGGACGGGGCGTCGCTCAAGACGGCTTCTCCTGGGGATTCCACGGGTGGGCGTTCAATCGTCATACCATAGTATTTCCACCGCGCGTGCCGTCCCTCCGGACAAACCCCGGCCCGCCCTGCCCATGAGCCAAGCCCCGCGCAAGAAGCCCCAGGATCTCCGCAGCCAGCAGTGGTTCGGCCGGCAAGACCGCGACGGCTTCGCCTACCGCAGCTGGGTCAAGGGCAAGGGCATCCCGCACGACCAGTTCGATGGCCGGCCGGTGATCGGCATCTGCAACACCTTCAGCGAGCTCACGCCCTGCAACTCGCACTTCCGCACGCTGGCCGAGCAGGTCAAGATCGGCGTGTACGAGGCCGGCGGCTTTCCGCTGGAGTTTCCGGTGATGTCGCTGGGCGAGACGCTGATGCGGCCCACGGCCATGCTGTACCGCAACCTCGCGAGCATGGATGTCGAGGAGTCGATCCGCGGCAACCCGGTGGACGGCGTCGTGCTGCTGTTCGGCTGCGACAAGACCACGCCCAGCCTGCTGATGGGCGCCTCCAGCGTGAACCTGCCCGCCATCGGCGTCAGCGGCGGGCCGATGCTCAACGGCAAGTGGCGCGGCCAGGAGCTGGGCTCGGGCACGGGCGTGTGGAGCATGAGCGAGCAGGTGCGCGCCGGCACCCTGGCGCTGAAGGACTTCTTCGAGGCCGAGAGCTGCATGCACCGCAGCCACGGCCACTGCATGACCATGGGCACGGCCAGCACCATGGCCTCGATGGTCGAGGCGCTCGGCGTGGGCCTGCCCGGCAACGCCGCCTACCCGGCCGTCGACGGCCGCCGCAACGTGCTGGCGCGCGCGGCCGGCCGGCGCATCGTGGAGATGGTCCACGAGGACCTGGTGCTGTCGAAGATCCTCACCCGCGAGGCCTTCGAGAACGCCATCCGCACGCTGGCCGCCATCGGCGGCAGCACCAACGCCGTCATCCACCTGATCGCCATCGCCGGCCGCATCGGCGTGCCGCTGACGGTCGACGACTTCGACCGCCTGGCCAGCGAGCTGCCCTGCCTGGTGAACCTGCAGCCCTCGGGCCAGTACCTGATGGAGGACTTCTGCTATGCCGGCGGGCTGCCCGCGGTGCTGCGCGAGATCCTGCCGCTGCTGCACCGCGACGCGCTCACCGCCAACGGCCGCACCATCGGCGACAACGTCGCCGACGCCCGCAACTGGAACCCCGACGTGATCCGCCCCTACGCCGAGCCGTTCAAGCCCAAGGCCGGCATCGCGGTGCTCAAGGGCAACCTGGCGCCGCGCGGCGCCGTCATCAAGCCCAGCGCCGCCACACCGGCCCTGATGAAGCACACCGGCCGCGCGGTGGTGTTCGAGAACAGCGACGACTTCCACGCCCGCATTGACGACGAGTCGCTCGACGTCGACGAGAGCTGCATCCTGGTTCTCAAGAACTGCGGCCCCAAGGGCTACCCCGGCATGGCCGAGGTGGGCAACATGCCGCTGCCACCCAAGGTGCTGCGCAAGGGCATCACCGACATGGTCCGCATCAGCGACGCGCGCATGAGCGGCACGGCCTACGGCACCGTGGTGCTGCACACCGTGCCCGAGGCGGCCGCGGGCGGCCCGCTGGCGCTGGTGCGCAACGGCGATCTGATCTCGCTGGACGTGGCAGCGCGCTCGCTGCACCTGCACGTGGACGATGCCGAACTCGAGCAGCGGCGCGCCGCGTGGCAGCCGCCCACGCCGGTGCTCGACAGCGGCTACTGGGGCCTGTACGTGAAGCACGTGCTGCAGGCCGACGAAGGCGCCGACCTCGACTTTCTGCGCGGCCAGCGCGGCGCTTTCGTCCCGAAAGACAACCACTGATGAAGACCGCTCTCGTGACCGGCGCCGGCTCCGGCATCGGGCAGGCCTGCGCCCTCGCCCTGCTTCGCGACGGATGGCAGGTCGCGCTCGTCGGGCGCCGCCTGGAGGCGCTGATGGCCACGCAGGCGCTGGCCGGCGCCGACGGCGCGCGAGCGCTGGCCCTGCCCTGCGACGTGGCCGACGAGCCGGCCGTCCGCGGCACCTTCGACACTGTTCATGCCCGCTTCGGCCGGCTCGACCTGCTGTTCAACAACGCCGGCGGCGGCCTGGCGGCCAAGACGCCCGATCTCGTCGGCGCGGCCGAGTGGAAGCAGGTGGTCGACGTCAACCTCAACGGCGCCTTCTACTGCCTGTCGCACGCCTTCCGGCTGATGCGGGCGCAGTCGCCCCAGGGCGGCCGCATCATCAACAACGGTTCGATCTCGGCCTACGCGCCACGGCCCGGCTCGATCGCCTACACGGCCACCAAGCACGCCGTCACCGGGCTGACCAAGACGGCCGCGCTCGACGGCCGGCCCTTCGACATCGCCGTCGGGCAGATCGACATCGGCAACGCCGCCAGCGACATGACGGCCCGCATGGCGCAGGGCGTGCCGCAGGCCGACGGCTCGGTGCGCGCCGAGCCGCGCATGGACCTGTCCGCGGTGGTCGAGACCTTCATGACCATGGCCCGGCTGCCGCCCTCGGCCAACATCCTGTTCACCACGGTGATGGCGACCAAGATGCCCTACGTGGGCCGCGGCTGAGCGGCGGCGCGGCCGGCACGGGCGGGAGATCTCCATGAGCACGATCGGATTCATCGGCGCCTCGGGCCTGATGGGGCACGGCATGGCGCGCAACCTGCTGGCCCAGGGCCACGCGCTGCGCCTGACCGTGCACCGCAAGCGCGAGCGCGTGGCCGACCTGCTGGCGGCCGGCGCCACCGAGGCGGCCACACCGGCGGCGCTGGCGGCGGGCTGCGAACTGGTGTTCGTCTGCGTCACCGGCTCGCCGCAGGTCGAGGCCGTGCTGGCCGGGCCGGGCGGCCTGCTGGAGACCGCGGCTCCGGGCCTGATCATCGTCGACTGCTCGACCGCCGAGCCCGGGTCCACGCAGCGGCTGCGCGCGCTGGCGCTGCAGCGCGGCGCCGAGCTGGTGGACGCGCCCCTGGCACGCACGCCAGTCGAGGCCGAGGCCGGGCGGCTGAATGTGATGGTGGGGGCCGAGCCGGCCACCTTCGAGCGGCTGCAGCCGGTGCTGCGCTGCTTTGCCGAGAACGTGTTCCACGTCGGCGGGCCGGGCGCGGGGCACACGATCAAGCTGCTCAACAACTTCATCGCGCAGGCCATCTGCACGGCCACGGCCGAGGCCTTCGCCGTCGGCGCGCGCTCGGGCATCGACCTGGCCCGCCTGGTTGAGGTGATCAGCGCGGGCGCGGTCAACTCGGGCCTGTTCCAGGCCATGGCCAAGACGCTGCACGGCGATCTGGCCGGGCTGCGCTTCGAGCTCGACAACGCCCGCAAGGACGTGCGCTACTACACCCACCTGGCCGAGGGCCTGGCCGTGCCGACGCTGCTCGGCGAGGCCGTGCACCAGTCGCTCACGCTGGCCAGCTCGCTCGGCCACGGGGGCAAGTTCGTGCCCTCGCTGGTGGAGGCGCAGGAACAGCTCGCGCACGTGCAGCTGGTGCCACGCACCTGAGATCCCACCCGCACCCGGAACCCCCGCCATGACCTCAAGACTCGCCGGCAAGACCGCCTTCGTCACCGCGGCCGGCGCCGGCATCGGCCAGGCCACCGCGCTGGCCTTCGCGCGCGAAGGCGCCACCGTCATCGCCACCGACCTCGACCCCGCGCTGCTCGCGCCCCTGGCCGCCGCCGGCTGCACGACCGAGAAGCTCGACGTGCTCGACCCTGCCGCCATCCAGGACGCCGCGGCGCGCCATCCGGGCGTGAACGTGCTGTTCAACGCCGCCGGCTACGTGCACGCGGGCACCGTGCTCGACTGCACCGACGAGCAATGGGCCTTTGCCTTCGACCTCAACGTGCGCTCGATGTACCGCACGATCAAGGCCTTCGTGCCCGGCATGCTGGCGGCCGGGCGCGGCTCGATCATCAACGTGGCCTCGGCGGCCGGCAGCATCAAGGGCGCGCCCAACCGCTTTGTCTACGGCAGCACCAAGGCCGCCGTGATCGGCCTGACCAAGGCCGTGGCGGCCGACTTCATCGCCCGCGGCGTGCGCTGCAATGCCATCTGCCCGGGCACGGTCGAGTCGCCCTCGCTGCGCGAACGCATCGCTGCGCAGTCCCGGGCCAGCGGCCAGACGCCGGCGCAGGTCGAGGCGATGTTCATCGCCCGCCAGCCCATGGGACGCCTCGGCCGCGCCGAGGAGATCGCGGCGCTGGCGGTCCATCTGGCTGGCGACGAGTCGGCCTTCACCACCGGCACTGCGCAGCTGATCGACGGCGGCTGGACCCTCTAGAACCCCGTCACCCCCCGCCACGGAGACAACCAGACCATGAAGCTGCTTCGCCACGGCCCCAAGGGCCACGAGAAGCCCGCACTGCTCGACGCCGACGGCCAGGTGCGCGATCTCTCTTCACTGATGACCGACATCACGCCGGCCACGCTGTCGCCCGCCGGCCTGGCCCGGCTGCGCTCGCTGGACGTCTCGACGCTGCCGGTGGTGCCGCAGGGCACGCTGGCCGTGCCCTGGACGGGCATGGGCAAGTTCATCTGCATCGGCCTGAACTACGCCGACCA
>JAUMBF010000155.1:0-7523 GCA_032115875.1 Rubrivivax sp.
CGCTGACGCCCAACAACCCGGCCACGGGCTTGCTGGTGATGAACCACGAGTACGCCGACGACGGCCTGCTGCACGCCGACGGCATGGCCACCTGGAACGCTGCCAAGGTGCGCAAGGCGCAGGCGGCACACGGGGTCAGCGTGATCGAGGTCGAGCGCAAGGACGGCCGCTGGGACATCGTGCGCCCCAGCCCCTGGGCGCGGCGCATCACGGCGAGCACGCCGATGGGCGTCGGCGGCCCGGCCGCCGGCCATCGGCTGCTGCAGACCGCGGCCGACCCCTCGGGCCGCCGCGTGCTGGGCACGCTGAACAACTGCGGCAGCGGCATCACGCCCTGGGGCACCGTCCTCACCTGCGAGGAAAACTTCATCTTCTACTTCCGCGGCCCGCAGCAGCCCAGCGTGCACGAGGCGCGCTGGGGCCTGCGCGCGGGCGATCCGGTGGGCTACCGCTGGCACGAGCACGACGAGCGCTTCGACGCCAGCAAGCACCCGAACGAGCCGCACCGCTTCGGCTGGATCGTCGAGATCGACCCGACCGACGCCAGCAGCACGCCCGTCAAGCGCACGGCGTTGGGCCGCGCCGCGCACGAGGGCGCGACCGTGGCTGTCACGAAGGACGGCCGCGCCGTGGTCTACAGCGGCGAGGACGCGCGCTTCGAGTACATCTACAAGTTCGTCAGCCGCGACCGCATCAAGCCGGGCGGTGCTGGCGTGAGTGCTGCGCGTGCCAACCGCGAGCTGCTCGACCACGGCACGCTGTTTGTTGCGCGCTTCGACGCCGACGGCAGCGGCCGCTGGCTGCCGCTGCGCCATGGCGAGGGCTTCCTGATCCCGCAGATGGGCTTCGCCGACCAGGGTGAGGTGCTCATCAAGGCGCGCCAGGCCTCCGACGCGCTGGGCGGCACGAAGATGGACCGGCCGGAGTGGATCGACATCGACAAGGACGGCTGGGTCTACTGCACGCTCACCAACAACAGCAACCGCGGGCCCGGCGCCTATGGCACCGACGCCGCCAACCCGCGCGAGAACAACACCATGGGCCACATCATCCGCTGGAAGGAGCGGGGTGACTTCGACGGCGAGCGCTTCGAGTGGAACCATTTCGTGCTCGCGGGCGACCCCGCGCAGGCGCGCGCCGAGGCGCGCGGCAACGTGCGCGGCGACGCCTTCGCCTGTCCCGACGGCCTGTGGACCGACGCGCGCGGCGTGCTGTGGATACAGACCGACATGTCCACGAGCGCCATGGGCCGCGGCGACCTGGCCAACCTGGGCAACAACGCCATGCTGGCGGCCGACCCGCGCAGCGGCGAGATCCGCCGCTTCCTCACCGGCCCGGTGGGTTGCGAGATCACCGGGGCCACGATGAGCCCGGACGGCCGCTCGATGTTCGTCAACATCCAGCACCCGGGCGAGAGCCCCAGCGAGCGCAGCGACCCGGCCAACCCGCGCCGCTTCAGCAACTGGCCCGACCAGCGGCCCGACGGACGGCCGCGCAGCGCCACCGTCGTCATCACCAAGGCCGACGGCGGCCTGGTGGGCACCTGAGCCGGCCCCGGCCCTGACGCCGGCCGGGGCCTTGGCGGCGGCGCAAAATACGGCTCCACCGTCCTGACCGCCCTGCCGAACGTGACCACCAACGGGCCGCTCCACCGCCGCCTGCCGCTCGACGCCGACCGCCGCGTGCTGCTGCGCGGTGGCCTGGCCGGTGCGCTCGCCCCGCTGTTGGCCGGTTGTGCCGCCACGGCGGCGCGCGCGACGGCGCTCGGCTTCAAGTCGGTGCCGCCGTCCAGCGCCGACGCGCTGGTGGTGGCCGAGGGCTACACCGCCACGCCCTTCATGCCCTGGGGCGAACCGCTGGGCATCGCCGGCCAGCCCATGCCGCCCTGGCGCGACGACGCCGGCAACAGCGCCGCCGAGCAGGCGCTGCAGATGGGCATGCACCACGACGGCATGCACTACTTCCCGCTCGACGGCAGCCGCCGCGGCCTGCTGGTGATGAACCACGAGTACGTCGACGACGGCCTGCTGCACGCCACCGGCGCCGCCGACTGGAGCGCCGAGAAGGTGGCCAAGAGCCAGGCCGCGCACGGCATCTCGGTGGTCGAGATCGAGCTGAAGGGCGGCACCTGGCAGCCGGTGCGGCCGTCGGCGCTGGCACGCCGCATCACCGCGACGACGCCGTTCGCCGTCGGGGGCCCGGCGGCCGGCCACGCGCTCATGCGCACCGCGGCCGACCCCACCGGCATGCGCGTGCTCGGCACCCTCGCCAACTGCGGCGCCGGCATGACGCCCTGGGGCTCCTACCTCTCGGGCGAGGAGAACTTCCAGGGCTACTTCATCACCGCCGACACGCCCACGCGCCACGAACAGCGCTGGGGGCTGGATCGTCACGGCTGGTCCCGCTGGGCGGCGCACGACAGCCGCTTCGACACCGTGCGCCACCCCAACGAGCCCAACCGCTTCGGCTGGGTGGTGGAGGTCGACCCGTACGACCCCGCGAGCGTGCCCGTCAAGCGCACGGCGCTGGGCCGCGCGGTGCACGAGGGCGCCTGGGTGGCCGTCACGAAGGACGGCCGCGCCGTCGTCTACAGCGGCGAAGACGCGGCCTTCGAGTGCATCTACAGGTTCGTCAGCCGCGACCGCATCCAGCCCGGCGGCTTCAAGGCGAACCGCGAGCTGCTCGACCACGGCACGCTGTACGTGGCGCGCTTCGAGGCCGGCGGCCGCGGGCGCTGGCTGCCGCTGGTGCATGGCCAGGGCCCGCTGACGGCCGCCAACGGCTTTGCCGATCAGGGCGAGGTGCTGATCAAGGCACGCCAGGCCGCCGACGCGCTGGGCGGCACGATGATGGACCGCCCCGAGTGGCTGGCCGTCGACGCCGCGAGCCGCTGGGTCTACTGCACACTCACCAACAACGCGCAGCGCGGCCCCGGCGGCCGCGCCGACGCGGACCCCGCCAACCCGCGCGCCCACAACACCATGGGCCAGATCATCCGCTGGCGCGAAGACGGCGACTTCGACGGCCTCGCCTTCGAGTGGAACCACCTGGCGCTGGCCGGCGACCCGGCCAACGAGCGCGCCCAGGCGCGCGGCACCATCGTCGGCGACGCCTATTCCAGCCCCGACACCATCGCCTTCGACCAGCGCGGCGTGCTGTGGATCGGCACCGACGTCAGCAACTCGGCGCTGAACCGCGGCGAGCACGCCCGGCTTGGCAACAACGCGCTGCTGGCCTGCGACGTGGCCACCGGCACGACGCGGCGCTTCATGGTGGGGCCCGCCCACTGCGAGCTCACGGGCGTGTGCTTCACGCCCGACGGCCGCACGATGTTTGTCAACGTGCAGCACCCGGGCGAGGCCCCGCGCGGCCGCAACGACCCGGCCGACCCGCGCCGCCACGGCAACTGGCCCGACTTCCGGCCCGGCGGCCGGCCGCGCAGCGCCACCGTGGTGGTGCGGCGGCGCGACGGCGGGGTGATCGGTGCTTGAAGCCGGGGCCTGAAGCCGGGGCCTGAGAACCCGGCGCCGGTTCAGGCGCCGTCAGCGCGCCGTGGGCATCACGAAGCTCGCGCCCTCGGCCACGCGGTCGGGCCAGCGCTGCATCACGCTCTTCTGGCGGGTGTAGAAGCGCACGCCCTCCTCGCCGTAGGCGTGGTGGTCGCCGAAGAGGCTCTTCTTCCAGCCGCCGAAGCCGTGCCAGGCCATCGGCACCGGGATCGGCACGTTGATGCCCACCATGCCGACGTCGACGCGCCGTGCGAACTCGCGCGCCACCGCGCCGTCACGCGTGAAGCAGGCCACGCCGTTGCCGTAGGCGTGCGCCTTGATGAGGGCCAGCGCATCGTCCAGCGTGGCCACGCGCACGCAGGCCAGCACGGGGCCGAAGATCTCCTCGCGCCACAGCGCCATCTCGGGCGTGACGTGGTCGAACAGCGTGCCGCCGGTGAAGAAGCCGGCCAGGGCCTGACCATCCGGGCCCGGCACCGTCAGGCCGCGGCCGTCGACCACCAGCGTGGCGCCGTCGGCCACGCCGCGGCCGATGGCGGCCTCGATGCGGTCGCGGGCCTCCTTCGTGACGATGGGGCCCATCTCGGCGTCGGGCTCCAGGCCGTTGTTCACCTTCAGCGCCCGAGCGCGCTCGGCCAGCCGCGGCACGATGCGCTCGGCCACGTCGCCCACCAGCACGGCCACGCTGATGGCCATGCAGCGCTCGCCGGCACTGCCGTAGGCGCTGCCGATCAAGGCGTCGACCGCCTGCGTGAGATCGGCATCGGGCATCACCACCAGGTGGTTCTTGGCGCCGCCCAGGGCCTGCACGCGCTTGCCGTGCCGCGCGCCGGTCTCGTAGACGTGCTGCGCGATCGGCGTGCTGCCGACGAAGCTGACGGCGGCCACCTCGGGGTGCTCGAGCAGGCGGTCGACCGCGACCTTGTCGCCCTGCACGACGTTGAACACGCCGTCGGGCAGCCCGGCCTGCCTCAGCAGCTCGGCCATGAAGAGGCTGGGGCTGGGGTCGCGCTCGCTGGGCTTGAGGATGAAGGCGTTGCCGCAAGCCAGCGCCACCGGGAACATCCAGCACGGCACCATGCACGGGAAGTTGAACGGCGTGATGCCGGCCACCACGCCCAGGGGCTGGCGCAGCGTCCAGTTGTCGATGCCGGTGGACACCTGCTCGGTGTGGTCGCCCTTGAGCAGGGTCGGTGCGCCGCAGGCGAACTCGATGATGTCGATGCCGCGCAGGACCTCGCCCTGCGCGTCGGAGAACACCTTGCCGTGTTCGGCGGTGATCATCGCCGCCAGCGTGTCCTTGTGCTCGTTCATCAGCGCCAGGAAGCGGTTGAGCACGCGGGCGCGGCGGATCGGGGGCATCTCGCCCCAGGCCGGTTGCGCGGCGCAGGCGGCGGCCACGGCGGTGTCGACGTCGGCCGCCTCGGCCAGCAGCACGCGGCGCGCCGGCACGCCGGTGGCCGGGTTCCAGACCACCTGCGAACGGCTGCCGCTGCCGCGGTGCGCCGCGCCGCCGATCCAGTGCGCGACGTCAAGGTTCTTCGTGAAGGCTTCTGGGGCACCCATGGCGGTCTCCGGCGGCGGTGAAATCGGGGGAACCCCCGAGTCTAGGGGGCCGGCCGGCCGGGCCACGCTGCCTGGTCGTCCAGGAAGCCCGTCAGCGTCAGGGGACGGCAACGCCATCGCGGCGGGCCTGACTCACCATGGACAGGATCGAGGGTCAGGCTGCGCGCTGCGGTGCGGGTTGAAGCCCAAGACCGCAAGCGACTGGCGCCGCTGTGCCGCTACACATCACCCGGCCGCCTTGCAGGGGGGGGCCCTGTGGGATTGGGCGAGTCGCACTGGGCGTGGTTCCCCTGCGCGGCGCGGCGCGAGCCGCGCCCTGTCGCCGGTCGCTAAGCTTGCGCGCATGCAAGCTCTGGCACGACCATCGACCGCGCCTGCCAAGCCGCGGCAGGCGATGGCACTGATCGCTGTGCTGGGTCTGCACCTGCTGTTGCTGGTCGGCCTGCGAAGCGGCCCGTGGACCACCCGCCCGGCAGCTCTCACCGAATCCACCGCGGTGCAATGGATTTTGCTGCCCGACCGGGCGCTCACACCGGCAGCCGCGCCGGCAAGCCCACAGACGCCCCCGAAGCCCCGACCCGTCCAGGACGAAGTGGCCCGTCGGCCAACGCCGCCACCACCCATCCGCCTGCTGCAAGCGTCCTCCGCTGCGGTTGATGCGCTGCAGGCTCCGGCTGCAGCCGCGATCGAGCCCGCGTCGCCATCAGCGGATGCAACGTCCGCCGAGCCACCAACCGGGCGCGAGCCCCCCCTGGACCTGCGCCTGCCGCGCTCGGCCCTGACTGCGCCTGCGGGCACCAACCCGGCGTTGCAAGGTCCGCTGGGCGACCGTCGGGTGCTGCCCACGCTGGAAATGCGGCTGGAGCTGGCGCTGGGCGGCCACGGACCCTGGACCGAGGAGATCATCGACGCCGACCGTCGGCGGCTGCGCCGCGGCAACACCTGCGTGCTGGTGCAACGCTCGCGTCTGGCGCAGACCGACCCGTTCTCTGCCGCCGGGCGCAGTGCGCCGTGGCAATTGGGCCAGCCCACACGCTGCGATTGAGCGCCCGCAACGGGCCGGCCCCGGCCCCAGTCCGCCGCCCAGTGGCCGCCGTGCGCGCGCTGCCCTGCGGCTGCAAGACCTTGGCGCAGCAGTAGACAGGCCCTGCAAGGGGGGCGTGGACGGCTTGCCCAGCGCGCGTGCTGCTGCACCGACTGCAGCGGGGCGAGGCTGCCGTGGCCAACGCCTTCATCCCGATGGCCTTCGATCTGTGCTTGGTGCTCCGTTCAGATGTCATGCGGTGAACCCGATCGCACGTCGCCCTACTCCGGGCCTGGCCTCGCACACAGCCCGCAGCCGTGCCCGCAGTTCGCCCGCTTCCCGCGGCCGGTCCAGCCGGCACCGCCCCAGCGACGCCGCACTCAGCGTGTCCATCAGGTTGGTGGAGGCCACGAAGATTCCGCTGAAGCCCTCCATCTGCGCCAGCAGCTCGTTGCCCAGCGGCACCCTCCAGGAGCGTGGGCGGCAGAGCGCGCGCAAACCCGATGCAGGCGCGCCGAGCAGGGTGCCGCCAGCTCTGCCACCATCGCGGTCTTTGCCCACGCCACCGTTCATGCCGCCGCTCACCGACGACGACCTCCTGCGCCTGCAAGCCCTGCTCGACGCACTGCCCGCGCCGCTGCAGCCGCTGGACGTGAGCGCCATCGACGGCTACCTGTGTGGCGTGCTGCTGCAGCCGCAGCCGGTGCCGCTGGCGA
This sequence comes from Rubrivivax sp., assembly GCA_032115875.1. GTDB lineage: Bacteria > Pseudomonadota > Gammaproteobacteria > Burkholderiales > Burkholderiaceae_C > Rubrivivax. The sequence continues at coordinate 6,816 of JAUMBF010000155.1, forward strand.
CCTGGCTGCCGGCGGTGTTCGATCTCGACGGCCAGGCGCCCCCGCCAGGTGCAGCCAGCGACGAGATCCGTGCGCTGGTGACGCGCCGCCATGCCGAGCTCGACGCCGCCATCGGCCGCCGCGACTGGTTGGACCCCTGGGTCTACCCGCTCGAAGACGCCGACGGCGAGCCGGCGTCGCCTTCGCAGTGCCTGCTGCCCTGGGTGGCCGGCTTCGCCACCGCCACCGAGTTGTTCCCCGCGCTGATGGCCGTGGACGACCCGGCGCTGGTGGAGCCGCTGGCGCTGCTGTTCATGCACGTGCCGCCCGACGACCTGGAAGACGCCGACGCGCTGGCCGCGGTGATCGAGACGCTGGAGCCGCCGGCCGACCTGGCCGAGGCCGTGCAGGACACCGTGCGCGCGCTGATGCTGATCGCCGACGTGACGCGGCCGCGCGCGGCACCGGCCCGGCCCCCCGGGCCTGCCCGCCGCGGCGGCCGCACGGCAACCGCGAACCGCCCTTCCCGACCCACCACCCGGAGCCCCCGATGACCCCTTCCCGACCCCTGGCCACCTTGGGCGTGCTCGCCAGCCTGGCGCTGCTGGCGCCCCGGGCGCAAGCCGCCGACACCACGCCCGAGCCCCCACCTCCCCCGCGCTACAGCGCCCCGGCCGCGGCTCCGCTGGCCACCGCGCAAGGCCACATCAAGGCCGGGCACTGGCCCGA
>JAUMBF010000156.1:0-20447 GCA_032115875.1 Rubrivivax sp.
GGGCAAGCTCGGCGCGTTGCGCCCGCTGCTGTCGGAGTACGGGCTCATGCGCTGCCGCGTGCAGGTGGAGGTGGAGTGGTTCGTCGCGCTGTCGGAGCTGGGCCTGCCGGAGTTCGGGCCTTTGTCAGAGGCCGCGCGCACGGCGCTGCGCACCCGCGTGGCCGGCTTCTCGCTGGCCGATGCCGCGCGCATCAAGGCCATCGAGCGCACCACCAACCATGACGTCAAGGCGGTGGAGTACTTCATCCGCGAGGGCTTCACCGGCGTCGTGGAGCTGGAGCGTGCGGCCGAGTTCGTGCACTTCGCCTGCACCAGCGAGGACATCAACAACACCAGCCACGCCCTGATGCTGGGCGCGGCACGGCGCGAGGTGCTGCTGCCGGCCCTCGACGGCGTGATCGTGCGGATGGAGCGCATGGCCGCGGCTTTTGCGGCCCAGCCCATGCTCAGCCGCACGCACGGCCAGACCGCCAGCCCCACGACGCTGGGCAAGGAGGTCGCCAACGTCGCGCACCGGCTGCAGCGGGCCCGCGCGCGCATCGCCGCGGTGGTGCTGCCGGCCAAGATGAACGGCGCGGTCGGCAACTACAGCGCCCACCTCGCGGCCTACCCGCAGGTCGACTGGGAGGCCTTTGCGAAGAAGGTCGTCGAGGAGCGGCTGGGTCTGGTCTTCAACCCCTACACGATCCAGATCGAGCCGCACGACGGCATCGCCGAGTTGTTCGACGCCGTGGCGCACGCCAACACCATCGGCATCGACTGGGCGCGCGACGTCTGGGGCTATGTCAGCCTGGGCTACTTCCGGCAGCACGTCAACAAGGGCGAGGTCGGCAGCTCGACCATGCCGCACAAGGTCAACCCGATCGACTTCGAGAACGCCGAGGGCAACTTCGGCCTGGCCAATGCCCTGCTGGTGCACATGAGCGGCAAGCTGCCCACGAGCCGCTGGCAGCGGGACCTTACCGACAGCACGGTGCTGCGCAACATGGGCGTGGCGCTGGGTTATGGTGTGCTGGCTCTGGACAGCCTGGCCCGCGGCCTGGACAAGCTTCAGGTCAACGAGGCGGCGCTTGCCGCCGACCTCGACGCCGCCTGGGAAGTGCTGGCCGAGCCCGTGCAGACCGTGATGCGCCGCCACGGCCTGCCGGACCCCTACCAGCAGCTCAAGGACTTCACCCGCGGCAAGCCGATCACGCGCGAGTTGATGCAGGGCTTCATCGCCGAGCTGGCGATACCGGCCGACGACAAGGCCCGCCTGCTGGCCATGACACCCGCGTCGTACACCGGCAAGGCGGCCGAGCTGGCGGCGCGGCTGGGTGCGGCCCCCGCCACCCGCACACCCTGACCAGGCGTCGGCGCCCCCCGCCCGTTCGCCCTGAGCAGGGGACCGAGCCTGTCGAGGGCCCCGTGTCGAAGGGCTTGGGCCGACGACTCGGGAATCTCCCAGCCGGCACCCTCGCTAACATGCAAGCATGAGTGAACGCCGCCCTCCCGCCAAACCCGCCGCAGGCCCGGCGAAGGGCGACCCGGGTCCCATCCTCAACGGCCCTTACGACGAACCCCAGTTCCACTTCGCCACCGGCACCGACGGCCACCTCGACTACCGCGACCCCCGCCCCGGCCGCCGCGTCTTCGCCCCCGACACGCCCCAGGTGCCGCTGGCCAGCCCGCCGCAAAGCGAGCTGTACGACCTCAACGAGCTGGCGGCCAACTACCGCGACCACCTTGTCAACCTGCTGCGCGATCAGCTCGGCCGCTGGCGCGCCGAGGGCTACCCGGGCGTCACGAGCCGCGTCACGCGCGAGCTGCTGAGCCACTGGTTCAACAACCCCGAGCGCGCCGAGCACCACCGCCTGTTCTTTGCCCAGCGCGAGGCCGTCGAAGCCGCCATCTGGCTCAACGAGGTGGCCGACAAGAGCAACCCCGGCACGCACGTCCTGAACCTGCTCGCGCGCGCCCAGGCCACCAGCGGCGACCCCGAGCTCACGCTGCCGCGCATCGCCTTCAAGATGGCCACCGGCACCGGCAAGACGGTCGTCATGGCCTGCCTGGTGCTGTACCACTACCTCAACCGCCAGACCTACGGCCAAGACCCGCGCTACGCCGACTACTTCCTGCTCGTCGCCCCGGGCGTGACCATCCGCGACCGGCTTGGGGTGCTGCGCGTCGACACCCAGACCCTGGCCGACCACGACGCGGCCGACTACTACCGCCAGCGCAAGCTCGTGCCGCCGGCCTATGCGCCGCTGATGGCCGGCCTGAATGCGCGGCTGGTCATCACCAACTTCCACGGCTTTGAGCCACGGCTCATTGGCGGCAACAAGAAGAGCCCGCTCGACGGCAAGCTCGGCCCTGACGGCCGCAAGGTCGAAGCCCGTGAAGACGAGGCCGGCGTGCTGCGCCGCCTGTTGCCCGGCTTCAAGGCCGGCCGGCGACTCTTGGTGCTCAACGACGAGGCGCACCATTGCTACCTGCCCAAGGCCAAAGGCCGCGACGGGGATGACGAGAACAGCGCCACCGAGAACGAACGCGCCGCTGTCTGGTACAGCGGGCTGTGCGCCGTGGCGAAGGTTGCTGGTGAGGCCGGTGCCAGTCAGTACACATGGATCGAAGAGAAGAGTGGCTCTCGTAGAAACCTCGGTGCATCGGCGTTTTCGGAGGACTTGGAGACGCTGCAAGGCTTCGAGCCGCTGCCGCCCGAGGCGCTGGCCACCGCGCACGCCCGCCCGGCCGACACCCAACGCTTCAGCGACCGCGTGTTCGAGCACCTCAAGCACGCCGGCATCAAGAACGGCCTGAAGAACGAAACCGCGGTGTTCAACCGCGTCGACGCCATCAACGAGCAGATGGGCGACGGCGGTGCGCTGCACGCCGAAGGCTGGTACGAAGCACGCAAAGACGGCGCCGTCAGCGAGCGCAAGGCCTACTTCCACATCGGCCCGCAGTTCGGCACTGTCAGCAAGAAGGCCGTCAACGACGCCATCCTCGCCTGCCGCCGCCGCGCCGATGCCGACTGGCTGGTGATCCTGGGCTTCGGCTTCGAAAGCGATGTCGACAACCGCAGCGTCACCGTCAAGCTCGGCAGCTTCGAGGTCACCAAGGTGCGCATGCACGACGACCTCATGCAGGACGGGCTCATCAAGAAGGACAAGAAGGCCGCCAGCTTCGTGACGATCGGCGAGCCCGACATCGCCACCGTGCCGGCCAAGCTGCCCGATGGCAACCCCGGCGTGGCGGTGGAGATCCGCGGCCTCGACCTCTACGACCCCATCACCGACGAAGTGAAGCCGCGCAACGTGGCCGACATCGCCTACTGGATGGTGGACGAGCACTACGACGGCAGCAACTTCGTGGCCACGCAGGTGTTCTTCTGCGGCGGCGACCATGACGAGTTCGACAAGTGGAAAAAGGGCCTGTCGGCGTTGGCGCTGGCCGACACCAAGGCCAAGGTCGAGAAGACACTGAAGCTGGAGCTCGACGACGAGGCCTTCGAGCGCGTGTACGGCCACCGCTCGCACCCGATTGCCGCGCGCAAGGGCCAGCGCGTGGCCGTGCGCGTAATCAGCCAGTTTGGTGAGGAAAGTACCAAGGTCCTGACGCTGTAGCCCATGTCCGCAGCGGCCCGGGCGGCGGGCACAATCGCCCCATGAGCTTCCGCGCCCAGCTCGCCGCCGCCACCGCCCGCCACGCCTCGATGCTGTGCGTGGGCCTGGACCCCGAGCCCGCCAGGTTCCCGCTGGCCTGGCGCGGCGACGAGCGGCGCATCTTCGATTTCTGCGCGGCCATCGTCGACGCCACGGCCGACCTCGTCTGCGCCTTCAAGCCGCAGATCGCGCACTTTGCCGCTGCGCGCGCCGAGGCGCAGCTCGAGCGGATCATCGCCCACATCCACACCCGCGCCCCCGGCGTGCCGGTGATTCTGGACGCCAAGCGTGGCGACATCGGCAGCACCGCCGCGATGTACGCGCGCGAGGCCTTCGTGCGCTACGGCGCCGATGCGCTGACGCTGTCGCCCTTCATGGGCCTGGACAGCCTGGAGCCCTACTCGGCCCTGGCCGAGGGCGGTACCTACGCCGGCAAGGGCCTGATCCTGCTGTGCCGCACCAGCAACCCGGGCGGCGCGGATCTCCAGGGCCAGTACCTGCAGGGCGGGGAGCACCTCTTCGAGCGCGTGGCGCGGCTGGCGGCGGATGAGTGGCCGGGGCGCCTGGGCGGCAGCGAGCTGGGCCTCGTGGTCGGCGCCACCTACCCGGAAGAGATCGCCCGCGTGCGCGCGCTCGCGCCGACGCTGCCGCTGCTGATCCCTGGCGTGGGTGCGCAGGGCGGCGACGCCGTGGCCACCGTGCGCGCCGGCTGGCGCGAGGGCGGGCCCATCGTCGTCAACAGCTCGCGCGCCGTGCTGCATGCCGGGGGCGACGCCCCCGACATCGCGGCCTTCGCCAGCGCGGCGCGGGCCGCCGCCGAGGCCACGCGGGCGCTGCTGCAGCTTGCGCTGCCCACCGCCCAGGGCCCTCTGCCACCCCGGCGCGGGCGCGATTCATCTCCTCACAGGGTCTGATCCGCATGGCCGCGGTGCTGCCACCGCCCGGACCGGTGGTCTCGACGGAGCTGCTGCGGCTGTACCTCATGCTGGGTGCGGTCGCCCTGCTGATCGGCAGCGCGATGATCGCGTTGGAGCACCCGCGCCAGCCCTGGGCCTTGCCCATCGCCCTGGTCTACGCGGTCGTCGGCCTCGGCGGCGCCGGGATGCGCTGGGCGCCCTCGGCCTGGCTCGCGCGCTGGGGCGTGCGCACGCTGCTGTTGCTGGTGGCGCTGTCCATCGTCGCGGCCAGTGCCGGCGCGGGCCTGCGGGGCTACGGCGTGGCCGCGCCGTCGATGCTGGTGGTGCCCGTGCTGGTGTTCGCGATCGCGGCCTTGCTGGGCTGGCGTGCCGGTGGGCTGATGGCCCTGCTGGCGGCGCTGTCCGTCGGCCTGGCGCAGACGCTGACCGAACTGGTGCCGCAGGCCGTGCCCTGGGCGTCGCTGCTGGCGGGCCAGGCCGTGGCGCTGGCGGTGGCGGTGCTGGCCGGCGGCTCGCTGCATGCTCGCATCCGCGACGCCGTGCACAGCGCCGCGCGACGCGAGCAGCGCTTCCGGCGCCTGCTCGGCCTGGCGGCCGACGTGTACTGGAAGGTTGACGACGGGCTGCGGCTGGTGACCGTCGGCCGCTACGACCAGAACTGGCGCCCACTGGCTGCCGCGCAGTCCTCAGGCCTGCGATTCGATGCCCTGCCGGGCTTCGTGATGCAGCCGCCCGACCGCCAGAAGCTCGATGCCGACGTGGCGGCGCGGCGCGCGTTCCGCGACGTGCCCGCGGCCTGGCAACACCGCGACGGCCAGACCCGCTTCTACCTGCTCAGCGGCGAGCCGCGGCTGGGGCCTGACGGCCGCTTTCACGGCTTCTGGGGCGTGGCGCGCGATGTGAGCGCACTGGAAGCCGCTCGCGCAGCGCTGTCCGACTCGCACTCGCGCTTCGAGGCGCTGTTCCGCCACGCGCCGCTGCCCCTGCTGGTGCACGTGGACCGCCGCATCGTGGACGCCAACCCGGCGGCGGCACGGCTGCTGGGCTTCGAGTCGGTCGACGCGATGCGGGGCCTGTCGGTGCTGACGCTCTACGCCGACCAGGCGGAGCGCGACAAGGTCGAGGTCCGGCTGCGCATGCTGGATGCGCAGCCGGCCGGCGTGCGGCTGCCCATCACCGAGCTGCGCATGCGCGCTGCCGGCGGCCGCACTGCGGTGGTCAACGCCACCGGGGTGAGCGTCGACCTCAAGAGTGAATCGGCCGTGCTGGCCATGTTCGTCGACATCACCGAACGCCACGAGGCCGAACAGGCGCTGCGCCGCTCCGAGGCGATGCTGTCGCACCTGGTGAACACCAGCCCCGATCTCATCACGCTCACCGACCTGGCCAGCGGGCGCTACCACATGGTGAACCCGGCCTTTGAGCGCATCAGCGGTTGGTCGCAGGCCGAGGCCGTGGGTCGTACCGCGCTGGAGCTCGGCATCTGGGGCAGCGTGGCGGCGCGCGAGCAGTTCTTGCAGCGCCTGCGGGTCGAGGGTGGTGTGGCCGACCTGCCGATCCCTTTCCGCTGCCGTGACGGCAGCCTGACCACCCTGATGATCTCGGCGGCGCGCTTCGCGCTCGAGGGCCGTGACATGCTGGTGATCAACGGCCGCGACGTCAGCGCCGGTGAGCGCGAGCGCCTGGAGCGCGCCGCCATCCTGGACAACGCCGGCATCGGCATTGCCGTCACGCGCGAGCAGCGCTTCGTCATCGCCAACGCGGAGTTCGAGCGCATGATCGGCTGGCCCGGCGGCAGCCTGCTGGGCCAGAGCGGGGTCGTCGTCTGGACGAGCGAGGCCGAGCATGCCGAGGTCGGCCGCCTTGTCGGCCCGGCGCTGGCCCGCGGCGAGACAGTGGATCTCGAGCGCGAGGTGCAGCGCCGCGACGGCAGCCGCTTCCTCGCGCGGCTGCGGGCCGGCGTCGTCGACACGCAGCGGCCCACTGCCGGCGGCACGGTGTGGATCGTCGAGGACGTGACCGAGCGCCGCCAGTTCGAGGAGGCGCTGGCGCGCGCGCGCGACGCTGCCGAGGCCGCCAACCGCGCCAAGAGCGCCTTCCTGGCCAACACCAGCCATGAACTGCGCACGCCGCTCAACGGCCTGCTGGGGCTGGCGCGGCTGGCGCGCGACCCGGGCGTGCCCGAGGCGCAGCGCCAGCAGTACCTGTCGCAGATCGAGGACAGCGCGCAGACCCTGGCAGCCATCATCTCCGACATCCTCGACCTGTCCAAGATCGAGGCCGGCCGGCTGCCCATCGAGGCTGCGCCCTTCGACCTGGTGGAGCTCTTGCAGTCGCTGGCCCGCACCTACCGCACGCTGGCCGAGGCCCGGGGCCTGCAGCTCCTGCTCGACATCGACCCGTCGCTGGCCCCGGGTGTCCACGGCGACGCCTTGCGTGTGCGCCAGATCGTGACCAACTATGTCGCCAACGCCATCAAGTTCACCGAGCGGGGCTCGGTGCGCCTGTCGGCGCGGCGACTGCCCGAGCCAGGTGGCGGGGTGCGGCTGGAATGCGTGGACACCGGGCCCGGCATTGCCGCCGAGGTGCTGCCTGAGCTGTTCAAGCCCTTCACGCAGGCCGACCAGAGCACGACACGGCGCTTCGGCGGCACGGGTCTGGGTCTGTCGATCTGCCGCGAGCTCGCCGCCTTGATGGGCGGGCAGGTGGGCGTGGCCAGCGAGCAGGGCCGCGGCAGCCGTTTCTGGGCCGAGCTGCCGCTGGCGCCCGCCGTGGCACCGGCCCCGCCCGCCCCGCCGGTGGCGTCAGCCGAAGCCATGGCGGCCCTGGCTGGCCTGCGCGTGCTGTTGGTGGAGGACAACGCGGTGAACATGCTGGTTGCCGCGGCCACGCTGGAGCACTGGGGCGTGCACGTCACGCAGGCGCAGGACGGCGTGGAGGCGCTGGCCGCGATCGACCGCGCCCCGCGATCCTTCCACCTCGTGCTGATGGACGTGCAGATGCCCGGCATGAGCGGCTACGAGGCAACTCGGCTGCTGCGCAGCCGCCCGGCCGGCCGGGCGCTGCCGGTGATCGCGCTCACGGCAGCGGCCCTGGTGAGCGAGCGCGAGCAGGCCCTGGCCTGCGGCATGGACGACTTCCTGACCAAGCCGATCGACCCCGACCGCCTGCAGGCAGCGCTGCTGCGCTGGCGGCATGGCCGCGTCGACTGACGCGGCTGCTGCGGCAGCCGCCCCGCGCGCCGCTCTACAGCACCCGCGGCAGTTCGCGGCGCACGCGCTGGCGGTCGCCGTGGTCGAAGTGCCACCACTCGTTGGCGATGCCCTCGAAGCCACCGGCGCGCAGCGCCGCGGCCAGCCACTCGCGCTCGGCCACGTGGGCCGGCGTGAGCACGCCCTCGGCCAGCAGTTCGGCATGCAGTGCCGGATGAGAGCGCCGGCTCAGCTCGTCGAAGCCGCTGCCCATGTCGGCCTCGTGCCCGTCGGGGCCCCGCAGCGTGACGTCGACGGCCATGCCGTAGCTGTGGATGCTGCCGCGCTCGGGGTTGGCAAAGTACTGCTGTGCGGGCGTGCCGACCACGTCCAGCCAGATCGCCTCTTGCACGCGCTGGGGGCGCAAGGCGTCGAGCACCAGCAGCCGCCAGCCCGGCCGCGTCTGCGCCAGCCAGCGCGCCGCGGCCTCCAGCCCGTCGGCCGCCTCGCGGCGCAGCCACGCGCAGTCGAGCTGGCCGTAGAGCCTGCGCCGCGCGAAGTTGTTCGTGCCGGCGTAGCGCAGGTCGTGCATGACGCCGACCAGTGTGCCCAGGTGGCGGTAGTCGGCATGTGCGGCGATGTCTTCGGTGCGGATCATCATCGGGTGCGGTGGCGTCTGGCCCAAGGTCGGTGCAGCACGCTCAGGCCGGCGGCCCGAAGCGCCGGGGCGGCTTGGGCGCGCGCTCGAACACCGGCGTCAGCTGCGGCAAGCGTGCCTGGATGTCGGCGATGCGCCGCTCGCCGGCCGGGTGCGTGCTCAGCCAGGGCGGCGGCTTGTCGCCGCCGACGCGGCTCATCTTCTGCCACAGCGTGACGCCGGCCCGGGGGTCGTAGCCAGCCTGCGTGGCGATGAGCAGGCCCAGTGCGTCGGCCTCCGACTCGTCGTCGCGGCTGTACTTCAGGCCCAGAAGCTGGCTGGCGCCGGCTGCCGCGGCGTCGCCCAGGCTGCCCAGGCCGAGCAGCGCCGCGCCGCCGCGCAGCAGCAGCTCGGTGCCGCCGGCCTTGACCAGGCGCTCGCGCGCATGCTCGAGCAGGGCGTGCGCCACCTCATGGCCCATGATCATGGCCACCTCGTCGTCGTCGAGCCTCAGCCGCGCCAGGATGCCGGTGAAGAAGGCGATCTTGCCGCCGGGCATGCAGAAGGCGTTGATCTGTTCGGAGCCCAGCAGGTTGACCTCCCACTGCCACTGGCGCGCGCGCTCGTTGCACCCGGGCGTGAACGGCACCATGCGCGCGGCCATGAAGCGCAGCCGCTCCAGCTGCACGCCGCCGGTGGCCAGCGCGCGCTGCTGGCGCGCCTGGCGCAGGATCTGCGCGTACTGCTGCTGCGCCATGTTCTCGACGTAGCCCGCCGGAGCGACCGCGGCTGCCCGCGAGCGCCGGCACTCGGGGATGCCGGCCAGCACCGAGGTGGCGGCGCTGGCCAGGGCCAGGCCGGTGAACAGCCGGCGGCCCGCCGAAGGCGACGCGTTAGGCGCGCCCGCCCGGTGGCAGAAGCAGCCCAGAAACGACGATGGCGGCGGGGCCTGGCCCATGCACCGCATTCTAGGAAGCCGTGGCCTGACCCTGGGGCGCGCACGGTTCTGCGCTGGCGGCGGGCGCGTCCAGCGCATCCACCTCGCGCCGCAGCCACCGCAGCATCACGAGTGCCGGCGCCGCCAGCACGGTGCTGATGATGAAGAAGGTCGGCCAGCCGATGCTCTCGGCCAGCACGCCCGCCAGCGGCCCCACCCAGACCCGGCCGACGCTCGCAAAGGCGCTGAGCAGCGCGTATTGGGTGGCCGTGAAGCGCTGGTTGCACAGGCTCATCAGGAAGGCCACGAAGGCTGCGGTGCCCATGCCGCCGGAGATGTTCTCGAACGCCACCACCAGCAGCAGGCCGCCGTCCACCGGCGTGGCCGTGGCCAGCGAGACGAAGCCCCAGTCGAAGGCCGGCAGCGTCAGCCCTGGCAGCACGCCCTTGCCCGAGACGGCCAGCCACCAGAAGCCCAGGTTCGACAGCAACTGCAGAACGCCGAAGAGCATCAGCGAGCGCCAAAGCCCGAGCTTGAGCATCAGCGCGCCGCCCAGCAGCGCGCCGCCGATCGTCATCCACAGGCCCAGCACCTTGTTGACCACGCCCACCTCGGCCGAGGTGTAAGCCATGCTCTTGAGCAGGAAGGCCGTCATCAGGCTGCCGGCAAAGGCGTCGCCGAGCTTGTAGAGCACGATGAACAGCAGGAAAGCCGCCGCGCCCCTCTGGCTGAAGTAGCTCTCCAGGCCCGACAGCAGCGTGGTGAAGCCGGCGCGCCGCGCCGCCCAGGCCGCCAGCGGCAGCGTGAAGGCGATGCCCAGCAGCAGCGCCACCAGGTTGATCCAGCGCCGCTGCAGCGGCGCCGGCAGGCTGCTGCCTTCGAGCAGCGGGCCAACGAGCACGCGCGCGAGGTCGGTGCCGAAGCGGTCGGTCAGCCACCAGCCGGCGGCCACGGCCAGCAGCACGGCGGCGAAGCCGCGCAGGTCGCGCGCGGCGCTCGGCGGCGGGCGGGCCGACGGCGGCGCGGGTGGCAGCGGCGGCAGTGGCGGCAGCAGCAGCGCCGACACCAGCGCCGCGCCGGCCATCAGCAGCGCCATGAAGCGGTAGACCTCGGGCCAGGTCCAGCCCGCGGCCTGGGCCGGATCGGTCCAGATCATCGCGATGCCGCCCGAGAGGATCATCGCCAGCCGGTAGCCCATCACGCCCAGCGACGCGCCCATGCCGCGCTCGGCCGGCGGCAGCAGGTCGGTGCGGTAGGCGTCCACCACCACGTCCTGGCTGGCCGACAGGAAGGCCACCGCCACTGCCAGCAGCGCAAACGCGCGGATGCCCTCGCTCGGCGAGGTGGCGGCCAGCGCCCACAGCGCCAGCGCCAGCAGCAGCTGCGTGGCCACCAGCCAGCCGCGCCGCCGGCCCCAGCGGCCGGCCCACCCCCGCAAGAGCGCCGCGGGCAGCTCGAAGCGGTCCATCAGCGGGGCCCACAGGAACTTGAAGGTATAGGGCAGCCCCACCAGGCTGAGAAAGCCGATGGTGGCGAGGTCGATGCCGTCGAGCGTCAACCAGGCCTGCATGGCCTGGCCGGTGAGCGCCAGCGGCAGGCCGCTGGCGAATCCCAGCAGCGCCACGGCGGCCAGCCGGTGCAGCCGCAGCAGCGTCAGCGTCAAAGGCATCAGGGCATTTTAGGGAGCGCGTCGGCCGCGCCCTGGCACCCCGATCAGGGCGCGGCGAGCAGCCGCTGCCAAGCGCGACGCAGGCCGGGGGCCGTCCACCAAGGTGCGGGTCGTGGCGCCGAGACGGGCGACTCCGCGTGTCGGCGCGGGGGCCGTTCGAGCAGGCGCAGCGCGGGTGGGTTGGGCGGTGTGTTCGGTGGCATACGGGAAAACCCACTGTAGGTGTCGGCACCCACGCAAACAACGTGGCTGTATGCATCATTCGCTTGCAGAATTGCAGCAAAGCAGCCGACCGATGCCCAAGCCCATGCCGCAACTCGACTGGAGCGACCTGCGCCACGCCCTGGCCATCGGCGAGGGCGGCTCGGTGGCCGAGGCGGCGCGCCGGCTCGGCGTCAATGCCACCACGGTGCAGCGCCGGCTCGATGCGCTGGAGGCCGGCCTGGGCGCGCGCCTCTTCGAGCGCACGCGCAGCGGTTGGCACCCCACCGAGGCCGGCCGCACGGTGCTGGTGCAGGCGCGGCGCATGGCCGACCAGGCCGAAGAGATCGAGCGCCAGGTGCAGGGCCGCGACCGCGAGCTCACCGGCGTGCTGCGCCTGACCACCGCCTTCGTGGCGATGGAGCACCTGCTGCCGCACCCGCTGGCGGCCTTCGCGCGCGCTTACCCGGGCATCGAGGTCGAGGTGGTGGAGAACGCTTTCCTGATGGACCTGGCACGGCGCCCGCCCGATGCCCCGGGCGGCACGACGCGCCAGGCCGACGTGGCGCTGCGCCTGTCGGCGCAGGTGGCCGAGCACCTGGTGGGGCGGCAGCTCGGCATGACCCGCTGCAAGGTGTACGCGCTGCGCGGCGCCGCGGGCCTGCCGCAGGCGGCGACGCCGCTGCCCGAGCTGCTGCGGCACGCACCCTGGGTGGCCTTCGAGCGCGACGCCGCCGGCCGTGTCTACGACCGCTGGATGCGCGAGCACCTGGTGCCGGAGCAGGTGCGCGTGCGGGTGGACATCTTCAACGCCGCCGCGGCCATGCTGCGCACGGGCATCGGCGTGGCCGTGCTGCCCACCTTCATGGAAGAGCGGCTGCCTGAGCTGGTGGCGGTGTCCGAGGTGATCCCGGCCCTGGACGTGCCGGTGTGGATGCTGACCCACCCCGACCTGCGCGGCACCGCCCGCGTGCAGGCCTTCATGCGCTTCGTGGGCGACGCAGTGGCGCAGCGACTGGCCCAGGCTTGAACACCGGGCCGACGCCGCCATGTGCCTGCGATGAACGACGACACCCGACTGCACGCCGCCTGCCCGCACTGCGGCGCCACCAACCGCGTGCCGGCCGCGCGCATCGACGAGCGGCCCGCCTGCGGCCGCTGCGGCCAGCCGCTGCTCGACGGCCAGGTGCTGGCACTGACCGATGCCGACTTCGACGCGGTCGTCACGGCCACCGACCGCCCGATGCTCGTCGACTTCTGGGCTGCCTGGTGCGGCCCCTGCCAGATGATGGCGCCGGCCTTCAAGCAGGCCGCGCAGCAGCTGGGCGACGCGGCGCTGCTCGTCAAGGTGGACACCGATGCCAACCCGCAGTTGGCGCAGCGCTTTGCCATCCGCAGCATCCCGACGCTGGTGAAGATCGTGCGGGGCCGCGAGGTCGGGCGCCGCAGCGGCGCGCAGCCGGCCGGCGCGATCGTGCAAATGGCGGCTGCCTGACGGCGGGCCGGGGCCGCGCCCTGCGCTATCGTCCGCCGCGCCCGCTGCCGTCCATGCCCGAAGCCCCGCCGCCCCCGCTGCTCGAGGTCCGCGACCTGCGCGTCACGCTCGCCACCGCGGGCGGCCGGTTGCCGGCGCTGCGGGGCCTGGACTTCGGCGTCGGGCGCGGCCAGACCCTGGGCCTCATCGGCGAGAGCGGCTGCGGCAAGAGCCTCACGGCGCTGGCGCTGATGGGCCTGCTGCCCGAGGGCGCCGCGGTCTCGGGCTCGATGCGGCTGCTGGGCACCGAGCTGGTCGGCCTGCCCGAGCGCGACTGGTGCCGCCTGCGCGGCAACCGCATCGCCATGGTCTTTCAGGAGCCGATGTCGGCACTGAACCCGCTGCACACCATCGGCGCGCAGATCGCCGAGCCGCTGCGCCTGCACCGCGGCCTGGGCCGCGGCGCGGCGCGCGCCGAGGCGCTGCGGCTGCTGGAGCGCGTGCAGATGCCGAGCGCGCAGGAGCGGCTCGACGCCTGGCCGCATCAGCTCTCGGGCGGGCAGCGCCAGCGCGTCGTCATCGCCATTGCGCTGGCCTGCGCCCCGGCGCTGCTGGTGGCCGACGAGCCCACGACGGCGCTGGATGTGACGCTGCAGCGCGAGGTGCTGGCGCTGATGGGTGCGCTGGTGCGCGAGGACGGCATGGGTCTGGTGCTGATCAGCCATGACCTCGGCCTGATGGCCGATCACGCCGACCGCCTGCACGTGATGTACGCCGGTGAGATCGTCGAGCGCGGTCCCACCGCGGCGGTGTTTGCGCAAGCGGCGCACCCCTACACCCGCGGGCTGCAGGCGGCGCGGCCGCGCGTCGGGTTGCCGCGCGGGGCACGGCTGGCCACCATCCCGGGGCGCGTGCCGGCGCTGGGGGAGATGCCGCCGGGCTGCGCCTTCGCCGCGCGCTGCCCCCTGGCGGGCGACGACTGCCGCGCCGCCGCCGTGCCCGAGCGGGCCCTGCCCGGCGCCGAGGGCCACGCCGCGCGCTGCCTGCGTGCCGGCGTGCAGCCAGTGGCCGCGGCATGACGCCGTCGCCGCTGCTGCAGGCCGAGGGCCTGCACCGGCGCTACCGGCTGCCGCGGCGCCGCCTGTTCGCCGCCGCGCCCGAGGTCGAGGCGCTGGCCGGCGTCGGCTTCACGCTCGAGGCCGGGCGCAGCCTGGGCATCGTCGGCGAGAGCGGCTCGGGCAAGAGCACGCTGGCGCGGCTGGTGATGGCGCTGGAGCGCCCCACGGCTGGCACCGTGCGCTTCGACGGCGTTGACCTGCACGCGCTCGGCGCCGCGGCGCTGCGGCGCGCGCGCGTTGGCTTTCAGATGGTGTTCCAGGATCCCTACGGCTCGCTCGACCCGCGCCGCAGCGTGCTGCAGACGGTGGCCGAGCCCTTGCGCGCGCTGCTGGGTGCCGGGCCGGCCGAGCAGCGCGCGCGCGCGGCCGAGGCGCTGGAGGCGGTGGGCCTGGCCGCGGCCGACCTCGAGCGCTACCCGCACGAATTCAGCGGCGGCCAGCGCCAGCGCATTGCCATCGCGCGCGCGCTCGTCACGCGGCCGCGGCTCATCGTGGCCGACGAGCCGGTGAGCGCACTCGACGTCAGCGTGCAGGCCCAGGTGCTGAACCTGCTGCGCGATCTGCAACAGCGCTACGGCCTGGCCTACCTTTTCATCAGCCACGACCTCGCGGTGGTGGACCTGGTGTGCGACGAGGTGCTCGTGCTCCAGCACGGCCGCGTCGTCGAGGCCGGGCCGCCGGGGCGGCTGTTCACCGCGCCCGAGCACCCGTATACGCGCCGCTTGGTGCAGGCCGTGCCGGGCGCTGCGCGCGGGCTGGGCGCCTGACCGATGGGCCTTTGGCCGCGGAGCCGCTCCTAGAATCCCGGGCCACCCGTCGCCCAACCGCGCGATCGCCGCGCCGCCCCGATGTCCCGCTCCGCTCCCGACACCTCCTTGATGGCCAACGCCATCCGCGCCCTGGCCATGGACGCCGTGCAACAGGCCAACTCCGGCCATCCCGGCGCCCCGATGGGCATGGCCGAGATCGCCGTGGCGCTGTGGAGCCGCCACCTCAAGCACGATCCGGCCGACCCGGCCTGGCCCGACCGCGACCGCTTCGTGCTGAGCAACGGCCACGGCTCGATGCTGCTGTATGCGCTGCTGCACCTGACCGGCTACGAGCTGCCGATGAGCGAGCTGCGCAACTTCCGCCGGCTGCACAGCCAGACGCCGGGCCACCCTGAGGTGGACGTGACCCCCGGCGTGGAGACCACGACCGGCCCGCTGGGCCAGGGTCTGGCCAACGCCGTGGGCATGGCCCTGGCCGAGAAGCTGCTGGCCGCCGAGTTCAACCGGCCCGGCCACGAGATCGTCGACCACCGCACGTGGGTGGCCGTGGGCGACGGTTGCCTGATGGAAGGCATCAGCCACGAGGCCATCGCGCTGGCCGCGGCCTGGAAGCTGAACAAGCTGGTGGCCGTGTACGACGACAACGGCATCAGCATCGACGGCGCGGTTGCGCCCTGGTACCCCGACAACGCCGGGCAGCGCTTTGCGGCGATGGGCTGGAACGTGGTCGGCCCGGTCGACGGCCACGATGTCGCGGCCGTTGACGCCGCGCTGGCCCAGGCCCGCCAGAGCGCCACCCGGCCGACGCTGGTGATCTGCCGCACCACCATCGGCAAGGGCAGCCCCAACCGCGCCGGCAGCGCCAAGGCGCATGGCGAGGCGCTGGGGGCGCCCGAAATCGCGCTCACGCGGGCCGCCATCGGTTGGCCGCACGGGCCCTTCGTGGTGCCCGAGGACGCCTACGCGGCCTGGGATGCGCGCGCGGCCGGCAGCGCCGCGCACGGCGACTGGGCCGCGCGCTTCGAGGCCTATGCGGGGGCCCACCCCGACCTGGCCGTGCAGCTGCGGCGCCGCCTGGCCGGCGAGCTGCCCGAGGGCTTTGCCTCCCAGGCCGCCGCCGCCATCGCGGCGGCCCACGACAAAGCCGAGTCGGTGGCCACGCGCAAGGCCAGCCAGAACGCGCTGGAGGTCTTCACCGCCGCGCTGCCCGAGCTGCTGGGCGGCAGCGCCGACCTCACCGGCAGCAACCTCACGAACACCTCGCACACCCCGGCGCTGCGCTTCGACGAAGCGGGCAAGGTCGTCACCTACACCCCCGCGGCCGCCACCCCCGACGCGGTGCGCGTCGGCCGCCATGTCAACTACGGCGTGCGCGAGTTCGGCATGGCCGCCATCATGAACGGCGTGGCCCTGCACGGCGGCTTCATTCCCTACGGCGGCACCTTCCTCACCTTCAGCGACTACAGCCGCAACGCCATCCGCATGGCTGCGCTGATGAACAAGCGCGTGGTCCACGTCTTCACGCACGACAGCATCGGCCTGGGCGAAGACGGCCCCACGCACCAGAGCGTGGAGCACGCGGCCAGCCTCAGGCTGATCCCCAACCTCGACGTCTGGCGCCCGGCCGACGGCGCCGAGACCACGGCGGCCTGGGCCATGGCGCTGGCCAACGCCACGCGGCCCACGGCGCTGCTGCTGAGCCGCCAGGCGCTGCCGCACTGCCCCAAGGCCAGCTTGGCCGACCTGGCCAAGGGCGCCTACGTGCTGGCCGAGCCGGCCGAGGTGGGGCTCAAGCAGAGGGCGCGGGCCGTGATCCTGGCCAGCGGCTCCGAGGTCCACCTGGCGCTGCAGGCCCAGGAGGCGCTGGCTGCGCTGAAGATCGCCGTGCGCGTGGTCAGCGTGCCCAGCACCACGGTGTTCGACCGCCAGAGCGTGGCCTACAAGCGCAGCGTGCTGCCCGACGGGCTGCCGCGCATCGCCGTGGAAGCCGGCGTCACCGACGGCTGGTGGAAGTACGGCTGCGCCGCCGTCGTCGGCATCGACACCTACGGCGAGAGCGCCCCGGCCGGCGATTTGTTCAAGCACTTCAAGCTCACTGCCGACAACGTCGTGGCGGTGGTGCGAACGGTGCTCGGCCGTTGATCCCCATTCCCCGATCCCGCATCGACCCCGAGGAGTCCGACATGACCATCCGCATCGGCATCAACGGCTTCGGCCGCATCGGCCGCATGGTGTTCCGCGCTGCGGTGCAGAACTTTGCCGACATCGAGGTCGTCGGCATCAACGACCTGCTCGAGCCCGACTACCTGGCCTACATGCTCAAGTACGACAGCGTGCACGGCCGCTTCAAGGGCGACATCGCCGTCGACGGCAGCACGCTGGTCGTCAACGGCCGGCGCATCCGCCTGACGGCCCACAAGGACCCGGCGCTGCTCGCCTGGGGCGAGGTCGGCGCCGACATCGTGGTCGAGAGCACGGGCCTGTTCCTCACCAAGGACACCTGCCAGAAGCACCTGGACGCCGGTGCCAGGAAGGTGATCCAGAGCGCGCCCAGCAAGGACGACACGCCGATGTTCGTCTACGGCGTCAACGACAAGACGTACGCCGGCCAGGCCATCATCAGCAACGCCAGCTGCACCACCAACTGCCTGGCGCCCGTGGCCAAGGTGCTGAACGACAGCTTCGGCATCAAGCGCGGCCTCATGACCACCGTGCACGCCGCCACCGCCACGCAGAAGACCGTCGACGGCCCCAGCAACAAGGACTGGCGCGGCGGCCGCGGCATCCTCGAGAACATCATCCCCAGCAGCACCGGCGCGGCCAAGGCCGTCGGCGTGGTGATCCCCGAACTGAACAAGAAGCTCACCGGCATGAGCTTTCGCGTGCCCACGTCCGACGTCTCCGTGATCGACCTGACGGCCGAGCTGGTGAAGGAAGCCAGCTGGGACGACATCTGCAAGGCCATGAAGGCCGCCGCCGCCGGCCCCATGAAGGGCGTGCTGGCCTATACGGAAGACAAGGTGGTGGCCACCGACTTCCGCGGCGAGCCCTGCACCAGCGTGTTCGACGCCGACGCCGGCATCGCGCTGGACAAGACCTTCGTCAAGGTCATCGCCTGGTACGACAACGAGTGGGGCTACTCGAACAAGGTGCTCGAGATGGCCCGCGTGATGGCGGCAAGCTGACGCCAAGGCCAGCCGGCGCATCCAGACTGAAACCATGAGTGCCGCCCCGTCGAAGATCGCCCTGAGCCTGGCCGCCGTGGTGGCGGCCTTCGTCCTTTGGGCCTTGCCGCCCGTGGCCGCGGCGGCTGATCCGGCCGCCGAGGTGATCGTCGGCTTCAAGCCCGGCGCCGACGTGCTGCGCTGGCACCCGATGGCCGAGCGTGTGGCGGCTGCGCAGGCGCAGCGCGTGCTGCAGCAGCGCGCCGACCGGCTTGGTCGGCGGCTGGGCCGCGGTTTGCAGGCCGGTCCCGCGGTGGGCCGCGGCGTGCAGGTGATGCGTGCCGAGGGCATGGATTCACTCACCCTGGCGCGGCAACTTGCCGCCCACCCCGACGTGGCGTATGCCCAGCCCAACCGCCGCAAGCGCATCGTGGCGGCGCCGACCGACCCGCTGTACGCGGCCAGCCCGACCGAGCGCCGCAGCAACGGCACCACGCTGCAGGACGGCCCGGCCAGCGGCCAGTGGTACCTGCGCCCGCCCGACGCCACGGTGCGCTCGGCCATCCACATCGAGGCCGCCTGGGTGCGCACGCGCGGCGTCGCGGGCGTGGTGGTGGCGGTGCTCGACACGGGCGTCCGCTTCGAGCACCCCGACCTCGGCCAGTGGTCCAACGGCGGCAAGTTGCTGCCGGGCTATGACTTCGTCAGCAACGCGACCGTGGCCAACGACGGCAATGGCCGTGACGCCGACCCCTCCGACCCCGGCGACTGGGTGTCGATCGCCGAGGCCGGGCGCGCCCCGTTCAACGGGTGCTCGGCCCAGAGCAGCTCCTGGCACGGTACCGCCACCAGCAGCCTGGTGGGAGCCGCCACCGACAACGGCCTGGGCATGGCCGGCGCCGCCCCGGATGTGCGCGTGCTGCCGGTGCGTGTGCTGGGCAAGTGCTTCGGCACTGACAACGACATCATCTCCGGCATGCGCTGGGCGGCCGGGCTGTCGGTGGACGGCGTGCCCGACAACCCGAACCCGGCCCAGGTGCTGAACCTCAGCCTGGGCGGCGGCGGCGTCTGCAGTGCCGCTTACCAGGCCGCGGTGGATGAGATCGTCGCCCGCGGCGTGCTGGTGGTGGCGGCGGCCGGCAACAGCGTGGGTGGCCCGGTCAACGAGCCGGCCAACTGCCGCGGCGTGCTCGGCGTGGTGGCGCTGCGCCACGTGGGCAGCAAAGTGGGCTTCTCCGACATGGGCCCCGAGATCGGCATCGCGGCGCCAGGCGGCAACTGCATCAACGTGCAGCCCGGCACGCCCTGCCTCTACCCCATCCTGGCGGCGTCGAACAGTGGCACGACCGGGCCGGTTGCCTCGGTGTGGACCGACAGCTACGACTTCACCGTGGGCACCAGCTTCGCCTCGCCGCTGGTGGCGGCGGTGGCGGGGTTGATGGTGTCGCAGCGGCCCGTCATGACGCCGTCGGAGCTGATCGCCGCCATCAAGGCCACGGCAAGGCCCTTCCCCACCAGCGGTGCCGACAACGGCGCCAACGACCCGACCCCGGTGCCGATGTGCACCAACGTCGCTGAGGCCGGGCCCAGCGGCCAGTGCTATTGCACCACCGGCTTGTGCGGTGGCGGCATGCTCGACGCGGGGGCCGCCGTCGCCGCCGCTGCCGGCCCGCTGGCGCGCATCCAGGTGCAGACGGCCGCTCCGACGGTGGGCGCCCCTGTGTCGTTGAGCGGCGTCGGCAGCCTGGGCTCGATCGGCCAGAGCATCACCGCATGGTCTTGGCGCCTGGTCTCTTCGGAGGCTGGCGTGGTCAGCGGCTTCACGAGCGCCACCGATGCCAGCACGGCGACGCTGACGCCAACCGCAGCCGGACGGTTCACGGTGGAGTTGCGCGTCACCGACAGCAGCGGCGCCAGCCAGGAGGCGCAAACGACCATCGCGGTGGCCGCGTCGGGTGTGCCGCCACCCACCCCGCAGCCGCCCGCCGGTGGTGGTGGCGGCGGCGGGGGCGGGGCCGTCACCGCGGGCTGGATGGGCGGGCTGCTGTTGGCGGTGCTGGCGCTGGTGCCAGGCCGGCGGCGCAGGGCTTGAAGCCGGCTGCGGCCAGCCGCCGGGCCAGGTCGGCCGGCGCCTGCGGCAGGCGCAGCACGGTGCCCTCGCCATTGCGCCCGGCTCCGGTGGTCGCCACGCGCTGCACATCACCGGGGGCCACCCGGGCTTCGGCCAGGCGGGCCTCGGCGGCACCGAGATCGGGCTCGCGCAACGGGACGGTCTCGATGCAGGCCGCAGCCGCGGCGCGCGCAGCCTGGACGGCGGCGCTGGCAAGGGGCGCCGGCAGCACCGCCACGGATTCCGGCGCGACTTGGGCGGCCAGCCGCTGCGGCTCGCGCTCGGCTTGGCGCGGCGGCGCGCCCAGCCAGCCCTGCGACCACGCAAAGTAAAGACCGTTGGCGATCAGCAGCAGCACGACGAGGATGCGCAGCATCGGCGGCGGGTGGCTTCAGTCTGCGCCGGCCGCGCGCGCCATCCGCACGCTGGCCTCGCCGCTGACGATCCGGAACTCGCCGGCCGCCGTGCGCAGGCGCAGGGCGCCCTGCTCGTCCACGCCGGCGGCTTCGCCCTCCAGCGTGCTGCTGCCGTAGGCGACGACACCCTGGCCCAGGAGCAGGTCGCGCGCGGCAAAGCCGGGAGCGAACGGCGCGAAGCCGTCGCGCTCGAAGCGCT
>JAUMBF010000157.1:0-8098 GCA_032115875.1 Rubrivivax sp.
GACCGGGGGACCCGGATCCGGGCTGGGTGAGCCCCCAGGCTGCGGGCGCGATCTCAGGGCATCGCTGCGATGACCTGGGCCACCGAGGCGGTGAGCTTCTTCGCGTAGGGCACGTGCAGGAACTCGTTGGGCCCGTGCGCGTTGCTCCTCGGGCCCAGCACGCCGCAGACCATCATCTGGGCTCTCGGGAAGCCGGCCTGCAGCATGCTCATCAGCGGGATCGTGCCGCCTTGCCCGATGTAGCCCAGCGGCGCGCCCCAGTGCGCCATCGAGGCCCGGTTCAGCGCCTGTTCGAGCCAGGGCGTGAGCTCGGGTGCGTTCCAGCCTGTGGCGCCCAGCTGGCCGGCGCGGCCGTCGGGGTGGAAGGTGACGCGGGCGTTGTAGGGCGCGTTGTCTTCCAGCAGCGTCTTCAGACGCAGGCTGGCCTCGTGGCCGTCGACCAGCGGCGGCAGCCGCAGGCTCAGCTTGAAGGCCGTGTAGGGCCGCAACACATTGCCGGCGCTGGCCAGCTCGGGGAAGCCCTCGGCCCCGGTGACGCTCAGCGTGGGCCGCCAGGTGCGGTTGAGCAGGCCCTCGACCGGGTCGGTGGTGGTGGGCAGGGCCACACCGCTGTCGGCGCCGCAGGCCCAGGGGAAGCGCTTCCAGACCCCATCACCGAGGATGGCCGCCGTCGCCTGCGCCTGCGCCGCGCGCGAGGCCGGGATCTCGCAGTGGAAGCTCTCGGGCAGCAGGCGGCCGGTGGCGCTGTCTTCCAGCCGGTCGAGCACGTGGCGCAGGATGCGGAAGCTGCTGGGCACCAGCCCCGAGCTGTCGCCCGAGTGGATGCCCTCGGTGAGGATTTCGACCTTCAGCACGCCGCTGACCATGCCGCGCAGGCTGGTGGTGAGCCAGAGCTGGTCGTAGTTGCCGGCGCCGCTGTCCAGGCAGACGACGAGGCCGATGTCACCCAGGCGGGGCTTGAGCGCCGCGATGTGCGTGGGCAGGTCGGGGCTGCCGCTTTCTTCGCCGCTCTCGATGAGCCCCACGCAGCGCGGCCGCGCAATGCCCTGGCGGTCCAGCGCCTCGATGGCGGTGATCGCGGCATAGACCGCGTAGCCGTCGTCGGCGCCGCCGCGGCCGTAGAGCAGGCCGTTGTCGTAGCGGGGCGTCCAGGGGCCGAGGCCGCTGCGCCAGCCGTTGAACTCGGGTTGCTTGTCGAGATGGCCGTACAGCAGCACCGTGGCGCTGCCCGCGGCGGCCGGCCGCGTGGCTGGAATGTCGAAGAACAGCAGCGGCGTCCGGCCCGGCAACCGGATCACTTCGAGCGTGAGGCCGGCGATGCGACGGCCTTCGACCCAGCGTGCCGCGTCGGTGACGACACGGTCGAGCAGGCCGTGCTCGGCCCAGTTCGCGTCGAACATCGGGCTCTTGGCCGGCACCGCGATGTAGTCGGTGACGGCGGGCACGATGCGCGTGTCCCAGGCTTCGTCGGCATACGCGGCAATCGAAGCGGCCAGCGCGCCGGTCTCGGCGCTGCGGGTGGGGGCGTTCATGGTGTCGGTCTCCGGGGCAAAGTCGGGCGTGCAGTCTAGAACCGCCCGAGCCACTGCGTCAGGCGCATCAGCACGCCCTCGCGTTCCACCTCGTTGAAGATCTCGTGGCGCAGGCCGCCGAACTCGTTGGCCGTGAGCACCGCAGCGGGCGCAGCCCTGGCGAAGGCGTGGCTGCCGCCGGGGTCGACGATGCGGTCGGCGCCGCCCCACATCAGCAGCGTCGGCAGCGTCCAGCGCGGCGCCGCGGCGCGCACCTGCGCACCGGCGTCGAGGATGAAGCGCGCCAGCCGCGCGCTGATGCGCGGGTGCACCAGCGGGTCGGCGGTGTAGGCGGCCACGCTGGCCGCGTCGTGCGACAGGCCCCGCGGGTCGATGCCGTTGCGCTGCGGCATGTCGGGCATCAGGCGTTCGCCCAAGGCCAGCTGCAGCCGCTGCCAGGCTGACAAGTGCGCCCGCAGTGCCGGTGAGGACAGCACCAGGCCGTCGAGCCGCCGCGACCACGCCGCCGGCTGCGGCGCCAGCGCCTCGGCCACGAAGCGGGCAGCGACCGCACCGCCCATGCTGTGGCCCAGCAGCACCAGCGGGCCCGGGGCGCGCGGGCGCACGGCGTCGATGACG
Organism: Rubrivivax sp.; assembly: GCA_032115875.1. Lineage (GTDB taxonomy): Bacteria > Pseudomonadota > Gammaproteobacteria > Burkholderiales > Burkholderiaceae_C > Rubrivivax. The sequence goes on from JAUMBF010000157.1 coordinate 2,151, forward strand.
GCACCCAGGTCGTCCAGCAGGCTGTCGGCGGCCGCCACCACGCCCTGGCGGCCGCCGCTGCGGCCGTGGCCGCGCTGGTCAAAGCCGCTCGCGTGCCAGCCGGCGTCATTGAGCGCCAGGGCCACGTGGGCGTAGCGGCCCACGTGCTCGCCCAGGCCGTGCACCAGCAGCACGGTGCCGCGGGGTGCCGCGGCCGGCGTCGGCCAATGCCGCAGGTGCAGGCCCAGGCCGTCGGCGGTGGGCAGTGTCAGGGTGTCCATGCGTAGTCGATGGTCAGCGGCGCGTGGTCGGAGAAGCGCTCGTCGAGGTAGATCGCGGCCTTCTTCGCGGTGGCTGCCACGGCGGGGGTGGCGAACTGGTAGTCGATCCGCCAACCCACGTTCTTGGCCCAGGCCTGGCCGCGGTTGCTCCACCACGTGTACTGCTCGGGGCGCGGGTCGAGCGAGCGGAACACGTCCACCAGCCCGCACTCGCCAAACAACTTGTCGAGCCAGGCGCGTTCCTCGGGCAGGAAGCCGCTGTTCTTCTGGTTGCTCTTCCAGTTGCGCAGGTCGATCTCCTTGTGGGCGATGTTGATGTCGCCCAGCAGGATGAACTCGCGCTCGGCCCGCAGCCGCATCAGGTGCGGGTACATGTGCGCCAGGAAGCGGAACTTGGCGGCCTGGCGCTCCTCGCTGCTGCTGCCGCTGGGGAAATAGCAGCTGATGACGCTGAACTTGCGCTGCGGCGTGTCGTAGCGCGCCTCCACCCAGCGGCCCTCGTCGTCGAACTCCGGCACGCCGAAACCGGTGATGACGGCGCTCGGCGGCGTCTTCAGGTACAGCCCGACGCCGGAATAGCCCTTCTTCTGCGCGAAGTGGAAGTGGCCTTGCATCGGGCCGATGCGGTCGAGCGTGCCGGCCACGTCGTCGGCCTGCGCCTTGAGCTCCTGCACCCCCATACAATCCGCCGCCGCCGCGTCGGCCCAGGCCACGAAGCCCTTTTTAGCCGCCGAGCGCAGGCCGTTGAGATTGAGCGTGACCAGTCTGAAAGCCAAGGAAACCCTCCACCGCCCGCCGGCCCCCTCGCGATGAGCACCGCCACACCGGACCCGATCGCACAGACCTTCGTGCCCTTCGCCTTGCGCGCGGGCGTGCTGCGCTTCGGGGAGTTCCGCACCAAGGCCGGACGGCTGTCGCCGTACTTCTTCAATGCCGGCGGCTTCGACGACGGCGCCAAGCTCGGCGAGCTCGCGGCATTCTATGCACGGCGCCTGCTGCAGGCCCGCGAGGCCGGCACGCTGCGCTTCGACATGCTGTTCGGGCCCGCCTACAAGGGCATCACGCTGGCGTCGGCGGTGGCCGTGGAGATGGCGCGGGCCGGCCACAACCTGCCCTACGCCTACAACCGCAAGGAGGCCAAGGACCACGGCGAGGGCGGCATGCTCGTGGGCGCGCCCGTGCGGGGCCGGGTGCTCATCGTCGACGACGTCATCTCGGCCGGCACCTCGGTGCGCGAGTCGATCGCGATGATCCGCGCTGCCGGCGCCGAGCCCGCTGGCGTGGCCATCGCGCTCGATCGCCAGGAGCGCGCCACGCAAGACGGCGCGCAAGCGCCCTGGAGCGCGGTGCAGTTCGTCGAGCGCGAGCTCGGCCTGCCGGTGGTGGCCGTGGCCACGCTGGCCGACCTGCTGCAGTGGCTGCGCGCCAACGCCGACGCCTCGCTGGCCGAGCATGCCAAGGCCGTCGAGGCCTACCGCGCACGCTACGGCGTGCAGCCGGCGGGCTGAGCACGATGCGGGCGGGGCTTCCCGTCGCCTGGCTGCTGGGGCTGACGGGCCTGTGGCCTGCGCTGGCCGCGACGCAACCCCCCCCGGCGCCCGGGGCGGGCATCTACACCTGCATCGACGACCGCGGCCGCCGCCTCACGGCCGACCGGCCGATCGCCGAGTGCCGGCACAAGGAGCAGCAGATCCTCAACCGCGACGGCTCGGTGCGCGCGGTCCTGCCGCCCACCTTGACGGCCGAGGAGCGCGCCGCCAAGGAGGCCGGCGAGCGCGCCGCCGCACAGGCGCGGGCTGCGGCGGCCGACGCCGTGCGCCGCGACCGCAACCTGATGTCGCGCTACCCGACCGAGGCCTCGCACCGGCGGGCCCGCGAGGCCGCGCTCGACACCGTGCACCTGGCCATGCGCGCCACCGAGTTGCGGCTGCGCGAGCTGCAGGCCGCGCGCAAGCCGCTGCTCGACGAGGCCGAGTTCTATGCCGGCAAGGCACTGCCGGCCAAGCTGCGCAACGCGCTGGACGCCAACGACGCTGCCGTCGAGGCGCAGCGGGCCGCCAGCGCCACGCAGCAGGCCGAGCTTGAACGCATCAACCGCCTGTACGACACCGAGCTCGAGCGCCTGCGCCGGCTGTGGGCCGGGGCACCGCCGGGCGCGCTGCCCGCGGCGTCGGCCTCACGGCCCTAGCTTCTTCTTCATCAGCTCGCCGGCCTGCGCCGGGTTGGCCTTGCCCTGGCTGGCCTTCATCACCTGACCCACGAGGGCGTTGAAGGCCTTGTCCTTGCCGGCACGGACCTCGGCCACCAGTTTCTCGTTCTTCGCCAGCACCTCGTCGACGATCGCCTCCAGCGCGCCGCTGTCGTTCAGCTGCCGCAGGCCCTTGGCCGCGATGACGGCGTCGACGTCGCTGGCCTCGCCGGCCCACAGCGCATCGAAGACCTGGCGCGCGCCGTTGTTTGACACCGTGCCGTCGGCGATGCGGCCGATCAGCACCGCCAGCGTGGCCGGCGCCAGAGCGATGGCGTCGATCGTGCGGCCCTCGGTGTTCAGGCGCTTGCTCACCTCGCCCATCAGCCAGTTGGCGACAAGCTTCGCGGGTGCTCCCGCATCGCGTACGGCCTCGTAGAAGCGCGCAAACGCCAGGCTCTGCGTCATCATCGCCGCGTCGTAGGCCGGCAGGCCGTCGTCACGCTCGAAGCGGGCGGCCATGGCGCGCGGCAGCTCGGGCATCGCCGCCTTCACGCGCGCCACCCACTCGGGCGCGATCACCAGTGGCGGCAGGTCGGGGTCGGGGAAGTAGCGGTAGTCGTGCGCGTCTTCCTTGGAGCGCATGGCCCGCGTCTCGCCCGTGTCGGGGTTGAACAGCACGGTGGCCTGCTCGATGGGCAGGCCGTCCTCCACGCGGTCGATCTGCCACTGGACCTCGAAGTCGATGGCCTGCTGCAGGAATCGGAAGCTGTTGAGGTTCTTGATCTCGCGACGCGTGCCATATACGCCGTTCGGCAGGCCGGGCTTGCGCACACTGACGTTGGCGTCGCAGCGGAAGCTGCCTTCCTGCATGTTGCCGTCGCAGATGCCCAGCCACACCACCAGCGCGTGCAGCGCGCGGGCGTACTCCACGGCCTCGGCGCTGCTGCGCATGTCGGGCTCGGAGACGATCTCCAGGAGCGGCGTGCCGGCGCGGTTGAGGTCTACGCCGGTGGCCGGCCGGCCGTCGGGCAGGTGGAACTCCTCGTGCAGGCTCTTGCCCGCGTCTTCCTCCAGATGCGCGCGCGTCAGGCGCACGGTGCGGGGCTGGCCGTCAAGCACGAACTCGACCCGGCCGCCCTGCACCACCGGGATCTCGTACTGGCTGATCTGGTAGCCCTTGGGGAGATCGGGGTAGAAGTAGTTCTTGCGCGCAAAGATGCTCAAGGGCGCCACGTGTGCGCCGATGGCCAGGCCGAAGCGGATGGCGCGTTCGACGGCGCCGCGGTTGAGCACCGGCAGCGTGCCCGGCAGGGCCAGGTCGACCGCGCAGGCCTGCGTGTTGGGCGCGGCGCCGAAGGCGGTGGCGGCGCCGCTGAAGATCTTGCTGACGGTGGCGAGCTGGGCGTGCGTCTCCAGGCCGATGACGACCTCGTAGCCGCGGATCAGGGCGGGGGCGCTCACAGCGCGGGTTCCTTCGTGTGGAAGTCGGTGGCCTGCTGCAGGGCATGCGCGGTGTGCAGCAGCGTGCCCTCGTCGAAGTGGCGGCCGATGAGCTGCAGGCCCACCGGCAAGCCCCCACCCCCGAAGCCCGCGGGCACGCTCATGCCCGGCAGCCCGGCCAGGCTGGCCGGCAGCGTGAAGATGTCGCCGAGGTAGGCCTGCAGCGGGTCACCCGCCTGCTCACCGAGCTTCCAGGCCACCGTGGGCGCCACCGGGCCGGCGATGAGGTCGCACTCGCGGAAGCAGGCCGCGAAGTCGTCGGCAATCATGCGGCGCAGCTTCTGCGCCTGCAGGTAGTAGGCGTCGTAGTAGCCGTGACTGAGCACGTAGGTGCCGATCATGATGCGGCGCTTGACCTCGGCACCGAAGCCCTCGGCGCGGCTCTTCTTGTACAGGTCGAGCAGATCGCCGTGCTGCGCGGCGCGGTGGCCGAACTTGACGCCGTCGAAGCGGCCGAGGTTGGAGCTCGCCTCGGCCGGGGCGATGATGTAGTAGACCGGGATCGACAGCTGCGTGCGCGGCAGGCTCACGTCCACCAGCGTGGCGCCGAGCTTGCTCAGCTCGGCCAGCGCGGCACTCAACGCGGCGCCGACGTCGGACGCCAGCGCCGCCGGGAAGAACTCCTTCGGCAGCCCGATGCGCAGCCCCTGCAGCGGCCGCAGCGCCGTCGCGCCGTCGCGCCCACGGCCGAGCGCGCCCACGTAGTCGTCGGGCGCCCTTTCGGCACTGGTGGCGTCGCGTTCGTCGAAGCCGGCCATGGCCGCCAGCAACAGCGCACAGTCTTCGGCGGTGCGCGCCATCGGGCCGGCCTGGTCGAGGCTGGAGGCGAAGGCGATCATCCCGTAGCGGCTGCAAACGCCGTAGGTGGGCTTGATCCCGGTGATGCCGCACAAGGCCGCCGGCTGCCGGATGGAGCCACCGGTGTCGGTGCCCGTGGCCGCAGCCACCAGGCGCGCCGCCACAGCGGCCGCGCTCCCGCCTGACGAGCCGCCCGGCACGCGCGTGCGGTCCCAGGGGTTGCGCACCGGGCCGAAGGCCGAGTTCTCGTTGGCCGAGCCCATCGCGAACTCGTCGCAGTTGAGTTTGCCCAGCAGCACCGTGCCGGCCCCCGGGCCGCGGCCGGGCTCGCCGGGCCCCAGCCGCGCCACCACGGTGGCGTCGAAGGGGCTGCGATAACCGGCCAGCATCCTGGAGCCGGCGGTCGACGGCAGCCCGGTGCGGGCGTGGTCGGTGACGAAGATGTCCTTGTGGGCGATGGGCACGCCCGCCAGCGCCCCGCCCGTGCCGGCGGCACGCGCGGCGTCGGCGGCGCGGGCCTGCTCGCGGGCGCGCGCCTCGTCGACAGCCAGGAAGGCGCCGAGCTCGGCGTGGGTCTTGATGCGCGACAGCAGGGCCTCGGTGAGCTCCAGCGCCGAGAAGCGCCCCTCGGCCAGCCCGCGCAACTGCCCGGCTACCGTCAGCGTGTGCAGCGCGCCGTTCATTCAATCACCCGCGGCACGAGGTAGAGCCCGGCCTCGACGGCCGGCGCGCTGGCCTGGTTGACGCCACGCCGGGCCTCGGAGCCGGGCTCGGTCACGACGTCGTCGCGCAGGCGCAGCACCACCTCCTGCACCGCCGACAGCGGTGTGTACAAGGGCTCGACGCCGTGGGTGTCGACCGCGCCCATCTGCTCGACGATGCCGAAGAAGCCGCCCAGCTGCTCCAGCATCTGCGCGGTCTCGGCTGCGGAAAGTTCGAGCCGCGCCAGGTGCGCGATGCGGCTCACGTCAGAGGGTGTCAGGGACATTCGGGGGAGGACCGGCCGCCGCTGCGCTCTGCTACAAATGGCAGCGCTTCAGAGACGTTTGCGTGCATGGGGTCGGTTATTATCTCCGCCCAACCTGCACGCTCACGCCAGCAGGGACTCGACGCTCCCGAACGCCCCCGCCGCCCTCGAACGCGCGCGCTGCCGCCAGTGGCGGCCCGCCGTCATGCCGACGCCGGCTCCCGATGCCACA
>JAUMBF010000158.1:0-14116 GCA_032115875.1 Rubrivivax sp.
GGCACGGTGTCGGTGTGGCCCGACAGCACCAGCCCGCCGGCCGTGGCCGGGCCCAGCGTGGCGAAGAGGTTGGCCTTGCGGCGCTCGTCGTCCCAGGTCAGGCGCAGCGGCACCTTCAGGGCGCGCAGGTGGTCGGCGATGCACTCGATGAGCGGCAGGTTGCTCTGGTCGCTGCGGGTGTCCATGCGCACCAGGCGCTGGGCCCAGGCGAGGGCGTCTTCGGAGGGCTTGTTCGGCGTCATGGCGGCGACTCTAGCGTCGGCGGGGCCGGTTTGGGGCGGCAGCGCCCGCCGACTAGCATCGGCCCGCATGGACACCCTGCCTGACCCGACCGACGTCGCCACCGCCGCGAGCCGCATCGCCGCCGACATCCGCCACACCCCCGTCGTCCGGGTGCACGCCCGCTCCTTGGGCCTGGGCCTCGACGCCGAGCTGTGGCTCAAGCTCGAGCAGCTGCAGCGCGGCGGCAGCTTCAAGGCCCGTGGCATGTTCAACCGGCTGCGCGCGCAGCCGGTGCCGGCCGCCGGCGTGGTGATCGCCTCCGGCGGCAACGCCGGCATCGCCGCGGCCACCGCGGCGCAGGCCCTGGGCGTGCGCTGCGAGGTCTTCGTGCCCGAGCTGGCCAGCGAGGCCAAGCGCGCCGCGCTGCGCGCGCGCGGCGCGGTGCTGGTGGTGGGCGGCGCGGCCTACGCCGACGCGCTGGCCGCCAGCCTGGCGCGCCAGCGCGAGACCGGTGCGCTGCTGCTGCACGCCTACGACCAGCCCGAGGTCGTGGCCGGCGCCGGCACGCTGGCCGCCGAGGTCGAGGCCGACGCCGGCCTGCCCGACCGGGTGCTGGTCAGCGTCGGCGGCGGCGGGCTGCTGGGCGGCCTGCTGGCGCAGTGGGGCGGCCGTTGCCGCATCGACGCGCTGGAGCCCGCGGGCTCGCCCACGCTGCACGCGGCGCTGGCGGCCGGCGAGCCGGTGGACGTGACCGTGGGCGGGCTGGCGGCCGACGCGCTGGGCGCCCGCCGCATCGGCGACATCGCCTGGGGCCTGGTGCGGCGCCACGGCGTGACCAGCCACCTCGTGCCCGACGCCGACATCGCCGCCGCGCAGCGCGCGCTGTGGGCCGAGCTGCGCCTGGCCGTGGAGCCCGCCGCCGCGCTGCCGCTGGCAGCGCTGCAGGCCGGCCTGGTGGTGCCCGGGCCGGGCGAACGCGTTGCGCTGGTGATCTGCGGCGCCAACCTCGACCCGGCCACCCTGAGCATGGCCGGGCGCGGTTGATAGCATGACCGGCATGAACTTCGTCCACCTGCGCAACCACACCGAGTATTCCGTCGTCGACGGCATGCTGCGCATCGACGCGCTGGCCGCTGCGGCGCGGGCCGACGGGCAGGGCGCCTGCGCCATCACCGACCTCGGCAACCTGTTCGGCGCCGTCAAGTTCTACAACGCCTGCCGCACCCAGGGCGTGAAGCCGCTGCTGGGCGCCGACGTGTGGCTGGAGAACGCCGCCGGCCCCGACAAGCCCGCGGGCCGGCTGCTGCTGCTGGTGCAAGATCGCAGCGGCTATCTCAACCTGTGCGAGCTGCTGGCGCGCGCCTGGGTGGGCAACGTGCAGCGCAACCAGGCGCTGCTGAAGTGGGAGTGGCTGGCCGAGCGCGGCGCGGGCCTGATCGCGCTGTCGGGCGCCGACGGCGGGCCGGTGGGGCAGGCCCTGCTGGCCGGCGATGCCGAGCGCGCCGCGCAGCTGGCGCTGCGGCTGGCGGCGCTGTTCCCGGCCCGCTTCTTCATCGAGCTGCAGCGCGCCGGCCTGCCCACCAACGAGGCCCACGTGCGCGCCGCCGTGCCGCTGGCCGCGCGGCTGCAGCTGCCGGTGGTGGCCACGCACCCGGTGCAGTTCCTCGAGGCCGACGACTTCGACGCCCACGAGGCCCGCGTGTGCATCGCCGAGGGCGAGACGCTGGCCAACCCGCGGCGCGTCAAGCGCTTCACGCGCGAGCAGCACTTCCAGACGCAGGCGCAGATGCGCGAGCGCTTCGCCGACCTGCCCAGCGCCATCGCGCACACCGAGGTCATCGCGCAGCGCTGCAACCTCACGCTGGTGCTGGGCAAGCCGCAGCTGCCGGACTTCCCCACGCCCGTGGTCGACGGTGCCCCGCTGCCGCTGGAGGCCTACTTCCGCCAGGCCAGCCACGAGGGCCTGGAGCGCCGCCTGTCTGCCCTCTACCCCGACCCCGGGCGCCGGCAAGCCGAGCGAGCGCGCTACGTGGAGCGGCTGGAGTTCGAGCTGTCCACCATCGTGAAGATGGGCTTCCCGGGCTACTTCCTCATCGTCTCGGACTTCATCGTCTGGGCCAAGGAACACGGCTGCCCGGTGGGCCCGGGCCGCGGCTCGGGCGCCGGCTCGCTGGTGGCCTATGCCCTCTTCATCACCGACCTGGACCCGCTGCAGTACCAGCTGCTGTTCGAGCGCTTCCTGAACCCCGAGCGCGTGTCGATGCCCGACTTCGACATCGACTTCTGCCAGGCCAACCGTGACCGCGTGATCGAGTACGTGAAGGACAAGTACGGGCGCGAGGCCGTGAGCCAGATCGCCACCTTCGGCACGCTGGCGGCCAAGGCTGCGCTGCGCGACGTGGGCCGCGTGCTGGGCATGGGCTACGGCCATGTCGACAGCGTGGCCAAGCTGGTGCCCGGGCTGCCCGGCAAGACCTACACGCTGGCGCGGCTGCCCGAAGACCCTGCGCAGAAGGACAGTGGCCTCATCTACGTGCGCGAGGAGGTGCCCGAGCTCGGGCAGCGCGAGAAGGCCGAGGAGGAGGTGGCGGAGCTGCTGAGCCTGGCCGTGCGGGTGGAGGGCCTGGTGCGCAACGTGGGCATGCACGCCGGCGGCGTGCTGATCGCGCCGGGCAAGATCACCGACTTCTGCCCGCTGTATCAGCAGCCCGGCAGCGACAGCGCGGTCAGCCAGTACGACAAGGACGATGTCGAGGCCATCGGCCTGGTGAAGTTCGACTTTCTGGGCCTGGCCACGCTGACCATCCTGGAGCTGGCCAAGAACTTCATCCGCGCCCGTCGCCCGGGGCGCGCCGACTTCAGCTACGAAGCGCTGCCGCTGGACGACCCGCAGGTCTACCGCCTGTTCAGCGAGGGCCGCACCGAGGCCGTGTTCCAGTTCGAAAGCCGCGGCATGCAGGGCATGCTGCGCGAGGCCCGGCCCGCCCGGCTGGAGGACCTGATCGCGCTCAACGCCATGTTCCGCCCGGGCCCGATGGAGAACATCCCGAGCTTTTGCGCGCGCAAGAACGGCAAGGAAGAGATTGCCTACCCGCACCCGCTGCTCGAGCCCGTGCTGGCCGAGACCTACGGCATCTTCGTCTACCAGGAGCAGGTGATGCAGGCCGCGCAGGTGCTGGGCGGCTACTCGCTCGGCGGCGCCGACCTGCTGCGCCGCGCCATGGGCAAGAAGAAGCCCGAGGAGATGGCCAGCCAGCGCATCACGTTCCGCGAGGGCGCGCTCGCCAAGGGCATTGTCCAGGCCAAGGCCGACGAGGTCTTCGACCTGATGGAGAAGTTCGCGGGCTACGGCTTCAACAAGAGCCACGCTGCGGCCTACTCGCTGCTGGCCTACCACACGGCCTGGATCAAGGTGCACTGCGCGGCGGAGTTTTACGCCGCGAACATGACGATCGAGGCCGACAACACCGACAAGCTCAAGGTGCTGCTGGCCGACGCGCAGCTCGCGGGCATCCGCTTCGAGCCGCCGTGCATCAACCGCGGGACGGCTCGCTTCGAGCCCGTGGCCGACACCGTGGTGCGCTACGGCCTGGCCGCCGTCAAGGGCACGGGCGCCGGGGCCATCGAAGCCATCGTCGCGGTGCGCGAGGGACTGGGCCCGCATCAGGGCGAAGGTGGCGGGCCGTTCCGCAGCCTGTTTGACTTCTGCGCCCGCGTCGACCGCAAGGCCGTCAACAAGCGTGCCGTGGAGGCGCTGGTCAAGGCCGGCGCCTTCGATGCCTTGCATCCCGACCGCGCCGCCACGCTGGCCAGCGTGGGCCTGGCTTTCGACTGGGCCGACACACAGCAGGCCAACGCCCTGCAGAGCGGCCTGTTCGACTTCGACGGCGGCGACGCACACGGCTCGTCGACGCAGGAGCCGGCATTGGCTGCCGTGGCGCCGTGGTCGCTGCACGAGAAGTTGGTCCAGGAGAAGGCGGCGGTGGGCTTTTTCCTGAGCGGCCATTTGTTCGAGGCCTTCGCCGACGAGGTGCGACGATTTGCCAAGTCGCCGATCGCGAGCCTGGTGGACAGCCGCGAGCCGCAACTGCTGGCCGGCATCGTGACCGACCCGCGCAGCGTCAACGGCCAGCGCGGAAAGGTCTTCATCTTCAAGCTCGACGACGGCAGCGAGAGCATCGAGGCCGTGGCCCCCGACGAGCTGTTCGATGGTCGCCGCGAATGGGCAGCCGAGGACCAGTTGCTGGTCGTGCAAGGCAAGGTGCAGCCCGACCGCTTCAGCGGCGGCCTGCGGCTGAACGTCAGCAACGTCTGGGACCTGCCGGCGGCCCGCGCCCGCTTCGGCAAGCATCTGGCGGTGGCGCTCAATGGCGGGCTGCCGCCGGTGGCCGATGTGCTCAAGCTCTGGCCCGCCCGCCGCGAGGAGACGGAGCACGGCGAGCTGCTCCAAGGCCTGGCCATCCGGCTCAAGCTGCACCGCCCCGGCGCCGTCGGCGAGCTCGATCTCGGTGACGACGCGCGTTTCTGGCCTTGCGACGAGGCGCTGGGCCGCTGGCGCAGCATCGCGCATGGCGGTGCGGCGCAGGTCGTGTACGAGTGAGGGCGCGGTGAGGCTGCGCACGGCGTTCGTCGACGTCGGCCCCTCGCGAGCCAGCACGGGCCTTCAAGGCAGGAGCCCATGACGAATGCCCGGCACCGGGGCCAGGGTGTGCCCATGCACGAAGCCCCGCTGACCGCTCTGGTGTTGAGCGGCGGTGGCGCGCGCGCCGCCTATCAGGTGGGCGTGCTGCGCGCGCTGGTGCGCATCCGCCGTGGCGCCCTGGGCGCACGCGCGCAGCTGGGCAATCCCTTCGGCATCATCGTCGGTACCTCGGCCGGCGCCATCAACGCGGCGGCGCTGGCGGCCCACGCCGATCGGTTCGAGGGTGCGGTGGAGGTGCTGGCCAAGGTTTGGCAGAACTTCGCGGCCGAACAGGTGTATCGGGCCGACTCCCTGGGGGTCATCCGCTCGGGGGCGCAGTGGCTGACGATGCTGTCGGTGGGCTGGCTGATCGCGCGCTGGCGCCTGGCCCGGCCGCGCTCCTTGCTCGACAACCGTCCGCTGGCCGCGCTGCTGCAGCGGCTGGTGCCGCTGGAGCGTGTGCCGGTGATGCTGTCCGAGGGCCACCTCGGCGCGTGGGCCGTCACGGCCTCAAGCTACACCAGCGGGGAGCACGTGACCTTCTTCGACGCCGCCGCGCCGCTGACACCCTGGATGCGTTCGCAGCGCCAGGCGGTGCGGCAACGCATCGAGTACGGGCACCTCCTGGCGAGCTCGGCGATCCCTTTCGTGTTCCCGTCGGTCAGCCTGAAGGCCGGCGGGCAGGCGGGCTGGTTCGGCGACGGCTCGATGCGGCAAACAGCGCCGCTGTCGCCAGCCATCCACCTCGGAGCGCAGCGCCTGGTGATCATTGGTGCGGGCCGCATGCAGGAGCCGGCTGGCCGCGTCGTCGAAGCCGGCGGCTACCCCAACCTGGCGCAGATCGCGGGGCACGCGATGTCGAGCATCTTTCTCGACGCGCTGGCGGTGGACGTCGAGCGCATGCGGCGCATCAACCGCACGCTGGCGCTGCTGCCGGATTCGGCGTTGGCCGACAGCGAGTTGCGGCCGCTCGAAGCGCTCGTGATCTCGCCGAGCCAGCGCATCGACGACATCGCGGCGCGCCATGTCCATGCGCTGCCGCTGCCGGTGCGCTCGCTGCTGCGCGGCGTGGGGGTGAACACGTCCAGTGCCCAGGCGACGGCCGATGGCGCCGCAAAGGCCGTGCAGGGCGCGGCGCTGGCCAGCTACCTGCTGTTCGAGGCGCCGTTCACGCGCGAGCTGATCGCGTTGGGCGAGACCGACACCCTGGCACGCCAGGACGAGGTGCTGCGCTTCTTCGGGTGGGACTCGGCGCCGGCCCGCACGCAGCGCGGCGGGCCGGACATCGAGTTGCCGTAGGCGGCGCCGGTTCAGGTGGGGGCGGCCTTGTTGGCGGGCTTCTCGGCGGCCTTGGCCGGCTTGTCGGCCTTCTCGGCCTTCTCGGCTTTCTCAGCGTTCGCCGGCTTGGCCGGTATCGCCTTGGCATCGAAGGCCGTGCCGCCTATCGTCAGCCCGTTGGCCGACAGCTTGGCGGCGTTGCCGGCACCGACACCGCCGACCCGTTCAACGAAGTCGGCCCAGTTCTTGAAGTTGCCGGCCTCGCGGGCCTTGAGGATCTTGCCCGACAGACCCGGCCCGATGCCCTTGACGGATTCGAGCTCGGCCTGCGAGGCGCGGTTCACGTCGGTGGCCTGCGCCAACAGTGGCGAAGCCAGGGCCAGGGCGGCGACGGCGGCGAGAAGGATGCGGATCATGGGGGTTCTCCTGTGAGGGATAGGGGAAGATCGGTCGGGAGGCTTCGGTCTCCCGCCGCACGGCCCTGCGGGCTGTTGCGTCGGGATGGGAGACAGTCTTTCGAAGCCGGCGTGGTGCGTCATTCCCTCCCGGCGGGGCCCTCCGGGGGAACCGCCGTCGGGGGTGACGGGTCGTCCCCCGCGCGGGGGCGACCCGTGATGGCGGCTCGGTGGCGCGGCGGTGAGGCGTCAGCGTGGCGCATGGACGGCGCGTTGCAGCGCTGCCATCACCGAGGCCTCGTCGGGCCAGTGGCCGCGCCCGCCCAGCACGCACACCCGCGAGGCCGGCCCCCAGGGGCGCCACAGTGTCGGGTCGCTCGGTCCCATCACACTCACCAGCGGCGTGCCCACCGCAGCCGCAATGTGCGCCGGCCCGGTGTCGTTGGACAGCATGGCTGCGCTGGAAGCCAGCAGTGCCGCATAGACGCCCAGGTCGACGTCGGGCAGCAGCGTGGCGCCGACAAAGCGCTCGCCCGCGATGCGCGCCTCCTCACCCGGGCCAGGGCACACCACGAAGGGCAAGCCCAGCGACGGCAACCGCTGCGCGACAAAGTCAGCGAAGGCCGGCCAATCCTTGCTCTGACCGTTCCAGGTGCCGCCCGAGAACGGGCAGACCACGATCACACGCTCGGGCAGGCCGTGCGCCGCACGCAGCGCGGCTGCCTCACGCAATTGCGTTTCGGTCAGCCGCAACCGCACAGCGGCCGGGGGGGGATCGGTGGTGCCCAGCAAGGCTTGGCCCAGGCGCCAGTAGACCTCCAGCTCATGCACGGCGCGGGGCCGCGGCACGGCGCGCGCCAGCAGCAGCCGGCGACCCTCCCAGGCGTGGCCCACGGCGCGCAGCCCGGCGAGGCGCAACTCCAGCGCACTCGAGAACGAGTCGGGCAGGCACAGCGCCTGCACCGGCGCCTGCCGGAAAGCCGGCTGGGCGGAAAGCGCCTCTGCACGAAGCCGGCGCAGCAGCGCCACGCGCTCGCCTGCGGTCTTGGGCAGGCCGTGCACCGGCCAGCCGGTGCCGGCCAGGAGCTCGCGGGCCCAGCCCTTGCCCACCAGCACCGGCGCGAAGCCCGCGGCGGCCAGGCGTTCGAGCAGCGGCAGGGCCAGCGTCACGTCACCCACCCAGTTGCGCAGCCGAACGATCAGCGGCCGGCACGCGGCGCGGTCGATCGTCGCGGGGTTCCTCGAGGGGTGCAGAGAGGCGGGCATCGGTGGGGATAATCGGCGGCAGATTCTGCCCCGTCCACCCCCAACCGCACCGATGCCCCAGTCCCTTCCGCTCGCCGCTGCCGACCTCACGGCCCTTCACGATCGGCTGCTGGCCACCCCGGGCTGGCCGCAGGCCGAGCCGGCGCAGCCCGAGGCAGGGTTGTGGCACTGGATCCAGGTCAATCACCGCAACAACTGCCAGCTGTGGGCCGAGGAAGACCTCGCGCGCCGCACGACCGTGGCCGATGCCGAGATCGCCGCCAACAAGCGCGCCATCGACCGGTACAACCAGGCCCGCAACGATGCCACCGAGCGCGTCGACGAGTTGCTGCTGCTGGCCTTGGGCGTTGTCGACGAGGCCGCCGCGCGCAGCGATGCCCCGCTGGCTCAGGTGGCCGCCGGCGCGCGCCTGAACAGCGAGACCGCGGGCAGCATGATCGACCGTCTGTCGATCCTGTCGCTCAAGCTCAAGGCCATGGGTGAGCAGGCACGGCGCAACGATGTCGACGAGGCCCACCGCGCCGCCAGCCGCGTCAAGTGGGAGCGCCTGGCCCAGCAGCGCCGCGACCTGGCGGTCTGCCTGGACGGTCTGCTGGCTGAGACAGCCGCCGGCCGCGCTTTCTTCAAGGTCTACCGGCAGTTCAAGATGTACAACGATCCGGCACTCAACCCCGAGCTCGTCAAGGAAGGTCGGCGACAGTCCTGAAGCCGCAGCCATCCGTGACCACTGCGCCCCGCATCCTGATCGTCAAGACCTCGTCGATGGGCGACGTGGTGCACGCCACGCCCGTGGTGGCCGACATCCTGGCGCGATTCCCCCAGGCGCAGATCGACTGGCTCGTCGAGGCGCCGTTCGCGGCGATCCCGCGCCTGCACCCGGGCGTGCGGCTCGTCATCCCGATGGCCTGGCGCAAGTGGCGCCGCCAGTTGTTCAGCGGCGCCACCTGGAAGGCCATCGGCGCGCTCCGCGACGAGTTGCGGCGCGATCCCCATGACATGGTCCTCGATCTCCAGGGCCTGCTGAAGAGTGCCCTGTGGGCGCGGCAGGCCGCCGGTCCGGTGGTGGGCTATGACCGCGCCAGCGCTCGAGAGCCGCTGGCGGCCTTGCTGTACCGGCACGGCGCGGCGGTGCCCAAGAACCTGCAGGCGGTGCAGCGCAACCGGCTGCTGGCCGCCGCACACCTGGGGCTCATGCCGCCGAGCGCGGCGCCGATGTTCGGCCTGCGTCCGCCCGAGCCGAGTTGGAAGCCACGCGACACCTACGCGGTGCTGATCCCCAACGCCAGCCGCGCCAGCAAACTCTGGCCTGAACGGCAGTGGGTTGCGGTGGGAAAGAGACTGGCCGAGCGGGGCTGGCTGCCACTGGTGCTGTGGGGCCGCCCCGATGAGCAGACCTTGGCCGAGAACATTGCCGCCGGCTGCAACGGCGACGTGCCGCCCTTCCTCAGCGTCGGCGACATGGCCGGCGTGCTGGCCGGGGCGCAGCAGGTGGTGGGGCTGGACACCGGCTTCACGCATCTGGCGGCCGCACTGGGCCGCCCGACGCTGGGCATCTATTGCGACCACGACCCGGGGCTGGCCGGCATCACCGGGCCTGGGCGCGTGGCCAGCATTGGCGGCAAGGGGCAGGTGCCGCAGCGCAGCGAGGTTCTGGGACTGCTCGCGCAGCACTTCGGCGTGTAGCCTCAACGGAACAGACGCGTCTGGGCGACGCCTCTGTGCCAGGTCAGGCGCGCCGGGCCGCGGTCGTGGCGTCGTCCAGAGTCGGTGGCCGGTTCACGACAGGTCGTTGCGTTGTGGCGGGTAGCTGTCCCAGGCCAGGCAACCCGGGCATTGCCAGAAGTGGCGCTGGGCCTCGAAGCCGCAGCTGCCGCAGCGGTAGCGCTGAAGGGGACGTGCCGCCCGCGCCACGGCGTCGTGCAGCGCCGCGCGGGCGACATCATCGAGCGCGGGCGCCGCACCGGAGGCTCCGGTTGCCGGCGCTGCGGTGGCGAACGGCAGCAGCAACTGCGCCGCCGACAGCGAGGGATGTGCGCGGAGGTGGTCCAGGATACGGGGTATGCGCTCGGCCGGCGGGCGCTCGGCATCGAGGGCCTCCAGCGCTTGCAGCAGCTCGACCGCGGGTTGCAGGGCCAGCGCTTGCAGCAGCACCTCGCGTGCGGCGTCCGTTTGGCCGGTGGCGCGTGCGCAGGCGGCGTAGTCGCCGGCCACCAGGACGAAGGCAGCGCTGTGGCGCTCGCGCAGCGCATCCCAGGCCTGCACAGCCCCGGCGGGGTCGCCCTGGCGCAGCAATCGTTGGCCGGCCAGCACCCAGGGCCGCGGAGTCTCGGGCGCGGCGGCCTGTGCGCGTGCCAGGGCGGCGGCGGCCTCGTCGGCCCGGCCCGCGGCATCGAGCTCCTCGGCCCGCTCGCATTCGTAGTGCGCGATGCGGCCGGCGAAGCTGCCCTGGCCGTGGCCCTCAAGCCGGCGCGCCACCTGCGCCGCCTGCTGCCAGCCGCGTGAGCGTTCGTACAGGCTCAGCAGCGCGAGCTGCGCCTCGGCATCGTAGGGGCTGCCTGCCAGCGCCGACCATGCGGCCTCGGCGCGGTCGAAGAGACCGGCCTTCATGAAATCCTGCGCCAGCGCTCGCTGCGCGCGCATGCGCACCGACGTGCTCAGGTCGCCGCGCCCGGCCAAGTGCTCATGAACGCGCACGGCGCGGTCGATCTCGCCGCGGCGTCGGAACAGGTTGCCCAGTGCAAAGTGCAGCTCGGTGGTGTCGGGATCGTTCTGTACCGCCTCGATGAAGGCATCGATGGCCTGGTCCTGCTGCTCGTTGAGCAGCAGGTTCAGACCCTTGAAGTAGGTGCGCGGCGAGTCGTCGCGCTCGCGCTTGAGTTGCCGCAGGTCCAGCCGCGACCCCAGCCAGCCCAGGGCGAATGCCACGGGCAGGCCGATCAGAAGCCAGCTCAAGAGGTCGGGTTCCATCGGATGCAGGCTGCGGGCCGCTCACAGGCCCACGCGCGGGGGCTGCTCGGCGCCAGCAACCGATGGGGCCGTACCCGCGGATGTGTTCGACCCTGCGGAAGAGGGCGATTCGGCCGCCCGGCGCCGGTGACGTCGCCAGCGCTGCCAAGCACCGGGCAGCATGGCCAGGACGCCCAGCGCCGCCCCAGCAGCGAACGCCGCGAGCATCACGATGACCATCGGTGCCTGCCACTGCGCACCGAAGAACCAGCTCACCGTCACGGTCTGCTGGTTGTTCAGCGCAAAGGCGAACAGCGTGAAGAAGATGAAGGACCGGACAAGCCAGACGAGGACGCGCATCGCGCGCCCATTCTAGGCAGCACGCCGCCGGCGGCTCAGCGGCCGGCGGCGGGTGTGCCGGTCGCGGCCTCGCGGGCGTCGACGGCTTCTCGCAAGGCCTTGCCGGGCTTGAAGTGCGGCACCAGCTTCTCGGGGATCAGCACCTGCTCGCCGCTGCGCGGGTTGCGGCCCATGCGCGGCGGGCGGCGGTTGATGCTGAAGCTGCCGAAACCGCGGATCTCGATGCGATGGCCGCGCGCGAGTGCATCGCTCATCGCGTCCAGAATGGTTTTCACGGCGAACTCCGTGTCTCGCTGTGTCAGCTGTGAAAAGCGTTCGGCCAGGCGGGTGACGAGATCGGAGCGGGTCATCGGCGGCACATCGGCAGGTGTGGGAGGCTCGTCGTCGCAAAGGGCATGTGACGGGAGCCGACCGCAGGTACAGCCCGCGGCCGGCCCGGGGAGCAGATTACTCGTTGCCTTTGTCGAGCTTGGCGCGCAGCAGCGCACCCAGGCTCGTGGTGCCGGCGTTCTCGCGCTCGGCGCTCTGGCGCAGGGCCTGCATGCCTTGCTGCGCGTCGGCGTTGTCCTTGGCCTTGATGCTGAGCTGGATGCTGCGCAACTTGCGGTCGACGTTGATCACCATCACAGTGACCTCGTCGCCTTCCTTCAGGACGTTGCGTGCGTCCTCCACGCGGTCGGAGCCGATCTCCGAGGCGCGCAGATAGCCGGTGACGTCGTCGTTGAGTTCGATCTCGGCGCCGCGCGGATCGACCGACTTCACCTTGCCGGTGACGACCGCGCCGCGGTCGTTGAGCGTGGTGAAGCTGGTGAACGGGTCCACATCCAGCTGCTTGATGCCCAGGCTGATGCGCTCGCGCTCCACATCCACGGCCAGCACGATGGCCTCGACCTCCTGGCCCTTCTTGTAGTTGCGCACCGCGCTCTCGCCCGGCTCGTTCCAGCTCAGGTCGGACAAGTGCACCAGGCCGTCGATGCCGGCCGACAGGCCGATGAACACCCCGAAGTCGGTGATGCTCTTGACGGGGCCCTTGACCTTGTCGCCGCGCTTGACGGTGGAGCTGAACTCCTCCCAGGGGTTGGCCTTGCACTGCTTCATGCCCAGGCTGATGCGGCGCTTGTCCTCGTCGATCTCGAGGACCATGACCTCGACTTCCTCGCCCAGGCTCACCACCTTGGATGGGGCGACGTTCTTGTTCGTCCAGTCCATCTCGGAGACGTGCACGAGGCCCTCGATGCCCGGCTCGATCTCGACGAAGGCGCCGTAGTCGGCGATGTTCGTGATCTTGCCGAACAGGCGCGTGCTGTTCGGGTAGCGGCGCGAGACGCCGTGCCAGGGGTCGTCACCCAGTTGCTTGATGCCCAGGCTGACGCGGTTCTTCTCGGCGTCGAACTTCAGCACCTTGGCGCTGAGCTCCTGGCCCACGGTGACCACCTCGGAGGGGTGGCGCACGCGTCGCCAGGCCATGTCGGTGATGTGCAGCAGGCCGTCGATGCCGCCGAGATCGACGAAGGCACCGTACTCGGTGATGTTCTTGACCACGCCATGCACGATGGCGCCTTCGGTCAGCGTCTCCAGCAGCTTGGCGCGCTCCTCGCCCATCGAGGCCTCGACCACGGCACGGCGCGACAGCACGACGTTGTTGCGCTTGCGGTCGAGCTTGATGACCTTGAACTCCATGGTCTTGCCCTCGAACGGCGACATGTCCTTGACCGGTCGCGTGTCGAGCAGGCTGCCCGGCAGGAAGGCGCGGATGCCGTTGACGAGCACCGTGAGGCCGCCCTTGACCTTGCCGCTGACGGTGCCGGTGACGAACTCGCCGTTTTCCAGCGCGTTCTCAAGGCTCATCCACGAAGCCAGGCGCTTGGCCTTGTCGCGGCTGAGGATGGTGTCGCCGTAGCCGTTCTCGACGGCGTCGATGGCCACCGAGACGAAGTCGCCGACCTGGACTTCAAGCTCGCCCTGGTCGTTCTTGAATTCCTCGATGGGGACGTAGCTCTCGCTCTTCAGGCCGGCGTTGACGACGACGTGGTTGAAGTCGATGCGCACGACCTCGGCAGAGATGACCTCGCCGACGCGCATGTCGTTGCTCTTGAGCGATTCCTCGAACAGCGAGGCGAAGGCGTCGAATCCGCCCTTGGCGGTGACGGTGGTGGTGACGGGCATGGAGTTCCTGAAATCCCGGAGGAGTTGGGTGCAGAGCCGGGGTGCGTGCGACGGGATGCCGCGGGTTGGGGTGGGTCGGATCCTGCTCGCCCGGTCTTCAAGACAGGGCCTGGCGGCCACGGCGGGAGGCGGGCAGGGGCTGGGGACTGCTTCAGGTAAACGGCCGACGCGCCTGCCACCAGGCCAACACCTGCTGCACCGATGGATCGACGTCGAGCTGGGAGTTGTCGAGTAGCAGAGCGTCTTCGGCAGGCTTCAGCGGCGACGCGGCCCGGCTCATGTCGCGCCGGTCGCGGGCCTCCAAGTCTGCACGAAGGGCCGCGATGCTAGCCGCAATTCCCTTTGAAATCAACTGTTTATGGCGTCTTTCGGCACGCTGTTCGGCACTGGCGGTCAAGAACACCTTCAGCGCCGCATCGGGGAAGACCACGGTGCCCATGTCGCGCCCGTCGGCGACCAGGCCCGGCGCTCGGCGAAAGCTCAGCTGCAGCCCGTGCAGGGCCGCGCGCACGGCCGGCAGGGCTGACACGCGCGATGCCAGCAGGCCGGTGCTCTCCAGGCGCAGCTCGTCGGTGATCTCGCGGCCCTCCCGGCCCAGAAAGGGACCGGTGAACCAGGTGCGGCCAGCTTCGGGGCCATGGCCGAAGCGCAGTGGCAGGCGGGCGGCCAGGGCGGCGATGGCCGGCTCGTCCTCGGCGCGGATCTCAGGGTCGAGCCCGGCGTCCACGGCCGCCAGGCCCGTGGCCCGGTACAGCGCGCCGGAGTCCAGCAACCCATAGCCCAGCGCGGAGGCCACCCGCGC
>JAUMBF010000159.1:0-29196 GCA_032115875.1 Rubrivivax sp.
TGCTGCATGACCACATAGCCCAGCGGCTCGATGCGGCCCTGAGGCATTTCGAGGGTACGGTCCGGGACCTTGGCGGCCAGTTCCCGCCAGCTCGCCCGCCAGCTGCGCAGCGCAGGCCCCAGGTTGCGCAGGCCCTGCAGCGAGAACAGATCCGGGCCGACCGGGATCACGACATGCTCGCTGGCGATCAGCGCCGCGCGGTTGGTCGCGCCCAGATTCGGCCCGACATCCAGCAGCACCCAGTCGGCGCCGATGCTCCGGGCCGCCGACTGCACCGCCCGGTGGAAGGCCGTCATCGTCCTGAAGGCCGATTCATCGGCATTGTGGCAACGCGGCCAGGCATCCGAGAGCTTGTCCTCGAACGTGGACAGCGCGAGGTCGCCCACCACCAGCCCAAGGCGCGGATTCACCATCACCACTTCCGGCGTCAGCACGTCGCCCAGGCCGCGGATGATCGGGCGCAACGCGCCGAAGATGGTTCGCGGGTGCTCGCCTTCGGGCCAGTACGGCTCCAGATCCTCCTCGCTCAGGAACATGCTGGTCAGGTTGGCCTGAGGGTCGAGGTCGACGGCGAGCACGGTCTGACCGCGCTCCGCCATCATCGCGGCAAGGTGGTAGACCAGCGTGGTCTTGCCCACCCCGCCCTTGTTGTTGAAGAACGCGACGGTCTTCATGAGCGCCTGCGCAGGGTGACCAGCACGAAACCCGGATCGAACTGGAACTCGGCCGGCGGACTGCCGTTGTCGGCCAGCGCCTGCTGGGCGCGCAACACGCCACGGCCGTAGCGGTTGACGTAGCCCAGTGCCTTGAGCGATTCGGCCAGCACCGGGTTGCGGTAGGCCGTCTGCTGCGGAAAGTTCTGCGCCGATGCCTCGCCATACAGCCCGCCCGGGCTCTGGATCTCGACGCGATCGTTCATCCACGTGATGCGCAGCGGTGAGGTGGCGCTCCAGTCGCGGTGCAGCACGGCGTTCATCAGCAGTTCGCGGACGGCGATGCGCGGATAGGCTGCTACCACGCGCTCGCGCAAGGCGCTGTCGCGCTTGGGCTCCGGGTACTGGTCGAGCTGCGCATCGGTCAGGGCATCGAGCTCCCTCAGCACCGTCAGCATGTCCCCCTGCAGTTCGCGCTCGTTGAGCACCGGCGCGGCAAGCGAATCGCCGTCCACCCGCAGGAACTGGATATAGCCCCCGGGCAGCCAGCGGCGGACATCCAGACCGAACATCAGGATTCCGGCATGGGTGGGGCAATCGTTCTTCAGGTCGTAGAAGCGCAGCGACGCGAGCTGCTGCACGAGGGGGCGATGGTTCTCCTCGATGACTTCGGGGGCGAGCGCCTGTTGCCGGTAGTCGTTCAGGAAGAGGCCCGTGGCCAGGTCATCCAGCGAGGCATCGAGGCAGGGCTGCGCATCGAAGGTCCGCGCCTGCGACACCCGGCGCTCGATCAGGATCTTCTCGTCCTGCTCGGTCCCGTAGCCGCGCCGGGGGCCATTGCGGATGCAGACGCGGCCTTTGTAGCGCACCGGCGGCAGTGCCGAGGGCTGCACCGTGACCACCGCCACCTCGCCCTGGCGCGTGAGGACCTTCTCGACCGTGATGGAGGGCAGCGGCTGGATGTTGCCGTCGTCGCGCAGCCCGCCGAGGTTACGCAGCAGTTCGTCGGTGACCGTGAGGCCGGCATATCGACCGCGGTTGTCCACGCCGATGACGAGCAGGCCAGGCTTGCCATGACCCGGCAGATCATTGGCGAAGGCGCAGACGGCCTCTGCGAACTTGTCGGTGTCCTTCGTGGAGACGGTGAACTCGACCCGGTCGGCCTCATGGTCCGCAAGCAGCGCTTTCAGTGTGTGTTCATCCATGTTGCGGCTCCCCCGCTTGGCTCTCTGACGCCAGGGGATGCTCGGCGCGCGTCAACAGCTCGGCGAAGCTGTAGTTGACGCTCGCGGCCCCGAAGTCCGGCTCGCGCTGGAACGGCTGGCGCAGGTAGTGCGGCCGATGCGAGCCATCGTCCATGAACTCCACGATGGCGAGGATGAAGTCGTCGGGCTTGTTCAACGAGTACAGGATCTCGTTACGGGTCACGGTGATGGTCTCGGCGCCGCTCACCCGGCCCTTGACCTCGATGAAACGCAGCCTGCCCGAGCCCGGCACCCGGCTCTCGATGTCGTAGCCCAGCTTCTCGAGCTCGCGGTCCACCGGCTCGAAGCCCAGCCGCCGCTCGATCTCCATGACCACCTGCCGCGCACGTGCAGCGGCCGCCTGCGTGTCCCGCACGGCCGCCGGTTGAAGCAAGGGTCGACCCGCGATGGCCGCGAGCAGCCCCGCCGGTATGACCAGCACACCGCCGAGCACCACCGGCGGCAGGGGCGTGATCTGCGCCTCCAGCTTGAGGTCGGCCAGCCGTTTCTCCAGCCGGCCCTGCAGGTTGTCGGCCCGCTTGCGAGCCTCGTCGGAATTGAGTCGGGCGTTCGGCTTACCCGCCTGCTCCTGCAGCTTGAGCTGCTCGGCACGGTGGTCCCAGTAGGTGATCTCCTTGGTCAGGCGCGCCTTGACCGCGGCCTCGGTCTTGGCGAGCAGCGGCAGCCGCACATCGCCAACCTCCTTCAGGTGTTCGGGGACGACCTTCGTGACCGCGTGTCCGGTGGCCAGGCGTTCGATGTTGCGATCGATCCACGCGCACTCCTGCCGCGACAGCAGGGAAGCGACATCGGGCTCGTCGGGCCGCAGCGGACGGAAATCGAGGTAGGGCGCGTAGTGCATGTGCCGCGCCGAGCCGTCGGCGTCGATTTCGACATAGAGCATGCGCTTGGAGACGACCCGTCGCTCGCCACTGCGCGTGAGGCTGGCGTCCTGAATCGCGTGTTCCAGGTAGAACAGCACGCGCGGCGCGGTACCCGCGTCGCTTTCGTCGACCAGCACCGCGCCTCGCTTGAGCAGATCGCGGTGGCGCTCCAGGGTCAGGTCGATGAGCGAGTCCAGCAAGGGGTGGCCGGGGCAGATGAAGGCTGCCAGCGGCTGGCCCTGCGGCGCGACGAGCGCCTTGTCGAAGGTGATGCGCTCGTAGCGGGGCTGCACGGGTTCGCCGGTTCCGATCAGGCGATCACGGTGGCGGATCGGGGCCGGTACATGGGCGATCTCGAAGCGGCGCGGCTCACGCTGTCGCACGCTGCCACCCTGGCTGGCGAAGGCCTGCAGGAAGAACGACTCGATGTAGTGCGGCTGCAGCCGCCGGGCGTCGGCGCGCTCCATGTCCTGACGGATGCGCTGCACGCGACTGGCATCCATGATGTCGGGTGCCAGCACGTGATCTTCGAGCAGCTCTTGCAGATGCTGCTTGTCCAGGGCGTGCTCGACGACGGTGGTCAGTCGGGCTTTCACTTCCTCGGTCTCGCCGTAGCGAATAGCCTCGATCAGCAGATCTCGAAGTGTCCGGCCCTCGAACTGCAGCTTGCCGAGCACATCGAACACCTGCCCGCCGAGCGCCGCCCGGGCGAGTTCCAGCTTGTCGAGCAGCTTGCGGTAGACGTCGCCCTCGCGGGTTTCCTCGGCCACGAGGTTCCAGAGATGACACACCTCGGTCTGGCCGATGCGGTGGATGCGACCGAACCGCTGTTCCAGGCGGTTGGGGTTCCAAGGCAGGTCGTAGTTGACCATCAGGTGGGCGCGTTGCAGGTTGATACCTTCGCCCGCTGCATCGGTGGCGAGCAGCACCTGCACCTCGGGGTCGTACTTGAACGCCTCCTGCGCGTTCAGGCGCTCCTCCCGGCCCATTCCACCATGGATGGCCACCACGGCCGACTGTCGCCCGAGGAGCGTCGTGATCTTCGACTGCAAATAGTTCAGCGTGTCACGATGCTCGGTGAAAATCACCAGTTTCTGGCGTGGTGACGGCTGCGGCGGTGGGATAGGGCCCGATCCGTACGGCGCTTGCGGTTCGGCCACAGTTGGCGCGATACCTGCGCTGGTGAAGATCTCGTTGAGCAGGCCCGCCAGTTCGCGCCACTTGGTGTCAGTACCACTGCGGCGTACACCGAGGGCCAGTCTTTCGAGGTGCTGCAGCGTGCTGATCTCGATCTTGAGCTCGGCGATGCTGCGTGCCGCCGTCGCCTGATCGAGGACCTGGGACTCGATCTCCTCGACCTCGTTGTCGGGGGCTTCGTCCAGATCCTCGACATCCTCGGCATCGAGCGCAGGCAGCCCGGGCGCGAGGACAGGCGCTGCCTTGCCACCGCGCTCGAGCACCTCCAGTTCGCGCAATCGGCTCTCGAGCCGTTCCCTGCGACGACGAAGCGATTGCAGGATCGCCTCCGGCGATGACGCGAGCCGACGCTGCAGGATGGTCAATGCGAAGCCGACCGTGCCCGCGCGCTTGTCGTTCTCCAGGGCTTCGGCGCGGTTGAACTCCTCGCGGACGTAGTCGGTGACGGACTTGTAGAGATGTGCCTCGGCTTCGGACAGCTTGTACGGCACGGTGTAGGCAATACGCTGCGGAAACAGGGGCGTGCCGTCGAACTTGAGCAGCCGCTCCTTGACCATGCGACGCATCAGGTCCGCGGCATCGGCGCTGTGCACCCCGTCGCGGAAGCGGCCTTCGAAGCGATCGCCATCGAGCAGGGCCATGAACAGCTGGAAGTCCTCTTCCTTGCCATTGTGCGGCGTGGCGGTCATCAGCAGGAAGTGCCGCGTGAGCCCCGAGAGAATCTGGCCGAGGCGGTATCGCTTGGTGTACTTGGCCTCGCCGCCGAATAAGGTGGCCGACATCTTGTGGGCTTCGTCGCACACCACGAGGTCGAACCGGCAGTCCGGCGCCTGGAGCTTCCGCTGCACGTCCTCGTTGCGGGCCAGCTTGTCGAGGCGGGCGATGATCAGGTTGGTCTCGAGAAACCAGTTTCCGGTGCGCGCCGCTTCGAGCTTGTCGTTGGTGAGGATCTCGAAGGGCAACTGGAACCGGCGATGCAGTTCGTCCTGCCATTGCTCGGCCAGGCTACCCGGGCAGACGATCAGGCAGCGCTGCAGGTCACCGCGCGCGATCAGTTCTTTGGTCAGCAGGCCGGCCATGATGGTCTTGCCCGCCCCGGGATCGTCGGCGAGCAGAAATCGCAGCGGCTGCCGCGGCAGCATGGCTCCATAGACCGCCGTGATCTGGTGCGGCAGGGGGTCTACCACCGAGGTGTGAACGGCGAGCACGGGGTCGAACAGGTGCGCCAGCCGGATGCGCTGCGCCTCGGAGACCAGACGGAACATCGCGCCGTCACCGTCGAAACTCCAGGGTCTGCCTTGCTCGATCAGTTCGAGCCGGGGTTCGTCATGCCGGTAGAGAAGGGCATTGGCGACCTTGCCGTCGGCCGATTTGTAGGTGAGCTCCAGCGCTTCCGATCCAAACCATTGCGCGCTGACGACCACCGCTGCGGCATCCGGGATGAGCCCGCGAACGGCTGACCCCGGCGTGAGCGATTCAAGCTTCATGCGCTCTCCGGGGTTTGTTGAACCGGGTGGGTACGCTGGCCGGTTGACTGCGAACGGCGTGTGCGGAATGGGAACCGTAGCGGCCCGACGGTTCCGTGTGCAGCCGCGGTAGGCTGCGAATCGCGGCGGCAATCTTCTCTCGGGCCTGTTCCAGTTCGTACTGCATCTGCAGATTCAACCAGTGCTCGGCAGGCGTACCGAAGAAGTGCCCCAGCCGCAGCGCCGTGTCGCCGGTGATACCCCGCTGCCCATTCAGAATGCCCGTGATGCGATTGGTGGGCACGGCCAGACGCCTACCGAGTTCAGCGGCGCTCATGTTCAGTTCCGCCAGCCGTTCGGCGAGATGCGTGCCTGGGTGCGTCGAGGTGCGTGACATGGGAGGGCTTTGGTGACTGTCGAGAAGTCCGACCGGGATGGGTCCGGCTCCGCTGATCATTACGCGAATCGTAACGGATCGCGTGGTCCGAGGCGACAGAAGCGGCGTGCTGATCTGCCGCCCGGCCTGTGTCGCGTTCTGCCTATCGCATGGCTCGAGGCACGCTCCATGCCGTAGGCAGCCTACAACATGGATCGGCTGCGCCCGGCCGAGCTACGCCGCGGCGGTCGCCTCCGCCGTCCCTGCCGTACCCGTTGCCGCCGTCTTCTCCCACTCATCCAGCAGATCCGCCCAGCGCTGCATCATCACCGCGCGGTCGGCCAGATACTCGGCGTGGTTGTAGGTGCGCCGCACCGCGTTGGGCTCCACATGCGCGAGCTGGCGCTCGATCCAGTCGGGCCGGTAGCCCATCTCGTTGAGCCGGGTGCTTCCGGTGGTGCGGGTGGCATGCGGGCTGTACTGGCCGCTCCAGCCCAGTACGTGCAGCGCCTGCCGGAATGAGGCGATCGCCATCGGCTTGCTGCGGTCGTCGCGCCCGGGGAACAGGTGCTCATGGCGACCCGTGATGCCGTGCAGCGCCCGCAGCATCTCGACCGCCTGCCGGGGCAGCGGCACCGCATGGGCCTTGCGCTGCTTCATGCGCTCGGCCGCGATGCGCCAGAGCGCCGCATCGAGGTCGAACTCGGCCCAGCGCGCTTCCACCGCCTCGCTCGGGCGGCACAGCGTGAGCCACATCAGCCGGAAGGCTGCCAGCGTCTCGTGCCGGCCGCCGTGGCCCGCCATGTCGCGCAGCAGGCGGCCGATCTCGTCCGGCTCCAGCGCTCGCTTGTGCTGGGTCTTGTTGGGCGGCAGGGCGCGGCGCACCGGATAGACCGGGTCGCGGTCCACCCGCAGCGTGGCCATGGCCAACTCGAACACCCCGGCCATGCTGCGCTTGGCCTCGGCGGCGACGCTCGGGCCATTCTTGCGGGCGGCGGTGGTGAGCACGTCCAGGATGTGCATGGGCGTGATCTGCTTGACCGGCAGCGTCCCGATCTTGCCGAACACCACCCGCTGCAGCATGTTGAGGCGGCGCGCCTTGGTGATCTCCTCCCAGTCCTTCATGGCCAGCCACTCTCGGGTCACCGACTCGAAGGTGGTGGCGCCGTCCTGGTCTCGGCGCAGGCGCGCGCGCTGGCGTTCGTGCGCGGGGTTGATGCCCTGCTTGACGAGGTCCCGCGCCCGCATGCGCTCGTCGCGGGCCTCGGCCAGCGTGAAGCGGCCGCCGTCGCGGCGGGCCTTCGCCTGTTCGGGCGTCTCGCCCCGGGGCGCCACGGCGTAGTCGCCGATGGCGAACATGCTCTCCTTCGTCAGCCCGTTGGTGGTGAGCTTGAAGCGATAGCGCCAGGCCTTCACGCCGTTGGGCTTGACCTCCAGCACCAGGCCGCCGCCGTCGGCGAGCTTGTAGGCCTTCTCGCGCGGACGGGCCGCGCGGCACTGGGTATCGGTGAGCATGGGCGCCTCGAAGGGTTGGCGACCGTACCCACCAATTTTCGGGGTGTCGAACAGTCCGTACCCGCGACGCTACCCACTTTCGAATCGGCTTGCAACGGTGCCCAGCGGCACCGACCGGACCATCTTACCTATGAAAATCAATAATTTGCCACTCCGGAGGGGTCCCGACAAGCCCGCCGGAATCCGCCCCGACCGTCAGACGTTGAAGAGAAAGTTCATGACGTCGCCATCCTTGACCACGTACTCTTTGCCCTCGGCCCGCATCCTGCCGGCATCCTTGGCGCCCTGTTCGCCCTGGTAGGCGACGTAGTCTTCGTAGGCGATCGTCTGCGCCCGGATGAAGCCGCGCTCGAAATCGGTGTGGATGACCCCGGCCGCCTGCGGCGCCGTGGCGCCGACGGGCACTGTCCAGGCCCGCACCTCCTTGACCCCGGCGGTGAAGTAGGTCTGCAGGCCCAGCAGCGTGAAGGCGGCGCGGATCAGGCGGTTCAGGCCAGGTTCGGCCTGGCCCATCTCGGCCAGGAACAGGGCCTTGTCCTCGTCGGCCATGTCGGCCAGCTCGGCCTCGGTCTTGGCGCAGATGGCCACCACAGGCGCGGCCTGTTTCGCGGCATAGCCGCGCAGCTGCTCGAGCAGCGGGTTGTTCTCGAAGCCGGTCTCGCTGACGTTGCCGACGAACATCGCCGGCTTGGCCGTGATCAGGCACAGCGGCTTGAGCACCGCCAGCTCCTCCTTGCTGAAGGCGATGCCGCGCACCGGCTTGGCCTCGTTGAGCGCGGCCTCGCACTTCTTGAGCACGTCCACCAGGCGCGCAGCTTCCTTGTCCTGGCCGGCCTTGGCCACCTTGCTGTAGCGCGCCAGGCTCTTCTCGACCGTGGCCAGGTCGGCCAGGCACAGCTCGGTCTGGATGACCTCGATGTCGGCGATCGGGTCTACCTTGCCGGCAACGTGGATGACGTTGGGGTCGTCGAAGCAGCGCACCACATTGACGATGGCATCCGTCTCGCGGATGTGGCTGAGAAACTGGTTGCCCAGGCCCTCGCCCTGGCTGGCACCGGCCACCAGGCCGGCAATGTCCACGAACTCGACAATCGCCGGCACGATGCGTTCCGGCTTGGCGATCGCGGCCAGCTTGGCCAGCCGCGGGTCGGGCAGCTCGACGATGCCGACGTTGGGCTCGATGGTGCAGAACGGGTAGTTCTCGGCCGCGATGCCCGCCTTGGTGAGGGCGTTGAAGAGGGTGGACTTGCCAACGTTGGGCAGGCCGACGATGCCGCACTTGAGGCTCATGTCGCGGATGCTTTCAGGAAGAGCCCGCCAGCGGGCGGGCGAACGGGCGCGTGCGGATTTTCCTACACGGCCCCGCAGGGGCCTCACCCTCGTCCACCCCCGGGCCAAAGACCGCCGCTGCGGCTTGATCGTGCGCTGTCTGCTGCCGGCCGCGGCCATCCCCGAGCCCGAGGTGGGCGGCGCCGTGGTGCGCGTGCTCGCGGGCAATGCCTACGATGCCGCCAGCCTGCGGCGGAGCGCTCACCGACAGCCTTCAGCCAAAGGCGTGCCGTACCGCCACCGGCTGGCCCGAGCGCAGCACGAGGCCCGCGCCCGCCACGACGACGGCGTTGATGCCGAAGGTCAGGCCGCCGTTCATGCGCGGATCAGCGCGGAAGCCGGCCAGCGCCTGCGCCACCGCGGTGCCGGTGGCGGCCGTGGCGGGGTCGACGTCGGGGATGCTGCAGCGCACGCAGGGCTTCACCAGGCGCAGCGTGGCGATGCCGGCCCCGGTGTCGATGTCGATCTCGTGCAGGTGGTCTTCGTCCCAGGGCGCCAGGCCCTCGAGCACGAGGTTGGGGCGGAAGCGCTCCATGCCCACCGGGGCGTGGCCGGCGCCGGCCAGGCGGGTGTTCAGCTCGGCCAGCGACGCAGCGTTGGCCACCAGCAGCGGGTAGCCGTCGCTGAAGGTGTTGGGCGCCTTCAGGCTGCCGGTCCAGCGCGCGCTGCTGAGCCGCTCTTCGTCGGGGTCGAAGCGCACCAGCCGCAGTGGGGCGCCGGCCACCAGGCCCAGGAAGTCGCTGAACCACTGCGCCGCCAGCGCGCCCATGTCCCAGGCCTTGACCACGTCGTCCCACACGCGCACGCGCGTCGGTGCCTCCACCGTGTCGAGCTTGAGGTGCAGTGCCAGCATCCCGGGCGCGCGCAGCAGCAGATCGCCGCCGCGCAGCATGGGGCGGATGAGTGCCATGCGCGGCAGCTCGCGCTGCGTGAGCATCTCGCCGTGGCTGTCCACCACCATCCAGGTGCGGTCGAGGTCGAGGCCGGTGTCGACGAGCTCGGCGCTGTCCAGCGACAGCGCACCGCCGGACTTGACGGGGTAGATGGCCAGGGCCGAGAGGCGGGCGTTCGGGGCGGGCGACACGGCGTTCACGGCGGGGTGCGGGGGTGGGGTTCTGGGCAGGGCGGGGGCAGGGGGGGGGGGGGGCCCTGCCCGCGAGCTCATTGTGCCCGGGGGCCCTTGCTACGATGGCAGGCTGCCCCTGAAGCACCCGACCGCCGCCCCGATGCCCGACGCCAAGGCCGCCACACCCGCCACACCCACCCGCCACGACGTGCTCGTGCGCGGCGCGGGCGCCGTCGGCCTGGCCGCGGCCCTGGCGCTGGCGCGCCAGGGCCTGCGCGTGGCGCTGCTGGCGCCCGCTGCCGCGGCCCGGGCCGACGATGCGCGCGCCTATGCGCTGAATGCCGCATCGGTGGCGCTGTTGCGCACGCTCAAGGTCTGGGACGCGCTGCCCGCCGATGCGCACACCGCCGTGCACGACATGCACGTGCAGGGCGACGACGGCGCGGCAGCCCTGCATTTTTCGGCCTGGGTGCAGGGTGTGCCCGAGCTGGCCTGGATCGTCGACGCCGCCGAGCTGGAGCGCGCACTGGCCGCCGCCGCCGGCTTCGCGCCGCACCTCGAGCTGGTCGCGGCCCCGGTGCCCGCGGCCCTGACGGTGCTGGCCGAGGGCAAGGACTCGGCCACCCGCGCCGCGCTGGGCGTGCACTTCACGCGGCACGGCTACGGCCAGCGCGGCATCGCGGCGCGCCTGCTCGCCAGCCGGCCGCATGCCCAGCAGGCGCTGCAGTGGTTTCGCAGCCCCGACGTGCTGGCGCTGCTGCCGCTGGACCGCCCGCAGCCGGGCCACGGCCTGGGCCTGGTGTGGTCGGTGCCCGACGAGCGTGCCCAGGCGCTGATGGCGCTGCCTGACGCCGCCTTCGAGGCCGAGCTGATGGCCGCCACCGCGGGCGCCGCCGGTACCCTGGCGCTGGCCGGCCCGCGCCAGCAGTGGCCGCTGGCACTGGCCGAGGCCAGCGCCGTGCACGGCCCGGGCTGGGTGCTGGTGGGCGACGCGGCGCACGTGGTGCACCCGCTGGCGGGCCAGGGTCTCAACCTGGGCCTGGCCGACGTGGCTGCGCTGGCCGAGGTGCTGGCCGCGCGCCACGCCACCGAGGCCTGGCGGCCGCTGGGCGACGAGAAGCTGCTGGCCCGCTACGCGCGCCAGCGCCGCGCGCCCACCCAGGCCATGGCGCGCCTGACCGATACCCTGCTGCACCTCTTTGCCCACCCCCACCCGCTGCTGCGCCAGCTGCGCAACCGCGGCCTGGCCACGGTCGACCGGCTCGGCCCGCTCAAGAAGCGGCTCACCGCGCAGGCCCTGGGCCTGTGAGCGGCCCCTGCACCCCGCCGTCCACGAGGCCCTGCCTGCCATGAATCCTCTCCTGCTTCGCGCCGGGCTCCGCGCCGCGGCTTGCCTGCTGCTGGCGGCGGCCGTGCCCGCCGTGGCCAGCGAGGCCGCCATCCGCAAGGCCTTGGCCGAGCGTTACCCCCGGCTGCAGATCGAGGAGATCCACCGCAGCCCCCTGGCCGGCCTGTGGGAGGTGCGCTTCGACGGCACCGAGATCCTCTACAGCGATGCCAGCGGCGACCTCATCCTCGTCGGCGCCTCGATGATCGACACGCGCACGCGCACCGACCTCACCGCACAGCGCCGCGAGCGGCTGCTGGCGGTCGACTGGGCGCAGCTGCCGCTGAAGGACGCCATCGTCATCCGCCAGGGCAGCGGTGCGCGCAAGCTGGCCGTGTTCGTGGATCCCAACTGCGGCTTCTGCAAGCGCTTCGAGCGCGACCTGAGCACGATCCGGAACGTGACGGTCTACAACTTCCTGCTGCCCGCGCTGGGCCCCGACTCGATGGCCAAGTCGCGCGACATCTGGTGCGCGCGCGATCCCGGCACAGCCTGGCGGCGCTGGATGCTCGAGGGCGTGCAGCCGGCCCCGGCCGCGGCCTCGTGCAAGACCGATGCGATCGAGCGCAACCTGGCGTTCTCCCGCACCCACCGCATCACCGGCACGCCGTCCGTGTTCTTTGAAGACGGCACACGCCAGCCCGGTGCCATCCCGGCCGAGCAGCTCGAGGCGCTGCTGGCAGCCGCAGCGGCCAAGAAGTGAACGCCACCGCACGCTGGCTGGGCCATGCCGGGCTGCTGCCCTTCGTCGTCGGCGCCGCCTTGGTGTGGCTGGTGCAGGGCGAGGCGCGCGTCTACGCCGCGATGGCGCTGGCCGCCTACGCGGCACTGATCGTCAGCTTCCTGGGCGGCATCCACTGGGGCCTGGCGATGCGCCAGCCCGAGGCCCCGCCGGCCACCCTGGCCTGGGGCGTGGTGCCCTCGCTCGTGGCCTGGCCCGCGGTCATCATGCCGGCCTACGCCGGGCTCGTGCTCCTGGGGCTGATGCTTCTGGTGTGCTACGCGGTCGACCGCCGCAGCTACCCGCGCCTGGGCGCCGCGGCCTGGCTCACGCTGCGCTTCCGGCTCAGCGCGGTGGCCTCGCTGGCCTGCTTCATCGGCGCCGCCGGCAGTTGAGCCATGAAGCCCCGCCACGCCGGCCTGCCCGCGCTGGTGGTGGCGGTGACGGCGCTCCATCTCGCCCTGCTGCCGGCCCTGTGGCCGGCCCGCCTGGGCGACGGCGCCGCCACCGACGCCCGCCCGGCGCGGCTGGCGGTGCAGTTCGTGCAGGTGCTGCAGCCGCGCCAACCGGCGCCGGCCGTGCGCCGCCTGGCCAGCGCGCCCGGCCCGGTGGCTGCGGCGCTGCCGGCCCTGGCGGCCTCGGCGGCCGGGGCTGCCGCTGCGGCAGCCCAGCCCCCGGCCGCAGCCCTGCCCGCGCTGCCGCCGCTGCCCGAGGCCCTGGCCTTGGCACCGGTCTCGCCCGAGCCCCTGGTGGCCGAGGCACCGCGGGCCGCCGCCTCGGCCCCGCCCGACGCCACCACCTTCGACTGGCCGCCCTCCACGCGCCTGAGCTACCGCGTCAGCGGCGACGTGCAGGGCCCCGTCGAGGGCCATGCCCGGGTGGAGTGGCTGCGCCAGGGCCTGCGCTACCAGGTGCACCTCGATCTGACGGTGGCGCTGCTGGCCTCGCGCCGCGTCAGCAGCGACGGCCTCATCACCCCGGCCGGGCTGGCGCCGCGCCGCTACGACGAAGAGACGCGCATCCTGCTGCGTGAACCGCGCCGCGTGGCCATCGAGCTCGGCCCCGAGCAGCTGCTCCTGGCCAACGGCCGCGTTCTGCCGCGGCCCGAGGGCGTGCAGGACAGCGCCAGCCAGTTCGTGCAGATGACCTGGCTGTTCAACGCCCGGCCGGAGCTGCTGCAGCCCGGGCACTCGCTGAGCTTCCCGCTGGCGCTGCCGCGCCGCGTGCTGCCCTGGGTCTACGACATCGTGGGCCCGGCCACCGTGGCCACGCCGGCCGGCGAGCTGGCCGCCGTGCACGTGCGGCCCCGGCTGGAGGCCGGCGGCGGCGACCTGACGGCCGAGTTGTGGGTGGCGCCGTCGCTGCAGAACCTGCCGGTGCGCATGCTCATCCGCCAGGGCCCACAGGGCCGCCAGGCCACGCTGGAGCTGCTGCTGGAGCGCCTGCCGGAGCAGGCGGCCCCGGCGCGCTGAGCCCCAGCCCGACCGGGGCCGCCGTATAGTGACCCGGCAGCCCTGCACGGCAGGGCGCTTGACCGCCAGGACCCGACCGATGACCGACGAAGCCCTGATCCTGACCGACCGCCGCGGCGACGGCCCGCGCCGCACCGCGCTGATCACGCTCAACCGCCCCAAGCAGCTCAACGCCCTGAACGACGCCCTGATGGACCAGCTCGGCGCAGCCCTGTTGCGCTTCGATGCCGACGCCACCATCGGCTGCATCGTCATCACCGGCAGCGAGCGTGCCTTCGCGGCCGGCGCCGACATCGGCGCCATGGCCACCAAGACCTTCGCCGAGGCCTACGGCGACGACTTCATCACCCGCAACTGGGAAGCCATCCGCCGCGTGCGCAAGCCCGTGATCGCCGCCGTGTCGGGCTTCGCCCTGGGCGGCGGCTGCGAGCTGGCGATGATGTGCGACTTCATCATCGCCGCCGACACGGCCCGGTTCGGCCAGCCCGAGATCAAGCTCGGCATCATCCCCGGCGCCGGGGGCACGCAGCGCCTGCCGCGCGCCGTGGGCAAGGCCAAGGCCATGGACCTGGTGCTGACGGCGCGCATGATGGACGCCGCCGAGGCCGAGCGCGCCGGCCTGGTGAGCCGCGTCGTGCCGGCCGACAAGCTGCTCGACGAGGCCCTGGCCGCCGCCGAGGCCATCAACGCCATGAGCGGGCCCAGCGTGATGATGGCCAAGGAATGCGTCAACCGCGCCTTCGAGAGCGGCCTGGCCGATGGCGTGAGCCACGAGCGGCGCCTGTTCCATGCCCTGTTCGCCACCGCCGACCAGAAAGAAGGCATGGCCGCCTTCGTGGCCAAGCGCAAGCCGCAGTGGCAGCACCGCTGAGCACCGTTCGGGCTGAGCCCCGCGCCCACGCCAACCCGTCAAGGCACCAGCCAGCGTGCGCCCTCGGCATCAAAGCGCGCGCGGCGGTGGCCGTCGCGGTGCAGCTCCAGCCAGTCGGTGCTTTGCACCTGGCACTCCAGCACGGCAAAGTGGCCGCGGCTGTCGCGGTCGGGCGCTGCCTCGCGGCCATCGCCCAGGGGCGTGCCGGGCGGCCGTGGCGCCAGGTAGTCTTGTGCCGCGGGCGTGAGCTGCAACTGCGCCCAGCGCGACGACACCTGCAGCCCGCGGGTGTGCAGCACCAGCGCCACCTGCAGGCGCAGCTGCCAGCCCAGCGCCGCCGACCACAGCACCAGCACACCCTGCGGCCGGCGCCCGGCCTGCTGCGCCTTGGCGCTGCGCGCGTCGGTGTAGACGAGCAGGCGGCGCACCCCACGCTCGGGATCGCACTCGCAGTCGCGCAGCACCACCGTGCGCGCCTCCGGGTGCACGCCGTCGGCCTGGGCCGACACCGTGGCCAGTGTGGCCAGGCGCCAGGCGTGGTGGCGGTCGCGCACCGCGCGCGCAAGTTCGCGCCACAGTGCGGCTTCGATCTCGGGCAGCGCCTGCAGCCGTGCGGGCGCTGCCATGCGCGCGTCAGCCTTCCCGGCGCAAAGCCGGGAACAAGATCACGTCTCGGATGCTCGGGCTGTCGGTGATGAGCATGATCAGCCGGTCGATGCCGATGCCGCAGCCGCCGGCCGGTGGCATGCCGTACTCCAGCGCGCGGATGTAGTCGGCATCGAAGTGCATGGCCTCGTCGTCACCGGCGTCCTTGCTGGCCACCTGGGCGTGGAAGCGGGCGGCCTGGTCCTCGGGGTCGTTGAGCTCCGAAAACCCGTTGGCCACCTCGCGCCCGGTGATGAACAGCTCGAAGCGCTCGGTGATGCTGGGGTTGCCGTCGGCGGCGCGCGCCAGCGGGCTCACCTCCACCGGGTAGTCGGTGATGAAGGTGGGCTGCCACAGCTGCGCCTCGACCTCGGCCTCGAAGAGGCCGAACTGCAGCTCGGCCAGGCTCCAGTGCGGCAGCGCCTGTTCGCCCGCGGCCACGATGCGCGCGCGCAGCACCGCCGGGTCGTCGGCCTCGGCGTCCGTCAGGCCTGCGATGGCGACGAGCGACTGGCGCACGCTCAGCCGCGCAAAGGGCTCGTCGAGGTGCACCTCGCGGCCGGCGTACGTCAGGCGCGCCGAGCCGGTGGCCGCGCGCGCGGCGTGGCGCAGGATGGCCTCGGTGAAGTCCATCAGCTCCACGTGCGTCCAGTACGCGGCGTAGAACTCCATCATCGTGAACTCGGGGTTGTGGCGGACCGACAGCCCCTCGTTGCGGAAGTTGCGATTGATCTCGAACACCCGCTCGAAGCCGCCCACCAGCAAGCGCTTGAGGTAGAGCTCGGGCGCGATGCGCAGGAACATCGCCTGATCGAGCGCGTTGTGGTGCGTGGTGAAGGGCCGCGCGTTGGCGCCGCCGGGTATGGGATGGAGCATGGGCGTCTCGACCTCGAGGAAGCCGTGCTCGACCATGAAGCCGCGAATGGACGCCACGGCCTTGCTGCGCGCCACGAACCGCGCACGCGCCGCATCGTCGGTGGCCAGGTCCACGTAGCGCTGGCGCACCTTCTGCTCGGGGTCGGTCATGCCGTGGAACTTGTCGGGCAGCGGGCGCAGGCTCTTGACGAGCAGCCGCAGGGCCGTGGCGCGGATCGAGAGCTCGCCGGTCTTGGTGCGGAAGAGGGTGCCCTCGCAGCCGAGGATGTCGCCGAGGTCCCAGTGCTTGAAGGCGGCCAGCAGCTCAGGCCCGACCGCATCCTGCGTGACGTAGATCTGGATGCGGCCCGAGCCGTCCTGCAGCGTGCCGAAGCAGGCCTTGCCCATGACGCGCTTGAGCATCAGCCGGCCGGCCACCACCACGGCGATGGCCTTGGGCTCCAGCACCTCGTTGGCCTCGCCCTCGTGGGCCTGGTGCAGGTCGGCGGCGTGGTGCCGGGGCCGAAAGTCGTTCGGGAAGGCCACGCCCTGCTGTCGCAGGGCGGCGAGCTTGGCGCGGCGTTCCGCGATCAGGGAGTTGTCGTCGTCGGTCGTCGTCATGCGCGTCTCGAAGCCATGCCCGATTTTATGGGTTCGGCCCTCTTGGGGCATTCAGCCGTCGCCGAGGCTCCGTTCGCACCGAGCTTGCCGCTCCGTTCGCACTGAGCTTGTCGAAGTGCCTGCGGGGGGAGGCTTCGACAAGCTCAGCCCGAACGGTTGTTTGGCAGACGCCGGGCGCGGTGATGGGCTGGGATGCTCTTCACCGGCACCCAGGCCCCGCCGTACGCCAAGCGCTGCCGGACAATGCCGCCGCCCCCGCCCCGATCCGCCGCGCATGCCCCCGCCCCCAAACCGCCCGCCGTCCACGACGGGCTGCGCCGTGGTCGTGCTCAACTGGAACGGCGCCGACGACACGCTGGCCTGCCTGCACTCGCTGCGCGACGGTGGCGACCCCTGCCGCGTGGTCGTGGTGGACAACGGCTCCCGCGACGGCTCGCCCGGGCGCATCGCCACGGCGCTGAGCGACCTCGGCGTGCCCTGCGTCCGCTGCACGCCCACCGCGCCCCCGCCGGCCTCGGCCGGGGCCGCCGGCTTTGCCGTCTGGCTGCTCGAAGCCGGCGAGAACCTGGGCTTTGCCGCCGGCTGCAACGCCGGGCTGCGCGTGGCCCAGGCCCTGGGCTGCGGCCTCGTGGCCTTCTTGAACAACGACACCGTGGTGGAGCCCGGCGCCCTGGGCCGGCTGGTGGCCCGCCTGGAGGCCGACCCCGGCTGCTTCGCCACCCTGCCCATGATCACCGTGCACGGCAGCGACCGCATCTGGAACTGCGGCGGCACCCTCTGGCGCATAGGCCTGCGGCGCTACCACCTGGCCGGCCGGCCGCGGGCCGAGGGCGCGCGCCGCGGCGAGATCCGCTGCAGCTTCTTCACCGGCTGCTGCTTCGTCACGCGCACGGCGGCCTTTGCGGCGCGGGGCGGCTTCAGCGAGCGTTTCTTCTTCGGCGAAGAAGACTTCGAGCTCGCGCTGTGGCTGCAGGCGCAGGGCGGCCACGCCGTGTGCCTGACCTCGGCCGTGGTGCAGCACAAGGTCAGCGCCGCCATCGGCGCCGCGTCGGCCGCGGCGGCCGACCCGCGGCGCGCGCGCGTGGCCGTGCATTACCTGAACCGCTTCATCCACATGCGGCTGCGCCTGGGCCGCTGGCGCTGGCGGCTGTGGTGCGCCGCCTACCTGCCTTACGTGGCGCTGCTGCTGTGGCGCAGCGGCACGCTGGCGGCGCCGGCCCTGCCCGGATTCGTGCGGCGGCTGCTGGCCCGTGCCGGCCGCATGGACCGCGTGACGCGCAGCGACTTCGAGGCCGTGATGGCCGGCCGCTGGTGATGCCTGGCGCGCCTCTTCGCCGGCTGCTGATGCTGGCCCCGGCCAGCGTCATCCACACGCAACGCTGGGCCGCGGCGCTGGCCGGTCGCGGTGTCGACATCGTGCTGGCCACGCAGCACCCCGACGCGGCCTGGGCGCCGCCGCCCGGCGTGCGCGTGGTGACGCTGCCCCATGGCGGCACGGCGGGCTACTTCCGCAACGTGCCGGCGCTGCGCCGCCTGCTGCGCGCCGAACGCCCCGAGCTGATGCAGGCCCACTACGCCAGCGGCTACGGCACCACCGCGGCCCTGGCGGGCTGGCACCCGTGGCTGCTGTCGGTGTGGGGCAGCGATGTCTATGACTTCCCGACCGAGAGCCGCCTCAAGGGTTGGTGGCTGCGCCGCAACCTGCGCAGCGCCGACGCCGTGGCCTCCACCAGCGAGGCCATGGCCCGGCAGGTGCGGGGTCTGCTGCCGACGGTCGGCGACGTGGCGATCACGCCCTTCGGCATCGACAGCGGGCGCTTCGCCCCGCAGCCGCAGGCCCACGAAGGCCTGGTCATCGGCACCGTCAAGACGCTGGCTCCCAAGTACGGCATCGACGTGCTGCTGCAGGCCTTTGCGCGCGTGTCGCGGCGGTGGCCGGCGGACCCGCGCGTGCTGTCGCTGCAGATCGTCGGCGGCGGCCCGCAGCGGGCCGAGCTGGAGGCACTGTCCCAGGCGCTGGGCATCGGCCCGCAGGTGCGGTTCATCGGGCCCGTGCCACACGCCGAGGTGGCGGGCTGGCTCAACCGCATGGACATCTACGTCGCCGTCAGCCGACAGGACAGCGAGAGCTTCGGTGTGGCCGTGCTGGAGGCCTCGGCCTGCGCACTGCCGGTGGTCGTGAGCGACGCGGGCGGGCTGCCCGAGGTCGTGGTGCACAACCAGACCGGCCTCGTCGTGCCGCGGGAAGACCCCGCCGCACTGGCCCAGGCGCTGGAGCGGCTGGTGGCCGACGCCGAGCTGCGCCGCGCCTTCGGTGCTGCCGGACGCCAGCGGGTGCAGCAGCACTACGAGTGGTCGCGCAGCGTCGACCGCATGCTGGCGCTGCTGGAGGCTGTTCGCAGCGGGCGCCCGGCTACATCGTGACGAGCAGGTCGCGGGCGACGCTGCGCCAACCGTGGCTGAAGCGTCTGTAGCGGCCCGCCAGCGCATCCCGCAGCACCGGCCCCAGCCGCGCGGCGCGCGACTGCGGCAGGCCGGCCCGCAGCCGCTCGTGGGCGAGCAGCTCCTCGACGCGCCGTGCACGCTCGGCCTGGACGCCATCGCCCAGCGCCTGCACGCGCTGCCAGAGCACCTCTGCACGGGCGAGCCGGCCGCGGCGGCGCAGGCTGCCGCCGGGCGCCAGGGCGCCGCGCACGGCCTTCAGCCAGGGCGCCGCAGACGGCACCCCGATCACGTTGGCCCCGTGCTGCCGGTAGTCGACCAGCGCTGACTCGATGACATCGGTGCGGCCCACCACGGCGGCGATGAGGGCCAGCCACTCGTCGTGCCACCACTGTGCCGGAAACGGCAACGCGGCATCGAGCAGGCGCCGCCTGAACAGCGTGGTCGCGCCCGTGACGCAGCTGCGCCGCAGCAGCACGCTCAGCGCGTCTCCCGCGTGGATGCGCGCCAGCTCCCAGGGCTGCACGCCGAAACCCTGGAGCAGCGTCCGGCCCAGCGGCTGCCCCTCGGCGTCGACCAGCCGGGCATCGGAGTGCACCAGGTCGAGGTCCGGCCGGGCATCCATGCAGTCCACCAGCGTGCGCAGCCGGTGCGGCTGCCAGACGTCGTCCTGGTCGCACAGCACGATCAACTCACCGCGGCAATGGCGCACGGCCTGCTCGAAGTTCGCGCGCGCACCCAGGGGCTGCGCGTTGCGCAGCACCCGTAACGTGATGGGCAAGGCCCCGTGGCTGCGGGAGCAGGCTTGCAGCAATCGGCAGACGAGCTCGACACTGCCATCGGCCGAGGCGTCGTCCGACAGAACCACCTCGGCGGGCGGGTGCGTCTGGGCGCAGATGCTGCGGATCTGCTCTTCCAGGAAGCGCGCGCCGTTGTGGGTGCACAGCGCGACCGAAACCGATGACGGGCCGTGCATGCGGAGCGGGTATCGCAGGTGTCGTGGCGGCCGGCGATGGTAGTCGGTCCGTGGGGGCCGCGCGATTGCCAGGCGCCGCTGAATGTAGTAACGTTTCTACAATGTTTTGCGGCGCCTCAGAGCCTTCAGGAGCCTGCCTGTGACAAAGACGATTGTTTCCAGCCGGGAGTTCAACCAAGACGCTGGCGGTGCGAAGCGGGCCGCCAGAAAGGGGCCTGTGATCATCACGGATCGCGGTCGCCCCGCGCACGTATTGTTGAGCTTCGAGGCTTACCAGAAGCTCATCCAGAAGCCGGCAAACATCATCGACCTGCTGGCCATGCCCGGTGCGGCTGATGTCCCATTCGAGGCGCCGCGCATCGGCCTCATCGCCCGGCCCGCCGACCTGACCTGATGTTCGTCCTCGACACCAACGTCGTCTCGGAACTCCGCAAGGCCAAGGCCGGCAAGGCCGATCGGGGCGTGGTGACCTGGGCATCGGGGGTGCCCCCCGAGGACCTCTTTGTCTCGGTCATCACGATCCTGGAGCTGGAAACTGGCGTATTGCAGGTGCAACGTCGCGATCCCAAGCAAGGCGCCTTGATCAGATCTTGGTTGGATCAACATGTCTTGCCTGCGTTCTCGGGGCGGGTGCTGTCGGTGGACACTGCCGTGGCACAGCGTTGTGCCGCTCTGCATGTGCCCGACCCGAGGTCCGAGCGAGATGCGCTCATTGCTGCCACGGCGATGGTCCACAGCATGACCGTGGTCACTCGCAACGTGGCTGACTTCGAAGCAACAGGTGTGCCGCTGCTCAACCCCTGGGACTCCGTGCCAAGGCCGCGAGGACGCGGAAGACGCTGAATCCGGTACCCAGCCCATTGCCGCAGACCGGCCGGTCGTGCGCCGAAGCCCCCACCGTTCGGGCTGAGCCCTTCGGCAAGCGTCTCGCGCCCCGATACGATCAAGCCGTATGCAGCTGCCGCAGTCCTGGATGAGAGGCACGGGCCTGGCCTTCTGGCCGGTGCTGGAGTTCCTGGCGGTCGTGGCGGCGCAGTTCGTGCTCACGCCACTGCTGCTGCATCGGCTCGGGCCCGGGCAGTTCGGCGTCTGGGTGCTGGTGCAGAGCACGCTGCTCGCGTGCAGTTTCATGTCGCTGGGCGCAAGCACCGGCCTTCTGCCCGTGCTCTCCGCGGCCGTGCACCGGGGCGATCGTGCCGGGGCCGCCGCCGCCTTGCGCTGGTTGATGCGCCGCACGGCGATGGTCTCGGCTGCCGTGGTGATGGGCAGCCTGGCGGCCCTGGCACTGGGCATCCTGCGGCCCGAACTCGTCGGCGGTGCCGATCGCGCCGGGCTGCTCGTGCTGTGTGCAGCGGCGTGGATGGCGGCCACCGAGCTGGACGGCGCGTTCGCCTCGAGCCTCAAGGCCTGTGGGAGGTTCGCCTTCGCCGCGCGGCTTGAAGCCGCCGCGCGCGGGGCCCAGGTCGCCCTGATCGCGTGGTGGGTCCAGGACGGAAGCCATGCCCTGCTGCCGGTGGCGCTGTCGCTGGCCGTCACCCTGGGCAAGCTGGCCTTCCGGCTGTGGGCCCTGCGCCAGGAGGGCTTGCTCACACCGTTGCCCACGCCGGCAGCCGGCCCGGCGGGCGAGGTGTCCCGCGACCTGGCGCGCACCAGTGTGTGGTTGTGGATCAGCCTGCTGGGCAGCCTCGCGTTCAATGCCTTCGATCGCTGGTTCGTCGGCGCCTGGTTCGGGGCTTCCGTGCTGGCCGCCTACGCCGTCTGCGTCCAGCTCGCGCAAGTGCCGCACGCCCTGGCGGCGGCGGCGGGCCAGGTGCTCGTTCCCTGGGCGGCCAGGCAGGGCCGCCCCGGCGCGGGTGCGGGCAGCGCGCGGCGGCTGCTGACGACGCTGGGGTGGACCACCGCCGTCGCCGCACTGCCGTCACTGCTGCTGCTGCTGATCGTCGAGCCCCTGCTGGGGCTGTGGATCTCGCCGGCCTTCGCGGCGGTGCACGGCGGGCTCGCCCTTCAGCTGACGCTCGTCTTCCTGTTGCTGTCGCTCAACGTTCCAGCCTACTTCCTGCTGCTGGGGCTGGGCCATGCGCGGTTCCCGACCGTCGTGATCGGGGTCTGCGGCATCCTCTTCGTCGTCGGCGCCCTGCTGCTGCCGCGCGAGCTGTCGACCTTCGTCAACCTGAAGGCCTTCTTTGCGCTGCTCTCCCTGGTGCTGCCCCTCGGTTGCGCCCTTGTCCTGCTCGGTCGGCCACGAACGGCCCCCTGACCCCATGAGCCGATCCATGCCACAGACTGCCACTGCGTGCCGCACCTGCGGCAGTCTGGACACCCTGCCCGTCGGCAGGCTGCCCGACGTCGCCGAGTTCGCCGGCACCCGACTCGAACGCCCGCTCGCGGGCGGGACCCTGCAGCGTTGCAGCACCTGCGGCTTCTTGTTCCGCACGCCCATCTTCGATGACGACGCCTACCTCTCGCTCTACGCACAGGGGAGCCCCGAGATCTGGGAACCGCGCGACGATCGCGAAGACTTCCGCCTGATCCGCAGCCGCGTCGGCGATGCCCCGCTCGATGTGCTGGACGTCGGCTGCTACACCGGGCATCTGCTGGCCACGCTGCCCAAGTCCTGCCGACTCTACGGCGTCGAACCCAACGCCGCGGCTGCGGCCATCGCCGAGTCCCGCGGCGTGCGCGTCATCGCCGGGCACTGGCATGAGCTGGCGTCCGCCGGCCAGCGTTTCGACCTCATCACCGCGTGCGATGTCATCGAGCACTTCAGCAACCCCCTGGCCTTCCTGCAAGGGCTCGCCAGACTTCTGCGCGAAGACGGCCGTCTCATCATCACCACCGGCAACGCCGAGGCCTGGCTGTGGCGGCGGCTGAAGGCCCGCTTCTGGTACTGCCAGTACGCCGAGCACATCAGCTTCATCGGGCCGCAATGGCTGGCGCGGATGGGTGGCCGGGCCTCCTTGCAGGTGACCGAGCTGCGGTCCTTCTCGCACAGCCCGCTGCCGCCGCCCGTGCGGCGGATCAAGACCTTGCTTCGGACGGCACAGGCCTCGGCCACCGGCACATCGCTGCCGCGGCGGCGCGGCAGCGAGGCCGGCGCGGACCCGGGTCCGCTCGGGGCAGGCCTGACGAAGGATCACATCCTGTGCGTGCTCAAGCGGGTCTAGGGCCATGACGATCCGCTCTTTCCTGCGCCGCGCGGCCAACCGGCTGCTGGCGCCTCTGGGCGTGGAGATCGTTCGCGCCGCCCGGCTGCAGCGGCACGGATACCGCGGCCGCATCGGCCCGGTGGAACCCCTGCCGCGGGCCCACGCGCTGCGGTACCAGGCCGCGGCGGCCCATCCCGTCCAGTACACCGGACTGTTCCGCCCTGTCTGAGCGCATCGTGCAGACGCCCGAACGATGGACGGATGCCGCCGCGCTGCGCGCCGCCGCCGTGACCGTCGTCACCGTGTGCCGCAATCCCGGTGCGCTGCTCGGGCAGGCCATCGCCAGCGTCGAGGCGCTGCAAAGGCCCGATGTCGCGCACGTGGTGATCGACGGCGCATCGAGCGACGGCACGCTGGCCTACCTGCGCACCTTGCGCGGCCGGGTTGCGCACTGGCAGAGCGAGCCGGATGCCGGCATCTACGACGCCATGAACAAGGGCTGGGCCGTCGCGGCGGCCGGGTCGTACATCCTCTTCCTCGGGGCCGACGACCGGTTGGAGTCGCTGCCGTCCGCTGCCGAGCTGCTGCAGGCGCGCAGCCGCGGGGTGGTGCTGATCTACGGCGAGGCCACCGTCGGTGAAACCCCCTTCGTGTCGCGCTACACCGAA
The DNA here is from genome assembly GCA_032115875.1 of Rubrivivax sp. Lineage (GTDB taxonomy): Bacteria > Pseudomonadota > Gammaproteobacteria > Burkholderiales > Burkholderiaceae_C > Rubrivivax. Next base: position 23,535 of record JAUMBF010000159.1, read on the forward strand.
GAGCTCCGCTTCGGCAACACGCTCCACCACCAGGCGCTGTTGGTGTGCAAGCAGGCCCATCCGCAGCCGCCGTTCGACCCGCGGCTGCGTGTCTATGGCGACTGGGACTTCAACCTGCGCCTCTGGAAGCAAGGGGCGCCGGCCGAGCACCTGCCCTCGCTGCGCAGCCGGGTGGGGCCGGGCGGCCTGAGCAGTGCGTTGCCGCTGGGCGAGACGCTGCGGGTCGTGCACCGCCACTCGGGCCTGTGGCAGGCCGCCCATCTGGTGGGCTGGATGGCCTGGAAGTGGCTGCGCGCCCTCGCCGGCCGCCCACGTATCTAGGAGCGTGGGCCAGAATCCGCCTCCACGCCCACCCCGGGCCCGCCTGCTGCCTGCTGCCCCGTGCTTGTCTCTGTCATCGTGCCCTGCCGCAACGAAGCCGCGTTCATCGACGCCTTCGTGGCCGCCGTGCAGGCCCAGCGCCTGCCCGCGGGCAGCGAGCTCGAGCTCGTGGTGGCCGACGGCGCCAGCGACGACGGCACGCGCCAGCGGCTCGATGCGCTGGCGGCTGTCGAGCCGCGCCTGCGCGTGATCGACAACCCCGAGCGCATCACTCCCGTGGCGCTCAACCGCGCCATCGCCGCCAGCTGCGGCGAGCTGGTGGTGCGCATGGACGTGCACACCCGCTACGCCCCCGACTACGTGGCGATGTGCGCGCAGGTGCTGGCCGAGACCGGCGCCGACTGCGTGGGCGGCGCCTGGCGGCCGGTGGGCGAGGGCGCCACCGGCCGGGCCATCGCGGCGGCCTTCAGCAGCCGCTTCGGCAGCGGTGGCGCGGCCTCGCGGCGCGAGGGCTACAGCGGCCGGGTCGACACCGTCTACCTCGGCGCCTGGCGGCGCGAGACGCTGCTGGCCCTGGGCGGCTTCGACGAGGCCCTGGTGCGCAACCAGGACGACGAGCTGGCGCTGCGCATCACCCGCGGCGGCGGCTGCGTGTGGCAAGACGCCCGCATCGTCAGCCACTACACCCCGCGCGAGAGCCTGGGCGCGCTGGCGCGGCAGTTCTTCCAGTACGGCTACTGGAAGCTCGCCGTCATCCGCAAGCACCGGCTGCCGGCCTCGGCGCGGCATCTGGTGCCCTTTGGCTTTGTGGCCACCCTGCTGCTGCTGGCGCTGGCCGCGCCGTGGTGGGCGCCGGCCGCGGCGGCCCTGGCCGCGCTGGGCGGCGCCTACGTGCTGGCGCTGCTGGCCAACGGCCTGCTGGCCGCGCCGCGACTGGCCTTGCGCGTGGCCCTGGCCACCGCCTGCATGCAGCTTGGCTACGGCCTGGGTTTCGGCCGCGCGCTGTTCGAGCAGCTGGTGCTGCGCCGCACCCCGCCCGCGGCCATGACGCGCCTCACGCGCTGAGCGCCTGGGCCCCGCCATGCACGAGCCCGACGATGACCTTGCCGCGATGGCCGGCCGCTATGCGCGCCGCGCGGCGCTGGCGGGCCTGTACGACCCGCTGCGCCCCGATGTGATGCAGGCCCGCCACGAGCGCCTGCGCGTGCTGGCGGCGCTGCTGCGCCGCCACGCCCGGGCGCCGCTGGGCGAGTTGCACCTGCTCGAGGTGGGCTGCGGCCACGGCGGCAACCTGCTCGATCTCATCGGCCTGGGCTTCGATCCCGCCAGGCTGCTGGCCAACGAACTGCTGCCCGAGCGCGCCGCGGCCGCCCGCGCGCGCCTGCCCGCCGCCGTGCGCGTGCTGGAGGGCGACGCGCTGGCCCTGCCGCTGCCCGACGCCGCGCTCGACCTCGTGCTGCAAAGCACCGTCTTCAGCAGCCTGCTCAACCCCGACTTCCGCGCCCGCCTGGCAGCGCGCCTGTGGGCCTGGCTCAAGCCCGGCGGGGCGGTGATCTGGTACGACTTTGCGGTCGACAACCCGCGCAACCCCGATGTCGCCGGGATGCCGATGGCCGAACTGCGGCGGCTGTTCCCGGCCGCTACCATCGACGCACGTCGCGTCACGCTGGCGCCGCCGCTGGCACGCCGGGCCGCGGCGCTGCACCCGGCGCTGCCGGCCCTGCTGAAGACCGTGCCGCTGCTGCGCACGCACCGCCTGGCGTGGATCGCCAAACCCGATGCCTGACTGCCCCTTCCTGCCCTTTGCGCTGCCCGACATCGGCGAGGCCGAGATCGCCGAAGTCGTGGACACCCTGCGCTCCGGCTGGGTGACCACGGGCCCCAAGGCGGCCCGCTTCGAGCGCGCCTTTGCGCAGTTCCTGGGCGAACCCGACGGAAGCGAGGCCCTGCACTGCATCGCCGTCAACAGTGCCACCGCCGGCCTGCACCTGGCGCTGGAGGCCCTGGGCATCGGCCCCGGCGACGAGGTCATCACCACCACCCACACCTTCACCGCCACCGCCGAGGTGGTGCGCTACCTGGGCGCCGACGTCAAGCTGGTCGACGTGGACCCGGCCACGCTCAACATCGACCCGGCCGCGGTGGCGGCAGCCATCACGCCGCGCACCAAGGCCCTCATGCCCGTGCACTTTGCCGGCCTGGCCGCCGACATGGACGCCCTGCACGCGCTGGCCGCGCGCCACGGCCTGCTCGTCATCGAAGACGCCGCGCACGCGCTGCCCACCACCTGCAGCGGCCGGCTCGTGGGCACGCTGCCCAGTGCCGCCACGGTGTTCAGCTTCTACGCCAACAAGACCATCACCACCGGCGAGGGCGGCATGCTCGTCACGCGCGATGCGCAACTGGCCGCGCGCGCCAAGGTGATGCGCCTGCATGGCATGAACCGCGACGCCTTCGACCGCTACACCGCCAAGGTGCCGGCCTGGCATTACGAGATCGTGGCGCCGGGCTACAAGTACAACCTCACCGACATCGCCGCCGCCCTGGGCCTGCAGCAGTTGCCGCGCGCCGCGGCCCTGCGCGAGCGCCGCCAGGCCATCGCCGCGGCCTACGACGCGGCCTTGGCCGACCTGCCGGTGCTGCTGCCGCCGCAGCCGCGGCCCGGCGACCTGCACGCCTGGCACCTGTACGTGCTGCGCCTGGCCGAGGGCGCACCCATCGAGCGCGACGCGCTGATCGAGCAGCTCCACGCCGCCGGCATCGGCTGCAGCGTGCACTACATCCCGCTGCACCTGCACCCCTACTGGCGCGACCGCTACGGCCTGCGGCCGGCGCAGTTCCCGCACAGCCAGCGCGCCTACGAGCGCATGCTCAGCCTGCCGCTGTACAGCCGCATGACGCCGGCCGATGTCGATCGCGTGGTGGCGGCGCTGCGGCGCTTCCTCGGCGGCTGACGCCGGCTGCCCGCCGCGATCGGTGCCCGTGGCCAAGCGTCTCTTCGCCAAACGCCTCTTCGACTGGGTGATCGCCCTCGGCGGCCTGCTCGTGCTGGGCCTGCCCATGCTGGCGATCGCGCTGTGGATCCGGCTGGACTCGCCCGGCCCGGTGTTCTTCCGCCAGGAGCGCGTGGGCCGCGGCGGACAACCCTTTCGCATCCACAAGTTCCGCACCATGGTGGCCGACGCGCCGGCCCGCGGCCCGGCACTGACCGTGGGCGCCGACCCGCGCATCACCCGCGCGGGCGCCTGGCTGCGGCGCCGCAAGCTCGACGAGCTGCCGCAGCTGCTGGACGTGCTGGCCGGCCACATGAGCATCGTCGGCCCGCGGCCGGAGGTGCCGCACTACGTGGCGCTGTACCCGCCCGCGCTGCGCGAGCAGGTGCTGGCGGTGCGGCCCGGCATCACCGATCCCGCGTCGCTGGCCCTGGCCGACGAGAGCGAGCTGCTGGCCCGCGCCGCCGACCCCGAGCGCGAGTACCGCGAGGTGATCCTGCCCGCCAAGCTGCGCGCCGCTGCCGGCTACGCCCGCCAGGCCACCCTGGCCACCGATCTGCGCGTGGTCTGGCGCACGCTGCTGCTGCTGGCGCGGCGCTGAGCGGCGGCCCGGGATCTGTACAATTTCAAGATTCAACTTTGAAACAGTACAGGCTGCGGTCACCCGGGCCTTCCATCCTTGCCATGATCACCCGCCAGGCTGCCGCCACGCTGCACCAGCTCGCCCAGGGCTTCCCGGTGCTGGTGATCACCGGCCCGCGCCAGTCGGGCAAGACGACCCTCGCGCGCCAGCGCTTCCCGCAGCTGCCTTATGTGAATCTTGAGGATCCCGACACCCGCGCACTGGCCAGCTCCGACCCGCGCCGTTTTCTCGGCCGGCTGGGCGGCGGCGCGGTGCTCGACGAAATCCAGCGCGTGCCGCAGCTTTTGTCCTATCTGCTCGGCCTGGCCGATGCGTCACCGCAGATGGGGCGCTGGGTGCTGACCGGCTCGCAGCAGTTCGGCCTGATGGACGGCGTGACGCAGTCCTTGGCCGGCCGGGCCGGGCTGTTGACGCTGCTGCCGCTGAGCAATGCCGAACTGCAGGGGCGCCCGAGCACGCTGGAGCAGCGCCTCTGGCGAGGCAGCTACCCGACGCTGCACGCCGATGGCCGTCAACTGCGTCCCGAGCACTGGTACGCCAGCTACATGGCCACCTACGTCGAGCGTGACGTTCGCCAGCTGCTCAACGTGGCCAACCTGCAGACCTTCCAGCGTTTCGTGGCCATGTGCGCGGCCCGCAGCGGGCAGCTCCTGAACCTCAACGCCATGGCGTCCGACTGCGGCATCAGCCAGCCCACCGCCCGCCAGTGGCTGACGGTGCTCCAGGCCAGCCATCTGCTGACCCTGCTGCCACCGCATCACCGCAATTTCGGCAAACGCCTGGTCAAGACACCCAAGCTGTACTTCCTGGACACCGGCCTGCTGTGCTGGCTGCTGCGCATCGGTTCGGCAGAAGACCTGCTGATCCACCCCGCCCGAGGTGCCGTCTTCGAGACCTGGGTCGTGGCCGAGGCCCTGAAGCACCGATTCAACCTCGGCCTGCCCGCTGACCTTTACTTCTGGCGCGACAACCACGGCCTGGAGGTGGACCTGGTCTTCGAGTCTGCCGGGCGCCTGCACAGCGTGGAGTGCAAGTCGGGCGCCACCTATGCCGCCGACTGGATGGACGCCGCCCGCCGCTGGCGCGCAGCCGCCGGTGCGCAGGCCGCGGGCACCACTTTGGTGTACGGCGGCGACGAAAGCTTCGATCACCACGACCACCGCCTGATGAGCTGGCGAGCCATGGGGCTGGCGGCATGAACCCCATACCGGCCTCCACCCCCGCCTCCACCCCCGCCTCCGCCCGCGCCCCAACCCCAAGGCCGCCCCGGTGACCGACCTCACGCCCTGGCACCGGCTGGACCGTTTCCTCGCCCGGCTGCGCCCGCACCGCGAGCCGCTGTCGCTGCTGGTGGATGCCGCGGTGGTGGCCGCGTGCTGGCACATCACCTACCTGTTCCGCCTGGGCTTCGAGCGCTGGCACACGGCGCGGCCGGGTTACGACGTCTGGGTGATGCTGGGCGTTGTCGCGGCCTACCTCGTGGCCCTGGCGGTGGCGCGGGTGCCGCAGAGCATGTGGCGCTTCTCCGGCTTTGGCGAGGTGCGGCGGCTCACGCTGGCCTGTGCCGCCGCCGGCATCGCCAGCGCCGCGGTGGTGATGGGCCTGGGCCTGAGCAAGGTGCCGCGGGCCGTGCTGGCGCTGCACCCGGTGGTGGCGTTGATGGGCCTGGCGCTGATCCGCATCGCCTACCGCATGCTCTACGAGC
>JAUMBF010000160.1:0-3533 GCA_032115875.1 Rubrivivax sp.
GGTCGATCGAGAGTTGCTGGCCCTGCTCAACCAGCGCATGCGGCTGGCGCAGGAGGTCGGCGAGATCAAGAAGGCCGAGGGCTCGGGCGTGTTCCGCCCCGAGCGCGAAGCCCAGGTGATCGACGGCCTGAAGGCCGACAATCCCGGCCCGCTGCCGCGCGACAGCGTAGCACCCATCTGGCGCGAGATCATGAGCGCCAGCCGCGCGCTGGAAACACCCACCCGGGTGGCCTATCTGGGCCCGGCCGGCACCTTCAGCGAGGAGGCGGCGCTGGGGTACTTCGGCAGCAGCATCCTGCGCCTGCCCTGCGCCAGCTTCGACGAGGTGTTTCACGTCACCGCCACCGGTGCGGCCGACTTCGGCGTGGTGCCGGTTGAAAACAGCACCGAAGGCGTGGTCACACGCTCGCTCGACCTGTTCCTGCACACACCGTTGTTCATCATCGGCGAGACCAGCCTCTTCGTGCGCCACCACCTGCTGCGCAGGACCGATTCGCTGCAGGGCGTACAGACCGTCGTCGCGCACCCGCAGGCGCTGGCGCAGTGCCACGCCTGGCTGTCGGCGCACCTGCCACAGGCCGAGCGGCGGCCTGTTTCGAGCAACGCCGAGGGCGCGCGGCTGGCAGCACAGGACCACACGCTGGCCGCCATCGCCAGCGCCCGCGCCGGCAGCGAGTTCGGCCTGCACCTGGTGGCCCCGTCGATTCAGGACGATGCGCACAACCGCACGCGTTTCGCCGTCCTCACCCATCCGCAGCGACAGCCGGCGCCCGGGCCCAGCGGACACGACTGCACCAGCCTCGTCGTCAGCGTCAGAAACCGGCCTGGCGCGGTGCACGACATGCTCGTGCCGCTCAAGCGCCATGGCGTCTCGATGAGCCGCTTCGAGAGTCGCCCGGCGCGTTCGGGCCAGTGGGAGTACTACTTCTACATCGACGTCGAAGGGCACCCGGCCGACCCGCGCGTCGCTCAGGCGCTGCAGGAACTGCGCGACACCTGCGCGTTCTTCAAGGTGCTGGGTACCTATCCGGTGGACGTGCACTGATGTTCAGCCAACTGGGCCTCATCGGATGCGGACTGATGGGGGGCAGCTTCGCCGCGGCAATGAAGCGCGCCGGCCTCGTCAAGCACATCGTCGGCTACAGCCAGTCGCCGAGCACCACCGAACAAGCGAAGAGGCTCGGCGTCATCGACGTGGCGGCCGAGTCGGCGCTGCGGGCCGTCAGCGGCTCCGACATCGTGCTGATCGCCGTGCCGGTGGCTGCCACCGAAGGCACGTTCACGGCCATCCGACAGCTCGTGGAGCCAGGCGTGCTGCTCATGGACGTCGGCAGCACCAAACGCGACGTCGTCGACGCCGCGCATCGCGTGCTGCGCGACCGGGTGGCCTCGTTCGTCCCCGCGCACCCGATCGCCGGCAAGGAGGCCTCGGGCATCCAGCACGCCGATCCGGACCTCTACCGCGGCCGCAAGGTCATCATCACGCCGCTGCCGCAAAACCCGCCCGAACTCGTGCAGAAGGCCACCGATGTGTGGACCGCGCTGGGCTCCCAGGTGCTGCGCATGACGGCCGAGAACCACGACAGCGCTTTTGCGGCCGTGAGCCACCTGCCGCACCTGCTGGCCTTCGCCTATCTGGGCGCGGTGCTCAACCAGCCCTCGGGCCCCGACTTCCTGGCCCTGGCCGGTCCGGGTTTCGGCGACTTCACGCGCATCGCCGGCTCCAGCCCGGAGATGTGGCGCGACATCCTCGTCGCCAACCGCGAGGAGGTGCTCATGCAGAGCCGGCGCTTCCGTCACGCGCTCGACGCACTCGAACACGCGATGCGGGAGGGCGACGTCGAAGCGCTCGAGGGCCTGATCCGGGAGCCCGCCGAGGCGCGCGGCCGCTGGTCGCTGGGCGGCAAGGCCGCACCCAGCGGCAACACGCCCTGAAGATGCAAGCACCCGGACCGCGGGCATCCTGACGAGGACGCCGGCTCGCACCATGTACGACATCCCCTTTCTCGACCTGCCACCGATCGTTGGCGCCTCCGGCACGGTGCGCCTGCCGGGCTCCAAGAGCATCTCCAACCGGCTGCTGCTGCTGGCCGGGCTGGCGGCGGGCACGACCACCATTGACGGCCTTCTCGACAGCGACGACACCCGCGTGATGCTGGCCGCGCTGCGTTCGCTGGGCTGCACGCTGGTGCGCACGGCCGAGGGCGCGCTGCAGGTGGGCGGCATGGGCGGCCGGCTGAGCGTGCACGAAGCGGAGCTGTTCCTGGGCAACGCCGGCACCGCGATGCGCCCTCTGGCGGCCACCCTGGCCGTGCTGGCCACGCTGCAGGGCGGGCGCTTCGTGCTGCGGGGCGTGCCGCGCATGCACGAGCGTCCGATCGGCGACCTGGTGAACGCGCTGCGACCGCTGGGCTGCCAGGTCGACGAGCTCGGCCAGCCCGGCTACCCGCCGCTGGCACTGCACGGCCGCCCGGGCGGCCGCCTGGCGCTGACGGCGCCGCTGCGCGTGCGGGGCGATGTCTCGAGCCAGTTCCTCACCGCGCTGCTGCTGGCGCTGCCGCTGGCGGCCGCCACGCAGGACGTGGCGATCGAGGTCGACGGCGAGCTCATCAGCAAGCCCTACGTCGAGATCACGTTGAACCTGCTGTCGCGCTTCGGCGTGGCCGTGCGTCGCGAAGGCTGGCAACGCTTCACCATCCCCGCCGGCAGCGCGTTTGCCACGCCGGGCGCGATCCACGTCGAAGGCGACGCGTCGTCGGCCAGCTACTTCGTGGCGCTGGGCGCGATCGCCGCGCACGGCGGCGCGCCGCTGCGCATCGAAGGCGTGGGCGCCGGCTCGATCCAGGGCGACATCCGCTTCGTCGACGCTGCCGAGGCCATGGGCGCTATGGTCCGGCGCGGCCCGGGCTGGATGGAGGTCAGTCGAGGCCGCTGGCCGCTCGCGCCGATCCACATGGACTGCTCCGCCATCCCCGACGCCGCGATGACGCTGGCAGTCATGGCGCTGTTCGCCGAGGGCACGAGCCGGCTGGAGGGTATCGCCAGCTGGCGCGTGAAGGAGACCGACCGCATCGCCGCGATGGCCGCCGAGCTGGGCAAACTCGGCGCCGCCGTGGTGGCCGGCGACGACTTCATCGAGGTCACGCCACCGCCGGGCCCCTGGCGGGCCGCCGCCCTCCACACCTACGATGACCACCGAATGGCCATGTGCCTGTCGCTGGCGGCCTGCCACGCCCTGCTGCCAGGCCGGGCGGCCGATGCGCAGCCCTTGCGGATCCTCGACCCCAGGTGCGTGGCCAAGACTTTTCCCGACTACTTCGAGGCGCTCTTTGCCGTCATCGAGGCCAGGGCCGTGCCCGTGATCACCATCGACGGCCCCACCGCATCGGGCAAGGGCACGCTGGCGGCGCGGGTGGCCTCCGCGCTGGGCTATGGGTTGCTGGACTCCGGCGCGCTGTACCGGGCCACGGGCCTGGCGGCCGTGGACGCCGGGCTCGACCCTGAGATCCGCGCCGAGGACGAGCCGGCCATCG
>JAUMBF010000161.1:0-14632 GCA_032115875.1 Rubrivivax sp.
CCGAACTTGCTCGCCAGCACCGTCGTGATCGCCGCCGTCAGCGTCGTCTTGCCGTGGTCCACGTGACCGATCGTGCCCACGTTCACGTGGGGCTTGGTGCGCTCGAACTTACCCTTGGCCATGTCTGGAGCTCCTGGCTGAAAACCGAACGAGAGAAGAAGAACTGCTGAAGCAAGAAACTGGTGCCCATGGCGGGAATCGGACCCGCGACCTCTCCCTTACCAAGGGAGTGCTCTACCACTGAGCCACATGGGCATCGTCACGGGCCTGTCGGCCTGAGGTGGCCGGTGAAGACCGGCAGGCCCGTAACGACGACTTGAGAAACGCTGCGTGGACCGAAGCTCCTGGAGCGGGAGACGGGAATCGAACCCGCGTCATTAGCTTGGAAGGCTAAGGTTCTGCCATTGAACTACTCCCGCGACGCCGCCAGATCGAGACCGGCGCGACCGGGACTCTCTGGTGGAGGAGGCTGGATTCGAACCAGCGTAGGCGTAAGCCAACAGATTTACAGTCTGCCCCCTTTAGCCACTCGGGCACCCCTCCGGAGAGCCCGTGACTATAGCATGCCGGTGCTGCGGCCAAGCAGCCGCCGGCAGCGCCCAGCGCACGGGCGACTGCCCCGCCGCCTGCAGCAGGCGGTTCGCCTGGCCGAAGTGCCCGCAACCCAAGAAGGGCTGGGGCGGCCGCCGCGCCGACAAAGGGGAGGGGTGGTTCGCGCACAGCGTCACCACGGTCCGGTGGTGGCTCGGGCAAGCCCGGGCCCAGTGCTGCTGCGCGTGGGCGCCCCACAGCAGCACCACCAGGGGCTGATCACGCTCATGTAAAGTCTTGCATATCGAGGAAGTAAGTGATTGCCAACCCATGGCGGCATGGCTTGCGGCCCGACCGTCCTCGACCGTCAGCGCGGTGTTCAGCAGCAGCACACCCTGTTGGGCCCAGGCGCGCAGCGAGCCGTGCCCGGGTGGCGCCAGCCCCAGATCACGCTGGAGTTCGGCGTGGATGTTGCGCAAGCTCGGCGGCACCCGGCAGCCCGGAGGCACCGAAAAGGCCAGGCCCTCGGCCTGGCCCGCCCCGTGGTACGGATCCTGCCCCAAAATCAGCACCCGGGTCGCGGCGCAGGACGTGAGCCGCAGCGCCGCCAGCGGATCAGCCGGGTAGACCACGGCACCGGCAGCGACGCGGGCGTCGACGGCGGACAGCGTGCTGCGGCCCGCGGCGCTGTCGCGCCAGTGTCGCAGCAGCGGCGCCCAGTCGCCGTAGTGCGCCAGCGCGCCCGTCAACCGGGCGACGAGCGATTCCTGCAGCGGGTGGCCGGCCGCCATGGCGGCGTCAGCCGAACAGCGTGGCCAGCGCGGCGCCCGGATCGGGCGCGCGCATGAGGGCCTCGCCAACGAGGAAGGCCTGGACGCCCGCCTCGCGCATGCGGCGCGCATCGGCCGGGGCCAGGATGCCGCTCTCGGTGACGAGCAGCCGGTCATCGGGCACCCGGGCCTGCAGGTCCAGCGTTGTCTGCAGCGAAACCTCGAAGGTCTTGAGGTTGCGGTTGTTGATGCCCACCAGCGGCGTCTTCAGCCGCAGCGCGCGCTCGAGTTCGGCTGCGTCGTGCACCTCCACCAGCACGTCCAGGCCCAGGGTGTGGGCGCAGGCTTCGAGCTCGGCCATTCGGCCGTCATCGAGGCAGGCGGCGATGAGCAGGATGCAGTCAGCCTGCCAGACGCGGGCCTCATAGACCTGCAACTCGTGGACCATGAAGTCCTTGCGCAGCACCGGCAGCGCACAAGCGGCGCGCGCCTGCTGCAGGAAGGCCGCCGACCCCTGGAAGAAGCGCTCGTCGGTGAGCACGCTCAGGCAGGCGGCGCCACCGGCCTCGTAGGACGCGGCGATCTCGGCCGGCACGAAATGCTCGCGCAACACACCCTTGCTCGGGCTGGCCTTCTTGACCTCTGCGATGACCGCAGGCCGCCCCGCGCCCAGGCGTGCGCGCAGCGCCGCGGCGAAGCCGCGCTCACCCCCTGCGCGGGCGGCGGCCTCGGCCCGGGAGCGCCAGTCGGCCAGCGGCTGGACAGCCAGCGCCGCCGCGACTTCCGCGTGCTTGACCTCGACGATGCGCCGCAGGATGTCGGACATTGCGCGATTGTCGCCGGCCGGCCGCGACAGCAGCCTTCAGACGCGCGGGCCGGTGCGCCGGACGCCGAGCCGTTGGGCCAGCACGTCGGCCAGGGCGCTGAGCTGCGCGATGGGCGTCGGGCCGCGCGCCGGGCGGTCGAGCAGCCGGGCCACGCGGCCCCGTTGCTCGTGACGCAGGTCGATGGCCACGTGGGTGCGGCGCTCGCCGGGAGCCGTCGCGATGCTCCAGCCGTCGCCGTCCAGCACGAAAGCCTCGCCGCGCTGCCCCATCGGTTCGACGCGGCGCGCCGCGAAGTCCACGCGCCAGCCCGCGCCCGGGCGCCGCCACAGCCCGTGCAGCAGCAGGCCGGCGAGCACCGCCGCCATCGCCAAGGCGGCCAGGGTGTCGCGCCAGGCCCAGTCGCTGCGGTAGGCCAGCACGCCGAGCGCCGTGCCGGCAAGGCCGAGCACGGCACCGGTCGGGTGCGGCTCCGAGCGCGCCAGCGTCAGCACCGCCTGGCGCTGCGCCGCGGCCACCAGTTGCGGCAACGCCAACTCGGTCTTCATCCCGGCGTCCGGCGCATCAGGCCGCCGGCCGCAGCCGCTGCGTGCAGGCCACGAACTGGCTCAGCTTGGCCATCGCCCGGCCCGAGGCCACGGCCTCGCGGGCGCGCTTGACGCCCTCGGCCACGCTGGCGGCCACACCGGCGCAGTACAGCGCCGCCCCGGCGTTGAGCAGCACGACGTCGCGCACCGGACCGTCCTCGTTGGCCAGCGCGCGGTTGATGCAGGCCACGCTCTCGTCCTTGTTGGCCACACGCAGCACACGGCTGTCGTAGACCGGCAGGCCGAAGTCGCTGGGGTGCACGGTGTACTCGCGCACGCCGCCGTCCTTGAGCTCGCCGACCATGGTCTCGCCCGACAGCGAGATCTCGTCCATGCCGTTCATGCCGTAGACCACCATCACGTGCTCGCTGCCCAGGCGCTGCAACACGCGCACCTGGATGCCCACGAGATCGGGGTGGAAGACGCCGAGCAACTGGTTGGGCGCGCGCGCGGGGTTGGTGAGGGGGCCCAGGATGTTGAAGAAGGTGCGCACGCCCAGCTCCTTGCGCACCGGCGCGGCGTGCCTCATGGCCGCGTGGTGGTTGGGCGCGAACATGTAGGCGATGCCGGTCTCGGCCAGGCACGCGGCCACCTGCTCAGGCGCCAGCATGATGTGTGCGCCCAGCGCTTCGACCACGTCGGCCGAGCCGCTGGTGCTGCTGACGCTGCGGCCGGCGTGCTTGGCCACGCGCGCACCCGCCGCGGCGGCGACGAACATGCTGGCGGTACTGATGTTGAAGGTGTGCGAGCCGTCGCCGCCGGTGCCGACGATGTCGACCAGCCCTGTGCGGTCGGCCACCGGCACGGGAGTGGCGAACTCGCGCATCACCTGCGCCGCGGCGGCGATCTCGCCCACGGTCTCCTTCTTCACCCGCAGGCCCATGGTCAGCGCGGCGATCATCACCGGGCTCATCTCGCCGCTCATGATGCGGCGCATCAGCGCCAGCATCTCGTCGTGGAAGATCTCGCGGTGCTCGATGACGCGCGTGAGCGCCTCGGTGTTGGTGATGCTCATGGGGGCTGCCTCCTCAATGCAGCGCGGCGCGGATGATGGGCAGGGCGCGCTCGATGTCGTCGCGGCTCACGTCCAGGTGCGTGACCATGCGGACGCGGCCTAGGCCCGTGCACAGCACACCAGCGGCCTGGAGTCGCTCGACCAGTCCCGCAGCCTTGGCCGGCGCAATGTCGACGAAGACGATGTTGGTCTGCGGCGGCGTCACGCTCACGCCATCCAGGCCCTGCAGGCCCTCGGCCAGCAGCCGCGCGTTCGCGTGGTCTTCGGCGAGACGCTCGACATGGTGGTCCAGTGCATGCAGCGCCGCCGCGGCCACGACGCCGGCCTGGCGCATGCCGCCGCCCAGCATCTTGCGCACGCGGTGAGCGCGGGCGATCAGCTCGCGAGAGCCCAGCAGCGCCGAGCCCGCAGGCGCGCCCAGCCCCTTGCTGAAGCACACCGAGACGCTGTCGAACGGCGCCGCCAGCTCGGCCACGGGCCGGCTGCTGGCCACCGCGGCGTTGAACAGCCGTGCGCCGTCCAGGTGCGTGGCCAGGCCGCGGCCGTGCGCCAGCGCGCAGGCCTGCTCGACATAAGTCTGAGGCAGGATCTGCCCGCCCCAGGTGTTTTCGAGCGCCAGGAGCCGCGTGCGCGCGAAGTGCGCGTCGTCGGGCTTGATGTGGGCCTCGACATCGGCGAGCAGGATGGACCCGTCGGGCTGCTGCGCCAGCGGCTGCGGCTGGATGCTGCCCAGCACCGCAGCGCCGCCGCCCTCCCAGCGGTAGGTGTGGGCCAGCTGGCCGACGATGTACTCATCGCCCCGCTGGCAGTGCGCCATGAGGCCGCAGAGATTGCTCATCGTGCCGGTGGGCACGAACAGGGCCGCCTCCTTGCCGAGCAGCGCCGCGATGCGCGCCTGCAGCGCGTTCACGGTGGGGTCGTCGCCGAAGACGTCGTCGCCCAGCCCGGCCCGCAGCATGGCCTCGCGCATGGCCGGCGTGGGCCGCGTGACGGTGTCGCTGCGCAGGTCGATGGGCCTCATCGCACCTGCTCCAGGAAGTTCTTCAGCATCGCGTGGCCGTGCTCGCTGAGGATGCTCTCGGGGTGGAACTGCACGCCCTCCACCGACAGGCCGCGGTGGCGCACGCCCATGATCTCGCCGTCGTCGGACTCGGCCGTGACAAGCAGATCCTGGGGCAGCGACACGCGCTCGATGGCCAGCGAGTGGTAGCGGATGACCTCGAAGCGCTCCGGCAGCCCCGTGAAAACGCCCTGCCCGTCGGTGCGTATGGTGCTGGCCTTGCCATGCATCTGCACCTGCGCGCGCACCACCTGCCCGCCCAGTGCCGCGCCGATGGCCTGGTGGCCCAGGCACACGCCCAGCAGCGGCAGCTTGCCGGCAAAGTGGCGGATGGCCTCGACGCAGATGCCGGCCTCGGCCGGGCTGCACGGGCCGGGCGAGAGCACGAGGTGGTCGGGCTTGAGCGCCGCGATGCCGGCGATGTCGATCTCGTCGTTGCGGAACACCCGAACGTCCTGCCCCAGTTCGCCGAAGTACTGCACCAGGTTGAAGGTGAACGAGTCGTAGTTGTCGATCATCAGCAGCATTCGCGCTCTAACCCTTTGATTTCATTGGATGTTCCGAGGAGCATCCTGATTCGGTACCCGCCTTGATACCCGCTTTTTGCGACGCTGGCGAGGCCGGCGCGCCGTGCTGGGTGGGGACGGAAGGCGCCCGCTGAGGGCGCGTAGGGGTGGTCAGGCTGATGGCTTGCGCCAACGCCAACCGGAGCGCGCTGCAGTGATCGGACGGATCGCAGACATGAGATCCATTATGGACGAGCCGCGTTCATCACCCGAACTCAGCCTTGTCCTTCGGCGTCACCCTTCTTCAGATCCGCAAACTTGGCGGCCATCGTCGGATTACCTCGGGTCAGCTTCTTGATGGTCACGTCCTGCGCCTTGTCGTTGGCGAGCCTCAAGTTTCGATCCGCTCCCAGCAGCGCATCCTTGGTCTTCTGCAGATGGTCGATCGACTTGTCGATCTCGTCGATGGCCGTCTGGAACCTGCGGGATGCCAGGTCGTAGTTCTTCGCGAACGCGCTCTTGAAGCCCTCGAGCTCATTCTCGAAGTTCGTGATGTCGATGTTCTGCGCCCTGACTAGCGCCAACTCCGCCTTGTACTTGACGGCGTTCATCGCCGCGTTGCGCAACAGCGTGATGATGGGGATGAAGAACTGCGGGCGGACGACGTACATCTTCGGAAAGCGATGGAAGACGTCGACGATGCCAGTGTTGTAGAGCTCGTTGTCGGGTTCCAGCAGTGACACCAGCACCGCGTACTCGCAGCCCTTCTCCGTGCGGTCCTTGTCGAGCTCCTTGAAGAAGTCTTCGTTCCTGTTCTTCGTCGCAGTGCGATCGCTCTCGTTCTTCATCTCGAACATGATCGAGACGATCTCGGTTCCGGACTCGTCCGTGTCGCGGAAGATGTAGTCGCCTTTGCTGCCGCTTCGGGCGTCGTTGTCCTTCTCGAAGTAGGCACGAGGGAAGGCAGTTGCCCGGATGCGATTGAACTCAGTCTCGCAATGCTGCTCCAGCGTCTCGCCCACCATCTTGGTCGAGAGACGCGCCTTCATGTCACGCAAGCGCTCGATGGCGTCGTCACGATCCTTGATCTGCGTGTCGTACTTGTCCCTGAGGGACTTCTCGGCAAGTTGCTTCTCGAGTTCGACCTTCTCGAGGTTGCTCCGAAGCTCATCTCGCTCCTTCTGTACGACGCCGACAGCCTCATTCACCGCCAACTTGCGTGCGATCTCTGCCGCGTCCAACTGGGCTCGCAGGCTCTGGACCTCCGCATCTTTGGCCGCCGCAGCGCCCTGCAGTTCGTTCAGCAACTTGGCTTCGGCCAGCCGGTCGGCGGTCAGCTTCTCCTGCTTCGACTGCTCGAGCTCATGGGCCAGGCGATCACGCTCGCGCTCGAGTGCGCCAAGCGCCTCGGAGACCGCGAGCCTTCGTGCCACTTCCCCAGCATCCAGCCTGGCCTGGAGTTCAAGGATCAACGCGTCCTTGGCAGCCGCAGCGCTCTGCAGTTCGCCTGCAAGCCGGGTAGTGGCCAGTTCGATCGCGGATCGTTTGTCCTGTTCGGCGAGTTCCAGACGCTCATGCAGCTGCCGCTCAAGCTCGCTGTCGCGGACCTGCTTCAGGATGTTGGCGTAACCAGCGCCATCGACCTTGAACGCCTTGCCGCAGTGCGGGCAGATGATGTCTTGCAAGCTGATGCTCCCTTCCGATAGCTCATGGTGTCGAGGCCAGTCCGTTGCAGGCTATGCCCGATGTCAAGATCAGTTCGCTCAGGCCGCCTGGGCGCGGCGCAAAGCGTCCTCGAGCCGGCCTCTACTCGCTTCTCGCAGTCGTTGCAGACCCAATTCCCGAGCCATCGAGATCAGCGCATCTTGCCCGCCGCACCCTCGGCTGAGAACACCCCTCGCCAGAGACGTCAACTCAGCCTCGCAGACCTCCTCGACGCTGCGGTTGCTGTCCTCGCTGGCAGGGCGTCGAAACGCGACATTGCTGGACGGCGGCAGACCATCCGGCCAGTAGAAGGTCCCTCCCGCCTCCTCGGTCGTTTGAAAGCGGCGTCGGACAAGCGCCTCGACGCGCTCCTGGATGCGTCTGCCGGTTCGCTGAAAACCGTGCGCTCGTGCGATCCGTCTGGCGAGCACCGCGTCCAGGATGGGCCCTTCGCGCTCGACCACCCACTCCACCATCGGCTGCAGCACAGTGTCGTAGCTGTTCTCGAAGAAGCGATCGGCATCGATGGCACCGGGCGGAACCGCCTCCGCCGGCTCAGTGGCCCGGAACACGCCGCACTCGGTGTGCCATGGCTTCTCGCCGGGAACTTGATCACCAGCACCGGAGGCCCGCGCATAGACCAGTTCGTGATCGGTTGCCCTCACGCCCGCCTGTGCCTCCCCTCCAACGATCGACCCGCGCGCGGCACGCGCAATGACTGCAGATGCCTCTGCGTCGGCCACGCCCGGATATGCACTGCCGCCAACCGCATCGTCGCTTGCGATCACTGTGTCGGCTGTGTTGGCTGTGTCGGATGCCGCTGGCCGCTTGGCCCGATCGGCCTCCAGCAGCTCCACGAGTCGGTGATGCACCCGATCCAAGGTACCCCCTGGGTTCACCCACCAATCGGTCGACCACACGCGAACGATCTCCCACCCGAGCCCTTGCAGGACCTGCTCCCGCAGCTTGTCCCGGTCACGTGCGGTCGCCGAGCGGTGGTAGGTGGCGCCGTCACACTCCACGCCTGCGAGATACCGGCCCGCGAAGTCAGGGTGGACGACACCCAGATCGACACGGAAGGACGAAGCGCCGATCTGCGTGTGCACCTGCCAACCCTTGCGTCCCAGCGCCTGGGCGACACTCAGTTCGAACGGACTCTCGAAGTCGCCCAGACTGCCGTGGTGCGCTTCGGCCAATGAACGTTGTCCTAGCTCGGCGAACTCGAGAAAGTGCTTCAGGTCACGAACGCCGACCGCCTTGGTTCGAGACAGGTCCATCTGTTCACCGCGAAGGCTCGAGAACACCCGAAGCTCGTGACGGGCGCGGGTGACGGCCACGTTCAATCGACGCTCGCCACCATCGCGATTCAGGGGCCCGAAGTTCATCGATACCGCGCCAGTGATGTCGGGACCGTAGGTGATCGAGAAGTACATGATGTCCCGCTCATCCCCCTGCACGCTCTCGAGGTTCTTCACGAACACCGGCTCCAGCTGCACCTCGGCGAAGTAGTGCTCTAGTTCGGGGTCCTTGCGTCGTTCGTCGTCCAGCAGATCCTCGATCAAGCTCTGCTGTTCGGAGTTGAACGTGACGACGCCGATCGTCAGACCCGACTGCCGAAAGCCCGGTGACTTCAATCGCCCCACCAGGTCAGCGACCAGCGACTGCGCCTCCGGCTTGTTGATGCGGGCACCGCCTTTCTCATAGCGGCCCTTCACCACGTGGAAGCTGACAGCCCGGTCTTCCGTCACCGGCGACGGGAACGTGACAAGCCCGCCAGCGTAGTAGCGATGGTTGCTGAAGGCGATCAGGCTCTCGTGGCGCGACCGGTAGTGCCACGAGAGGTTGCGTGTTGGCAGGCTCGCCCCCAGGCATTCGTCCAGGATGCTCTCGAGATCGCCTTCGCTGACATCGTCGTCGCCATCGGCATCACCCCTGGAGAAGAAGTTGGTGGGCGGGAGCTGCTTCGGGTCACCGACCATCACAACCTGCTTGCCTCGTGCCATCGCGCCGATCGCATCCCAGACAGGGATCTGCGAAGCCTCGTCGAACACGACCAGGTCGAAGTTCGCTGTGTCGGCGGACAGGTACTGGGCGATCGACAGCGGGCTCATCAGCAGGCACGGGGTCAGCCGCAGCACCACGGACGGGATCTCCTGCAGCAACTGGCGAAGCGGCAGGTGCATCTTCTTCTTGGTGATCTCCCGCCGCAGCACGCCCCACTCGCTGCTGCGCTGTACCGCATCTTGCGCAGGCAGGCTCTCGCACAGCTTGGCCCGGATCCACTGGCGCGTGACCGCCGTGAACTCATCGTCCAGGGCTCGGAACTCCTCGATCCGGCGTTCGTGCTCGGCCGAGACAAATCGCTTGAGCACCTCGTCCTCGTCAACAGCCTCACCCAGCCACCAGCGGGCGTAGTTCACCTCGAAGGCCTTGGCGGTATCGGCTGGCACGATGTCGCCCACCTCGATGGCGCTCACCAACGCGGCGAGTCCAGCGTCACGCGCATGGGCCTGGGCCCGTCGCCATGCGCACCAGGCGTTGAGTGCCTGGTGGTGCGCAGCAACCTCGGCTGCTGCATGGGCCAGATCTTCCGGAATCTGATCGGCGAAACTGCGGCGCACCGGCTCAGGTTGTACGGTCGTCAAGACAAAGTGGTCGATGGCCTCGTGTAACTCCGTCAATCGCTGCAGCAGAGTCTGGCAGGCCCGTTGCGCAGGCGCATGCTCGGCCAGCTCGGAACGGCGCGTCGCCAGCAGTTGGTGCAATGCTTGGCGGACGTCGGCGACCTGCTCCGGATCGAGCGCCAGGCCAGCAAGGCCGGCCTGAAGTGAAGAGTGAAACCTGTTCGCTCTTGTGATGGCGTCAGTCTCGGTGTCGAGCCCACGCCAGGTCCCGGGGCACAGATCGGCCATCCTGTCGAACGAGCCCAGTTTCGACTCCAGCGCGCCCCTGGCCTGAAGCTGGGCATGTCGGCGCTGCAACTCCTTGCCGCAGCGGCCCTCGGCGACGTCAGCGTGTGGCGCCGCCATCGGACCGCGCCGCAGCAAGCCTTGGCGCTCCTGCTCGAAATCCATGGCCGCGCGAAGCATGGCGACATCAGTGTCGTGGCCCCGCCAAAGCTCAAGGCTGGCCTCCGCAAGGCCCGCGCAATTGGAGAGCGCCCGGTCGAGGTCCGCAAGCTCTTGCAGTCGCTGGACCTCTCTGTGCCATCGCTCGCCACACAGGCCCTCGGCGGCAGGCGCCAGTCCTTCGAGCGTGAAGGGCTGCCGCAGCCTGGCCGACTGCAGGGCGGCGTTGGCCGTCAAGGCGGCCTTCACGTGGTCGATGCGGGTCTTCACGCCCGCCCAGAGGCCTTCTGCCGCGGCGCCCGGATTGATCTGTTGAACCTCTTCGCGCAGGCTGCGGATGCGCACCAGCGCCGCAAGGTCGTCGGCCACTCGCGGTTCGCCCGTTCCTTCTATCGTGGCCTCCAGTGCCGCACGCACTTTCCGCTTGCCCAGCCACGACAGGGGCCAGAAGGCCTTCTCCGCCTTGGTCCACTCGCGCTGCAGCTGCGCGACGTTGAGCTGGGCAACACCCGAGCCGTACTTCACGGACAGGCCGGCCTTCAGCCGGGTCATCTCGTCGAGCAGACGTAGACCTTGCTCCAACTCGTCGACCACTGCCGCTGGCCACGACACGCCCAACGCCGCGTGCGTCGCGCGCCGTCGCTCGAGCGTGTCGACGGCCTGCCGCAGCTGGTCGTGAAGCTCAGGCGGCCACGGAGCGGGCAGTTCGGCAGAAATCTGGCGGTGCTGGCCCAACAGTTCCTGTGCCGCCTTGAGGTCGGCCAGGATCGTGTCGGCGTCGGTGCGGGCGCAGAAGCTCCAGTCCTGCGCTGCAGCTGCCGGCAACGCTCGCCCCAGCGAACCCACTGCCAGCCGTTGTTGCCGATGAAGCGCCGGCCAGGCAAGGTCCAGACTTCTGGCCATGTCGGCAGCGGCGTCTTTGAACGCCAGGGCCGCAGACCGCAGGTGCAAGGCGAGGCGCTGCAGCTCCTGTTGCCACTTCGCCGACCACTCCGTCGCATGGACGGGCGTCAGCGGGCCCGTTCGCAGGTTCTCCGGGCCTACGGCCGAAGCGTTCACCTTCAGGCGGCCAGCCAGCTCGCGAAGCCCCGCCAGCGTCGCTTCGTCTTGTGCCCGAACCGAAGGCCAGGTAAAGCCCAAGTCCGGGGTCGAGTCACCACCCACCACGGAACCGATCGTCTGGTAGACGCTCAGTCCGTTGCCATGGCGCCGGTGCAGGCGCTCCACATACGTCGACAGCTGTTCCCGCACACGCTGAAGCTGTTGGGCTTTGGCAGACCAGCCGTCCGCGTCGACCTCACCCTTGGAGTCCCACGACTTCTGCAGCTGACTCAGCACATCGAGCTTGCGGCTCTTGTTCGAGTGCAGCTCGAGGCAGAACTCGCCCAGACCCACTTCGCGCAGGCGGCGATAGACCACATCCAACGCGGCAATCTTCTCGGCGACGAACAGCACCCGCTTGTCTTCGGCCAGGCATTGGGCGATGAGATTGGCGATGGTCTGGCTCTTGCCGGTGCCGGGCGGCCCGATCAGGACGAAGTCCTTACCCTTGGCCGCCGCCATGACGGCCGACAACTGCGAAGAATCGGCCGGCAGCGGGCTGAAGACCTGCTGAGGCGAGTAGTCCTGGTCCAGGCGGCGAGCCTCGGGAAAAGAGACTGTGGACGCGTAAGGTTCCCTTGGCGTGTCGATGAGGTGGGCCACCACCGGGGACTTGCGCAGCTCCTCCGTCCGGGCGGTCAGGTCCTTCCACATCAGGTACTTGGCGAAGGAGAACATCGAGAGGATGACCTCTTCGCTGACCTCCCACCCGCGGACGTCCTTGATCGACGCACGAACACGCTTCCAGATCCCGACGATGTCCAGCCCGTTCTCGTCGCGCGGCAGGTCGCCTGCAGCAACGCCCAACTCCAGCTGGAAGTCCTGCCGCAGCATTTCCACCAAGGTCGGGTTGAAGAGCGGCTCGTCTTCGTGCGCCTCGAGGGTGAAGCCGGAGCGGGCGCTACGTCGATTCAGCGTCACCGGCATCAGGATGAGCGGTGCCTTGATGCGCACGTCGGGCTTGTCGGACCGGGACCAGATCAGAAATCCCAGTGCCACGTATAGCGTGTTGGCGCCGCCCTCCTGCATCGCGCTGCGCGCACCGCGGTAGAGCTCGACAAGCCGATCCTCGAGCTCCTCCTGCTGGAGCCTTACGAATATCTCGCGGCGCTGCAACGCCTCAGCCGCATGTTGCAGGCGCAGGTCTTCGAGCGTTCGGGCTTCGTGCAGTTGCTGGCTTCGCAGATCGCGCCCCTCCATCAGGTCCGCACTCGGCAGCAGCTTGAGTGTTTGGCCCTCGGCCAGCGCATCCTCCAGTGCCGGGGCCGCTGCCTCCAGCAGAAGGGCTTTCTTGCCACCCTTGAAGTTCAACAGGGCGTTGCGCAGAGACAGATCGAGCAACTTGCGTTGCCAACGGGCCAGACGGTCCTTCGGGTCGAGTTCAGCCGTGGGCACTTCTTGGGTGCTGTCCTCCGGCAAATCGGGCGCTTCTTCGACGGCGACAGCGATGTCCTGCTCTGCCTCCGGCTGGACCGCGGTGGCCACCGCCTCGCTCAGGGCCAGCGGTCGGATGCGCGACAAGCGTGCCCGCTTCACGTCAACCACGAGCTCGAACTTGTCGTCTTCCTCTTCCGATAGCTGCTTCGTCGCGTTCGAGAGCGCCTGGCTAAAGCTCACGGGTTTGCCCTGGGCGGCGAGCGTGGTCTCGAAGACCAACAGCTCCTGGAGCTTCAGCCGCTTGCGCAGGGCAGTGACATCGTCGACAACAGCGCTGGTGAACTCCTCGTTCCGCAGCCAGACACCGACGAACGCGTGCCCGCGGGTGAAGATGAGCAGCGGGTTGAGGTGCGCCTGCTCCAGGCAGGCCGCGAACAGCAGAGCCAGGTCCAGGCACGTGGCGAGTCCGGCATCCAGTACTTGGCTCGGGCTGCGCACCTTCTGCCCGGCGTGCTCGAAGCTGGCAGGCGGCAGTGCGTAGTTGAGCTTGCGCTGCAAGACCGCGGCCCAGATGCCAGAAGCCAACTCCCACGCCCGCTTCGCGCCGTGGGTGTAGCCGTCGATGGACCCCGACTTGCCGGCCGCTTCCAGCGCCAGCGCGGCAGCCTTGAGCACGCGGTCGACCGCCGGATCGTTCGGCTGCACGAACGCGGCCACCATCTCTGGCATATAGGAGATGCCACCCCACTGATTGCGCGCCAGCAACTCGATGCGCTGCTCGCAGCTTGCGATCGGCTCGACCGGCGGCTGATGGCTTCGAAGCTCGAACACCACGGTTGCCGGCTCTGCCTCGGTCAGCCGGGAGAGATGTGCGCCGTCCAGCTGAAGGTCAAGCTGAGTGACGTGAAAGGTCTGGCCTGACCCCACCGCGTCGAGAGTCCAGCTCTTGGGCTTGACGAAGGCCGGCTCGGCGCTGACGGAGAGTGTCAGGTGCCGAATCTCCTGAGCGGTTTCGTTGACCACCGCAAGCTCGAGGAGCGCCGGTACCGAGTTCTGAAAGTCGGCCAAGTTGATTTTCCTGGCCACGGCCGCTCGCACCTGCACGACGGGGGCGGCGGATTGTTCCGCCTCTGGCGCGGGGTTCACCGCGTCACCCGCTTCCGATCCTTCAACGGCCATTTGTTTGCTCCCTGCGAATCGCCGAGTCATCGCGTACCGGCTGCGGCTGGCCGCTCGCGACTCTTGGATGATGGCGCAGCCATCCTCATTCGTTAGCACCTGTATCGGTACTGGAGCCGCCTGCGACCGGGAGCTGTCTCAGCCGAGCTGAGGCGGATTGCGCTGCACGAGTTGCTCAGGTGGTCTCGAGGACTCGGGACCCTGTCGCATCAAGCCCCAGTGTCGCTCTTGTGGTCCGGCACAGTGGCTCCGGCCCGTCGGCATCGATGGCAAGCTGACCTTGAGGATCGACCGGCGGCCAACGCTCGTCCTTTGTCCGTTGCTCGAACCACCGGTGCATGGCCGCGTCATCGACCGCGTACTCCCCTCGCGCAGACTTCCACACCAGGGCCGGATTGCGCTCGCGCAGCGACTCCAGCGCGCATTGCGCCATCTGCGGGGTTACGCGCCCGGTCACCCTCTCACGGTAGAACCGAAGCGCCTCGCCGTCGTAGGGGCGAAAGCGCGGCCCCTGTTCCAACAGTCGCCACAACACGGCCTGCTCCAGAGGTCGCAGCGCGAGGTACTCGGATTCCATTTGCGTCTCGTCGGCCTGCTGGCGTTCCTTCGCGGCCTGCAGCACCGCCTGCTCGAAGCGAACACCCTGCAGATCCGACAGCGGGCTCAGTGCCTGGCCCAGGGCCTCCATGAAGAACTGCGGCCGGTGGCCGAAGCTCTCGAAAGCCTGGAGCAGCGTGGCGCCGTCCACCGGCGCCAGGTCGGGCCGCTGCGCCGTGATCAGCCGCGACACGTGGTCGATAAAGTCCTGGCCCAGCGGCGGCATGCGCGAAATCTGCGAGCCGTAGAACGGCGCGCCATTGGCGTTGACCAGCCGCAGCAGCTTGTCGCGGTCGGAGCCGGACAACACCAG
>JAUMBF010000162.1:0-6244 GCA_032115875.1 Rubrivivax sp.
ATCAGCGCCAGCACGGCAGCCAGCACCAGGGCACCCAGGCGGTCGAGCCGCTCCCGCGCGGCGCCGGAGGCGCGGGTGGTGAAGAAATCCACGATGATGTGGCCGCGCTCCCATTGGCACCAGGGCAGGAAGAGCGCGATGGCCGCACCGGCTGCAGAGCCGGCGAGCTCGAAGTCGCCCACCAGCGTCCAGCCGGTGGTGTTGCGGCCGATGACGCTGGCCACGGTCATCAAGGTGATCGCCGTCAGCAGCAGGCCGGCCACGACGGCGGCGGCCTTGGCGAGGATCTCGAGTGCACGCACGGCGCCCGGGGGTTCAGTATTGCCGGTCAGGCAGGCGCGCAACGAGCCCGTCGAGCGCGGCGCAGAGCACGAGCTGGCACGACAGCCGGCTGCCGGGCTCGCGCGGGGCGGCGGTGAGATCAAGCATCGCCTCCTCGTCAGCCGATGGCCCCGGCACGCGGCTGAGCCAGGGCTCGTCGAGCATGACGTGGCAGGTGGCGCAACTGAGCGTCCCGCCGCAGTCGGCAGCGATGGCCTCGATACCGGCACTGACCGCCGCCTTCATCAGGCTGCGGCCGCTGGTGCCCTCGACTGTGACGGCATGGCCGTCGGCGTAAAGGAGGTGGATCGTCGGCATCGGCGCGGGGGCGGTCTCGGGCAGCCGCGCATTGTCACGGCTGGAGACGGCCCGTCGCCCTGCGGCATTCCCGACTGGCTGCCATGCGTTCGCAGCATGGATCGCGCCCCAAGGCTAGAAGCGGCCGAAGAGCTCGCGGCGGTCCCAGGCCGCGGGGTCGCCGGCCGCCGCGCGGCGCGCGATCTCGGCGCGGCGCACGGCCTCGTGCACGCGCCGCATTGCGGGGCCCAGGGCCTCGGTCAGCACGGCGTCGGCGGCCAACGCGTCCAGCGCAGCGGTGGGTGTGGTCGGCAGCGGCGCGGGTTGCGGCTCGTACGGTGCGCGCGCCGCGGGGCCGGGCTCGAGCTGCCGCGCCAGGCCGTCCAGGCCCGCAGCCACCTGCCCGGCCAGGCACAGATAGGGATTGGCCAGCGGCTCGCCCAGGCGGTTCTCGATGCGGGTGGCGGGGTCGCCGGGGCCGCCGATCACGCGCAGCATGGCGCCGCGGTTGTCGAAGCCCCAGTTCGCGGCTGTCGGCGCCATCGGGCTGCCCTTGAAGCGCTCGAAGCCCACGGCCGTGGGTACGCTCAGCGCCGCCAGGCCGGGCGCGTGCGCCAGCAGACCCGCGAGCCAATGCGCGCCAGCGTCCGACAGCAGCGCGCGCGCTTCGTGCGCGCCGCCACCCGGCTGGCGCCGCACGAACACGTTGCGGCCGGCATCGGGGCCGCGGGCCGAGGCCAGGCTCTGGTGCAGGTGCCAGCCGCTGGCCATGGCGCCGGGCAGCGGCGGCCGCGCCATGAAGGTGGCGTGCCAGCCCTCGCGCGCCAGCGCCTGGCGCACACCACTGCGGAAGGCCACCAGATGATCGGCCGCGGTCAGCGCATCGGTGGCGGAGAAAACGGCCTCGACCTGGCTGGGGCCGAACTCGACCTCCAAGCTGGTGAGTGGCAGGCCCAGCCCTGCGGCGACGCGGCGCACGGTGGCGAAGACGGCGTCGCAGCGGTCGACCCAGGCCTCATTCAGCAGTCCGTGGCCCGGGTGCAGGGCGTGCACCGCGGCGGGCTCTGCGGGCCAGCCGTCCACCGCTGCAGGCAACGGCGCGGCGTCAAGCCGATAGACGTGGAACTCGAGCTCCAGGCCCACGCGCAGCCGGTAGCCCGCGGCGGACAGGCGTTCGAGCGCGCGCACCAGCACCTGCCGCGGATCGGCCTCGACGGCACGGCCGTCGGCCCAGCGCGGCGTGGCGCGCAGCCAGCCGGTGCGCGGCGCCCAGGGCAGCACGACGAAGCTGGCCGGCTCGGGCCACAGCAGCAGGTTGTTGGCGGCGCCGAATCCAGGCAGGCCATCGAGCGCGCCGGGCTCGAACACCGGCAGCGCCGTGCGGTCGGCGCTGTCTTTGAGCAGCAGCGTGCTGACGAGGCCGACGCCGTTGTTCAGCGCCGCGGCCAGTGCCCGCGTGCCGAAGGGGCCGCCCACCACCAGGGTCTTGCCGCGGTGGGTGCCGTGCAGGTCGGCCCAGGCCACGCGCACCTGCTCCAGGCCCGCGGCCTCGATGCGGGCCAGCAACTCGGCCGGCGTCATGCCGCGGTCATGCCGGTTGGGCCGGGACGGGCGAGGTCGCGGCCCGCCAGGGCGCAGCCTCGCGCAGCGCGCGGGCCTTGTCGGCCCAATGCGCCTCCCAGCCCTGCGCGGGCGCGATGCAGTCGATGGTGAGCGGGCCCGTGAGCGCCGCCGCGGCGGCGGCGTCCAGCACCAGCGGCGGCGTGCCGCCGGCCTGCACCGCGTCGATGGCCGACAGCAGCATCCGCCGGTTGGCCATGATGACCTTGTCGCTGGTGCCCAGGTGCTCGCGCGTGCGATCCTGGATCGGGCCCATGCTCTCGACGGCCCACTGGTCGTGGCGGTTGATGTCGTCCTCGCCCAGCCCGAGGAAGGTGCGCGTGCGCTGCTCCTCGGGGTCGTAGCCCCAGTCGTCGTGGCGGCCGTGGCGCGGCACGTAGTCGGGCAGCGTCAGGTGCGGCAGGCGCTGCGCTCGCATGGTCTCGTGGTCCAGCGGCGCGCCAAAGCTCGTGAAGAAGCTGTACCAGTACGTGTGCGTGTCGTCCACCGGCACGTGCCACTGCGTGATGGTCAGCGTGTCCGACAGCGGGATCACGAAGGTCTGCGGAAACAGCGAGTTCGTCACGCGCACGTGGGTGTGGCGCTCGTCGATCAGGCGCAGCGTGGTGATGCGCGTCAGGCCGGGCGATATCTCAGGCATGACGGCCTCGTGGCGGATCTCGGGACTGCAGCGCTCGCGCATCACGCGCGTCATCGGCCAGCGCTGGCCGTCGACGTCGCCCACGCTGGCGCTGCGGAACTGGCGGCCGTAGGCATCGGCCTGCGGGTCGTCGTCGAGCATGCGGTGCAGGAAGCTGGGATGGGCCGGGTCGATGCCCACCTCCACGGCCTGCAGCCAGTTGCAGTGCCACTGGCCCTTGAAGGCGAAGGCGTGGCTGGCCGGCGCGACGAAGGCGTCCAGCGCCGGCAACGCGGGCGGCTCGCTGCCCTCGGGGCCGAGCCAGGCCCACACGACGCCGGCCACCACCTGCGTGGGGTAGCGGCGCTGGCGCACGCGCTGGCACAGCGTCGATCCGACCCCATTGATGAAAGGCTCTGCCGGTGTGTCCACGCACCGGCCCTGGGCGTCGAAGGCCCAGCCGTGGAAGGGGCAGCGGATGTGCGTGCCCTCGTGCCGCGCAAAGGCCAGGTCGGCGCCGCGGTGCGGGCAGTCGCGGTCGAGCAGGCCCCAGGTGCCGCTTCCATCCGAGCTATCGGCGCGGAACAGCACAAGATCCTGACCCAGCAGCCGCACGGCCTTCAGCGGGCGCTGGGCCATGCGCGGGTCCAAGCGCGGGTCGAACTCGTCGAGCAGCGCCGCGGGCTGCCAGTAGCGCCGCAGCAGCTCGCCACAGGGCGTGCCGGGACCGACGCGGGTGATGCGGTCGTTGAGCGAGGCTTGCATGCTGCGGGCCAGTGTAGTGCGCGAGCCTTGTCCGTCCTGGGCGCCACCGGCCACCACGACGGCCGGCGCTCAGCCCGGCGCGCGCAGCAGCGGCCGCAACGCGGGCCAGACGTTGTCCAGCATGCGCGGCTGCGCCTCGGCCGTGGGGTGGATGCGGTCGGGCTGGAAGTAGCGCTCGGCATCCGGCACGTCCGCCACACCGGCCAGGAAGAAGGGCACCAGCGCCGCGCCCTCGGCACTGGCGACCGTGGCGAAGAGCTGCGCGAACTGCTCGCGGTAGCGGCGGCCATAGTTGGGCGGCACCTGCATACCGGCGATCAGCACGCGCGCACCGGCAGCTTTGGCGGCCTGCGCCATGGCCGTGAGGTTGTCCCGTGTCATGTCCAGCGGCAGGCCGCGGAGCGCGTCGTTGCCGCCGAGCTCGATCAGCACCACGCGCGGCCGGTGCTCGAGCAGCAGCCCCGGCAAACGCGTGCGCCCCCCTGAGGTGGTGTCGCCACTGATGCTGGCGTTGACCACGCGCCAGGGCAGCTTCTCGCGCGCCAGCCGCTGCGTGAGCAGGTTCACCCAGCCCGCGCCGCGCGCCAGGCCGTACTCTGCCGACAGGCTGTCACCGACGATCAGGATCACCGGCTGCGCGGCGACCTTGGCGGCGGTTGCCCCTGGCGCCGGGGCGGCCGTCGCCCGCAGCGCCGGCCCGGCCAGGAGCAGCGCGCTACAGTGCCGCACCGCAGCAACCAACCAACGCCGCCGCGCCCGCTGCGTGGGCCGGCGCAAGCCCTTCATGTCTGAACCCATCATCGCGGTGGACCGTGTCTCCAAGCAGGTGACCGACGCCACCGGGACGCTCACCATACTGCATGAGGTCGATTTCCGGCTCGTGGCACGGGAATCCGTGGCCATCGTCGGTGCCTCGGGTTCGGGCAAGAGCACGCTGCTGTCCATCCTGGCGGGGCTGGACGTGCCGAGCTCCGGCACCGTCCAGCTCGCGGGCATCGACCTCTTTGCCATGGACGAGGACGCCCGCGCCGCCGTGCGCGCCGAGCACGTGGGCTTCGTTTTCCAGAGCTTCCAGCTGCTGGCCAACCTGACGGCGCTGGAGAATGTGATGCTGCCGCTGGAGCTCAAGGGCGACCCTGCCGCGCGCGCCAAGGCCACCGAGATGCTGCAACGCGTGGGCCTCGCCGAGCGCCTCGGCCACTACCCGCGCGTGTTGAGCGGCGGCGAGCAGCAGCGCGTGGCGCTGGCGCGGGCCTTCGTGACGCGCCCGGCGCTGCTGCTGGCCGACGAGCCCACCGGCAGCCTGGACTTCGCCACCGGCGCCAAGGTCATGGACCTGATGTTCGAGATGAACCGCGAGGCCGGCACGACGCTGGTGTTGGTGACGCACGACCGCGCCATCGCCGCGCGCTGCGAGCGCCAGCTGCGCATGGAGGCCGGCCGCCTGGCAGAGCTGCCGAGCGCCGAGGCGCCGGCGCCGGTGCCCTGAAGGCAGGCGGTCACACGCCCAGGAAGGCCGCCAGCGCGGCGTCGTTGCGCAGTGCCGAGCTCGCGCCCTGCAGCACCACGACGCCCTTCTGCAGCACCACCGCGCGGTCGGCGTGCTCCAGCACCTTGCGGTAGTTACGGTCGACGATCACCGTGGCGATGCCGTCGGTGCGGATCTCGCCGATCACGCGCCAGATCTCGGCCACGATCAGCGGCGCCAGGCCCTCGGTGGCCTCGTCGAGGATCACGAGCTCGGGCTGCGTCATCAGCGCGCGGCCGATGGACAGCATCTGCTGCTCGCCGCCCGAGAGCTGCCCGCCCAGGTGGCCGGTGCGTTCGGCCAGCCGCGGAAAGGTGCTCATCACGCGCTCGTAGCTCCAGCCGCGGCCGCGCGGGGCGGCCTCGGCCGGCCGCGCGGCCATCACCAGGTTCTCGCGCACCGTGAGGTTGGGAAAGACGCCGCGGCCCTCTGGAACGTAGGCCACGCCGCGGCGCGCCAGCTCGTGCGGGCGGCCGCGGCTGAAGTCCTCGCCGAAGAGGCGGATCCGCCCCTCGCGCTGCGGCACAAAGCCCAGCAGCGTGCGGATCAGCGTGCTCTTGCCCATGCCATTGCGGCCGAGCAGGCCCACGGTCTCGCCGCGGGCGATGGCGAGGTCCACGCCATGCAGCACGTGGCTGCTGCCGTACCAGGCGTGGATGCCGCGGGCGTCGAGGATGGGGTCGGTGGGCGGGCTCAGTGGGGTGCCTTCGTGCTTCGCACTGCGGAACTCGCCCTCCGGGCGGCGGGGCGGGCTCATGTCAGTGCCCGCCAAGATAGGCCGCCTGCACCTGCGCGTCGCTGCGCACGGCCTCGGGCGAGCCGTGCGCGATGACGCTGCCGTTGACCATCACCGTGATGCGGTCGGCCACGCGGAACACAGCGTCCATGTCGTGCTCCACCAGCAGGATGGCGTGGTCGGCCTTCAGCTCGGCCAGCAGGGCCAGCATGCGCTCGGTCTCCTCGGCGCCCATGCCGGCCAGCGGCTCATCCAGCAGCAGCACCTGCGGCGCGGTGGCCAGGCACATGGCAATCTCCAGCTGCCGCTTCTGGCCGTGGCTCAGCAGGCCTGCGGGGCGCTCCAGCACCTCGGCCAG
>JAUMBF010000163.1:0-5896 GCA_032115875.1 Rubrivivax sp.
GGTTGCGGGGTCGGTGCGGCAGGGGCCGCGCGGTCGGCAGCAGGCGAAGGGCCGGCCACCGGGGTGGCCGGGTCGGCGGCTGCCGGCGCCGAGAGGGGTGCGGGGAATGCGGCGGGTGCGGCTTGGGGCTGCGCCAGGGCGCGGCCGACGCCGACGCTGGGATCGGCCGGCACGCTGACGAGCGACACCTCGTAGGGCTCCCAGTCGGTGACGCGGTAGGTGTCGTCGTCGTCGTCGGTTTCGATCAGCTTGGCGGCGTGGATCATGTAGCCCACGCTGACGTTGCGGCGGATGCCGTCCTTGACGTCTTGCCAGACTTCCTCAGCCCGCACGCTGCGGCCGAAGCGCACCACGGCGCGGGCGACGCGCTCAGCGCCGACTTCGACCTGCTCGACCACGCCGACGACGTCGCGCGTGTCGTGATCCACCAGCAGGTTGGCGCCGCTGGTCAGGCGCTGCAGGCGCATGGCGGTGGGGCTGACGTCCAGGATCTCGCGGCCCCACCAGCGGTCGAACGGCGCTTCGCTGGCGAAGGCCAGCGTGGCGGTGCGGGCTTCTTCGTCGATCTGGGCGCGCTCGAACTGCAGCGCCCGGCTCAGCGGCTTGGCGGCCTGCGCGTCGCGGATGGCCTGCGGCAGAAGGTTGGCGTCTTGCATGCGGGCATTGCATCAGCCCGCGGGGTGACATTTCCAGGGGTAAATGTCACCTGCCCTTGCACGCGCTCAAGCGGCTTCGGCCGGTGCCGGTGCTGGTGCTGGTGCAGGCGCGGCCGCGGGCTGCGCGGCCGGCGTGGCGCCAGGGGCGCCCTGGTAGGCGGTGAGCGTGACCCCGTAGCTCTGCGCCAGGGCTTGCGCCTCGCCGATCTGCTGCAGCACGTCTTCGAAGTCTTGCCCCATCTGGGCGGACAGGGTCTGGGGGGCGATCAGGCCGGCGCGCACGGCCTGGGCCTTGGCTTCCATGTCGGCGCGCGGGTCCACCCAGTCCCACCGGCGGGCCTGCCATTCGTGCACGCTGAACTTGGCCAGGCGCGACGCCGGCAGCGCGCTGCCGTTGGGCAGCAGCACCGCGCCCGACAGCAGCGACTGCTGCAGCCAGGCATTGAACATGGGCCGCAGGAAGGCGCCGATGAACCAGGCTTGATCGCTGGCCCAGCGGTCGCGCTCTTCGAGCGTGCCGCTGCGGATGCTGCTGAAATTGACGCCCTCGAGGTCATTGGCCAGGCTGTGATAGGCCACGCGCCAGCCGCTGGCGATGCGTTGCAGCGTGGTCTTGACGAAGGGGCCGAAGTTCTGCTCTGGGTACTTGCTGTCAAAGGCCTGGAACTCAACGCCCGGGGGCAGCGTGTCAAAGGTGCCGGGCTGGCTGGTGGTGATCTGCTGGCCGTCGCCGGCCTCGTCGCTGCCCACCGGGGGCAGGCCGTCGGGCGTGCGAAAGAAGCCGTAGTGGTTGGCGCCGTTCTCGGCGGCCAGCAGCGCGCTCAGCATGAAGCCGCCCAGGTGGTGCAGGCTCACCAGGCCGGGAGCCATCCACGGCACGCCCCGGGCCTGGCCGGGCACGTCGACGCGGAAGCGGTGGATCAGCTCGGCCACCGGCACGCGCACCTTGCGGCGCTGCTGGGCGCCGCGCAGGTCATTCGGGTGGCTCTGGTACAGGTGCAGGGCCAGCGTGCGGCCGGCTTCGTCTTGCTCGACGCCCATGATGACGCGGTTGCCGTTGGCCAGCAGCTCGGTGTGCTGGGTGTCGATGCGGTCGGCGTCGATGAGCTCGAGCGCGAAGTTGTAGCGGTTGCCCGCCGCGGCGCCGCGCACCATGCGCACGAGAAACTCGCCGTCGGTGGGCAGGCCGCCCACCAGCGTTTCGCACACATCGCGCAGGCTCATGGTGCCGGTGATGTCAGCGGCGGCGGCCCACTCGGCAAAAGCGGCTTCGATGGCCTGGTTGGCCAGGCGATCGGGCGTGCGGCCGTTGTCGTCGACCACGCGGGCTTGCAGGCGGAAGCCGTCAGGGCCGACGATGTTGCCCTGGCACATGCCGATGAACTTGCGCGCGTAGTCGTTGTTCTTGGCAAGATCGCGGGCGCGGGCGCGCAGGCGGTCCAGATCGCTGCGCAACTCCTCGTTGATGCTGGCGTTGGCGGTCCACCATTCACTGGTAAGGCGGTCAACCCGGGCGGCGTCGAAGCGGCGGGCCTGGGTTGCCGGCAGGCGGCGGCGGGCCGCCGGCGGGGCGATGAACTGCGCCACGCGCTGGCGCAGGCGTTGGGTGAGGCTGGGCATGGGCAAGTCCTGCGGGTGGGGTCGGCTCAGCGGCGGGCGAAGCGCACGAAGACGCGGCGCGGGTCGGGCAGGCCGCGGGCGGCGCGGCTGGCGGCGTCTTCGCGCAGCACCTCGCCGCGGTACTTGTCGCGCAGCTGCAGCAGCTCGGGGATGGGGATGTACTTCAGCTGGCGGCCGGCGATCTGGTACTCGCCCACCTCGCTGGTGGCGCGGCCTTCGATGACGGCTTCGATGGCGTCGAGCACTTTGCGGGCGTGGCTGCGGCCATCGGTGGCGGTGGCGAAGGTGGGCCGCACGGTGAGCGTGCCGGTGCCCACGGTGTACACCTCGCCGGCCTTGCTGGCCTGGGCGCGCCAGGTGTAGGTGGCGGCGGCCCAGGTGGCGGTGGTGGCGGCGGCCACGGTGACCAGGTGGGCGTCACCGTCGGCGCTGGCCGTGAAGGTGTAGCGGTTGGCGGCGCTGACCAGCGTGTAGCTCAGGGCCCAGCCCTGGCCGGCCGGGTAGTCAGCCAGGATGCGGCGCCACTTGGCGGTGTCGCCTGCGGCCAGCACGGCCGGCTCTTGGGTGGGGATGTCGCTCATGGCGGGCACTCTGCGGTGGTTGGGGGTGACATTTCAAGGGGCGGATGTCACCTGTCAGCGGCCGCGCACGACGCGCAGCACCTGGCGCTCGGTGATCTGCTCCTGGCGGGCGATTTCGGACAGGCGCACGTTTTCGAGGTAGGCGCGCTGGATGCGGCTGTTGCGCTCGGCCCGGGCGTCGCGGGTCTGGCGGCGCGGCACGTGCACCTGTTCACCGCCCCAGTGCTGGCGGATCTCACGCTCGACCTGCTGGGCCAGCTGCTCGTCGAGCTGGCGGCCGGCGGTTTGCTCGGCGCGGCGCACGCGGGCGAGCATGTCGCGCACGATGTCGGCGTGGGTGGGCAGGTGGGCGGTGGTCACCATCGGCGGCGTCCTTGTGGGAGGGTCGGGCGGTGGGTGGGGCGGCGCTGCGGGGTGGGCGGCGCGGTGGCGGTGGGGGCGGCGGCGGGCGGCGGCTCGGGCTGGGCGGCGGGCTCGGGCGCGGCCTGCGGCGGCTCTTGCGTCAGCGCGGGCGGCGGCGCGGGCGCGGCCGACTCGTCGAACAGGCTGCGGTCTTCGACTCGGGCCTGCCATTTGCGCCAGTCGCCTTCGCGCCAGCGGTCGATGCCGGCGAACACGGCGGCGGCCAGGGCGTAGACGGCGCAGTCCAGGGCCTCGTTGCGGCGGCCGGCAGGCTTGGTCCACTCCAGGCGCGGGCGGCCCTTGACGTAGCGGGTGACCAGCTTCTCGCTGGTGAGCTGGTCGAAGACCTCGGGCGGAAGGTGGCGGCTCAGGTGCACGTAGCCCGGGCCGGGCTGGGCGGTGCGCAGGCGGCCGTAGATTTCGGCCTTGGCGGTGTCGGTGCCGATGGGCCACAGCTTGACGCCGCCTTTCATCTTCTGCCCGCGCCAGGTCACGTCCTGGGGCGTGGGCTTGCCCAGCAGCGCCTTGCCGGCCTGGCTCATGCCCTTGACCGGGTAGACGTGCGCGTGCTGGTGGGTGCGGGCGTAGGCGTAGACGGCCTGGGTGTGGTGGCCGCCGCTGTCGACCATGCAGGCCAGCACCGGCACGGGCCGGCCGCTGGCGTGCAGGATGGGCGTGCGGCGGTACTCGGTCAGCGCGTGCCAGGGGCTGCCGGGCTGGCTTTCGTCGAGCGCGGGGTCGCCGTAGAAGACGGCGCGGTCGACGAGCTGGCGCTCCATGCCGCGCCCCCAGGCCCAGGCGTAGGCTTCGATGCGGTCGCCCTGGACGTCGGCGCCGATGGTGGCGACGTACAGGCCCCAGTGCACCTGGCGCAGCGGAATGTCGGCCGCGCGCTTGCGCAGGGCGTGCTCGTCGGCGCGATCGCCGCTTTCCTCGAAGGTTTCGGCCAGGCGGGTGTTGACGAAGACGCGCAGCAGGCTGATGTCGCCCGCGCGGCTGGCCGTCAGCGCGCGGTGCCACTCGGCCACGATGTCGGCCCAGCTCAGCCAGCCGAGCGGGCTGTAGAGGCTCGAGAGCTGGAAGCCGCGCACGCGGCCAGCGGCGGCGCCGGGGGTATCGGCCACCCAGCGGCCGGCGGCCAGCATGGCGGGCTTGTGGTGCTCGCGGATCTCGCCGCCGCAGTGCGCGCAGACGTAGCGCACGCTGTCGGGCAGCGGGCTGCCGTCGTCGGCGCTGTCCCACTTGAGGCCGTGCGCCTTGTCGGCGCCCCACTCCAGCGCCTGGTGCTCGCCGCAGTGCGGGCAAGGCACGTGGTAGCGGCAGCGGTCGCTGGCCAGGTAGCGCTGCTCGATGCGGCTGAAGTCCTTGGTGGTGGGTGTGCTGGTCAGCAGGCGCTTGCGGCGGCTGAAGGTGGTCTGCCGCGCCTCGGCCAGCTTGATGGGGTCGCCCTCGCCGTCGGCGTCCAGCGGGTAGGCGTCGATCTCGTCGAGGAACAGGTCGCGCACGGGCATGCTGCGCAGGCCGGCGGCGCTGTTGGCGCCGGCCAGCGCGCAGAAGCCGCCGGCAAACTCTTTCAGCAGCGTGGTGTTGGCCTCGTCGCGGCTCTTGTTCTCGCGCACCTTGCGGCGCAGCGCGGGGCTCTCCTCGATCATCGGCGACAGGCGCTGGCGGCTGTAGCGCTTGGCCATGTCGATGGTGGGCTGAACCACCATCACCGGGCCCGGCGCGGTGTCCATCGTGTAGCCGAGCCAGTTGCTGCCCACCGTGGTCTTGCTGGTCTGCGCGCCCCACATCAGCACCACCTCTTCGGTGGCGCTGTGCTGGCTCAGGCAGTCCATCGGCTCGCGGGCGTAAGGCGTGCGGGCGACGCGGTAGGGGCCGGGCTCGCTGCTGTCCTTGCCTGAGAGCACGCGGTGGCGCTCGGCCCACTCGGTGACGGTGACGATGGGCGGCGGCGCCAGGTACTCGCGCAGGATGTCGCCGACCAGGCGCTCGGCGTCGATCAGCGGGGGCAGGTCACGCGCGCCCATGCTGCGGCCTCGGCTCGGGGTCGGCCGTCACCGCGGCCAGCGCGGCCACGATTTCGGCGTGCAGCACGCGGTGCATGGCGCCGGGCTCGGGCTGGGCCACCAGCAGCGGCACCACGCGCGCGGGCAGCTGCAGGAAGGCTTCGCGCAGGCTGGCCACGCGGCGCGACAGCGCGGCGCGCACGTCGTCTTCACGCACCAGCACGCGGCGCAGCTCGGCTAGGCGCAGCTCGGCCAGCTCAGCCTCGGCAGCTTCGCGGCGGGCCTTGCTCTGCCAGTAGACGCCGTCGCCGTCGTCGCCGTCGGCCTGGCCGCGCCGCGCGCCGCCGGGCGCCTGCAGGTTGGCGTCGTCGGTGGCGCGGCTGCCGGCGCGCACGCGCGTGTTGCGCGCCCACTGCGCATCGGCCGCCACCGGGTCGATCTTGCCCTCGATCAGCGTGATGCGCTGGTCACGCACGGCCCGGCGCACCGCGCCTTCGGTGCACCCACGGCGCCGCGCGTACTCGGCCATCGTGATGAGCTGCACCGTACCGACCGGCATCACACGCACCCTTCACCGTACAAAGCGGCCGAGGCACCGACTAGCCGAAGATCGCGCTCGCGAATGACC
>JAUMBF010000164.1:0-4423 GCA_032115875.1 Rubrivivax sp.
ACTCCCTCCCCTGTTTGGAATGTGTGCCTGTTGGGGACGCCAGGCACCAGCGAAATATAATGTGCTAAACGAGTGGCAATACTGCTGGCAAACCCGTGAGCAGGCATGCGCGGCCTGACGTGCTTTCGGCGGCAGGGTGACTTAGCCACCCATGCCCACATGTTTTATACCTGCCCACGAGTCGGTACAGCGAGACATGCCAGCACCTACAAAAGGACGATGCGATCCCTGAGGTTCAGGATCGGCGCTATGCCGCTGGGAATGCGCCAGAGGTGCTTGTGCCGTCCCAGACACCTTCTGCGCCCTTGATGGTGGAGTGCGTCGTTCGTTCGTGGCGTTGGGTCTGCAGATTAGCCACCTTCACCAAGCGCGGTCTGATGAGTTCGTTGCGGACTGCCAATTCGACGGTGGTGTGCCGCAAATTGCCCTTGGCGTCGGTCCGATGGCGGGCGCAGACCAAGGTGTTGCCGTACGGCCGCGCGAGCTCGATGGCTCTGCGGTCACTGGGGCCCAGGGTCTTGGTGACCCGGTGTGGGTTGCATTGGAACTTCTTGCGCTGCTGCGCTGGTGCGCCTTGGGCGCCGGATGCCTGGGCTGAGGTTGCGCACGCCTCGCCAGACTCTGCAACGCGCAGTGGTTCGACACCCCGAGTCGAGCCCCATGTCGAGCCTTGATGGTGCGGCTGGACCCGGTTGCTTCTTGCACCTGCAGCAACCAGGCCGCCGACGTGCCATCCGCCGTGGGCTTGCGCGCCGCGGGGGGGGGCGGCCATCAGTGAGCAGGGCGGCCCGGTGCCGCTTTACGCGTGCGGGCCGCCGAGTCGTCGGTTCCCCATCATTCGACCGTTGGGGCTGCGTCGGTGCCGGCGCGCTGGCCAGGGCGGGCGGCCTTGCCGTGCAGGCATGAGGTCCGTCTCCTGGATGTCGGGACATGGCCGCGCGGCGCAGTCCTGACGGGCGCGCCCGCAAGCGCGTGCGTACCCCTTCGGGTTCTGGCCGTGTTTCTCGGCGCGCGTGCCGGTGGGGTGATGTCCCAGGAAGTGGTGTAAGTCCTGCAGTGCGCGGCAGGTCGCGGAGGGTGAGGCCCGTAGGGCCGAACCCGTAGCGAGCTGCCGCGCGGCGGCGGCCGTCCCAGGTGGGGTGGCCATCGTGGTCCCGGATAAGGTTGAGGTGCGACCCACCAACCTGTTCCAAGGAGATTCCACGATGACCACCGCCACTATCGCATTGACCGAACTCGCCGAGAAGGGAGCCGACATCGACGTGCTGCGCCAGATGGTGCAGTTCATGGCCCAACGCCTGATGGAGCTCGATGTCGAGGGCCGCTGCGGCGCCGGCTACGACGAGAAGAACCCCGAGCGTCTGAACAGCCGCAATGGTTACCGCGAACGGACCTGGGACACCCGCGCCGGCAGCGTCGAGCTCAAGATCCCCAAGCTGCGCCAGGGCAGCTACTTCCCCGAGTTCCTGGAGCCCCGGCGCACCGCCGAGAAGGCGCTCACCGCCGTGATCCAGGAGGCCTACATCCAGGGCATCTCCACCCGCTCGGTGGACGACCTGGTCAAGGCCCTGGGCATGAGCGGCGTCTCCAAGAGCCAGGTCAGCCGGCTGTGCGGCGAGCTCGACGAGCGTGTGGGCGCGTTCCTGAACCGCCAGATCGAAGGCGACTGGCCGTACCTGTGGATCGACGCCACGTACGTCAAGACCCGCGAGGCCGGACGCATCGTGAGCGTGGCGGTGATAGTGGCGGTGGGCGTGAACACCGATGGCCAGCGCGAGGTGCTCGGGTTGAAGGTCGGCGCCTCGGAGGCCGAGCCGTTCTGGACCGAGTTCCTGCGCAGCCTGAACCGGCGCGGGCTGCGCGGCGTGAAGCTCGTGATCAGCGACAGCCACGAAGGCATCAAGGCGGCCGCTGCGAAGGTCCTGAAGGCCACCTGGCAGCGCTGCCGCGTTCACTTCATGCGCAACGCCCTGGCGCACGCTGGCAAGACCCAGCGGCGCATGGTCAGCGCAGCCATCGGCACGGTGTTCGTGCAGGACTCCGCCGACAACGCGCGTGCGCAGTGGCGTACCGTCGCTGATCAGCTGCGGGGCAAGTTCCCCAAGCTCGGCGTGCTGATGGACGATGCCGAAAACGACGTGCTCGCGTTCATGACCTTCCCCAGGGCGCACTGGCCGCAGATCTACTCCACGAACCCGCTGGAGCGATTGAACGCCGAGATCAAGCGGCGAACCAATGTCGTGGGCATCTTCCCCAACGACGCTTCCATCGTTCGATTGGTCGGTGCCATGATGCTTGAGCAGAACGACGAGTGGAGCCTGAACCGGCGCTATATGCAGCTTGAGGGTCTGCAGACCCTCAGCGATACTGTTCCCACTCGGCTGTCGGCAGTAGCCCGCTGAGTACCGCGCATCTCAGCTCTCTCCAGGCTGTGGACTTACACCATGCGCTGGGACACGACCCCAGACCGTGGTCGCGCGGCCTGCTCGCGGTTGTCTTGATCCGGCGCACAGGTCAGCCCCGAGAACGGGTGATGCACATCGACGCACGCAATCTGACGACCCTGCATGGCCCACTGCCCCGCGCGGCCCATGCAAGACACCACGCAGAGGCGTGGGACGCTGATACCGCGTGTGACCAGCCGCCGCGCGCGACCACACCCGGATATGCCCGGCAAACGCCAAGGGGCCTGTGGACACATCCCCCACGGCGTGGCGCGGGACTCGGCACCCGACGTTCGGCTTCTCGGTGCCGGCGGGCTGCGCCGATTTCATCACTGGCGTGCTGAGCGCCAGCATCCGGGCGCATCAGGAGGCAGCATCCGCACCCGCTCGGAGGCGCACCACCTCGCGATTTCATGATGCGGGAGGCGGTATCCCGCCCGGTTGATCCAGTTCACCCAAGAATCAACGGCTTAGGCCGCATTCAATGTCCCTTTCTCCTTGAGTCACCCAGCCCCTGCCGAGGGGCGACCGCCGGGGAGGCGGCCAAGGGGTGCGGCTAACCGGCCGGCCGCAGGGCCCACACCCGCCGCGCCGCGGCCAGGTCTTCCAGGGCCGTGCCCACCGACTTGAACACCGTGCGCTGCCGCTCCTGCGTGCGCCCGGGCAGGCTGCCGCGCGCCAGCTGCGCCAGCGTGGCGCGCACGTCGGCGGGCGTGAACACGCCGCGCGACAGCGGGCCGAGCAGATCGCCGCTCTTGGCCAGGGCCTCGTCGGTGTCGACCACCAGGCGGGCGCCGCGGAAGCAGTCGTCGTCGGCCTCGCGCATGGCGGGGGTGAAGCCGCCGATCAGATCGAGATGGCTGCCCGGCGCCAGCCAGGCGCCCTGCACCAGCGGCTCGGTGGCCAGCGTGGCGGTGCTGACGATGTGCGCGCCGGCCACCGCAGCCGGCAGGTCGGTGACGAGTTCGACCTCGAATCCCTGGCCTTGCCACAG
Organism: Rubrivivax sp.; assembly: GCA_032115875.1. Taxonomy (GTDB): domain Bacteria; phylum Pseudomonadota; class Gammaproteobacteria; order Burkholderiales; family Burkholderiaceae_C; genus Rubrivivax. The sequence goes on from JAUMBF010000164.1 coordinate 3,439, forward strand.
ATACGCCAGCGCCTCGGCGGCGTCGCGCCGACGCGCCCACAGCGCCACCTGGCGGATGGGCCGCACCGCGCGGTGGGCCTGCGGCAGCAGCGCCGCCACGCGGCCGGCGCCCAGCACCAGCAGCCGCGTGGCATCGGGCCGCGCCAGGTAGCCGGCGGCCAGCGCCGAGGCCGCGGCCGTGCGGCGCGCCGTCAGCACGTCGGCGTCCATCAGCGCCAGCGGCCGGCCGGTGGCAGCCTCGAACAGCAGGTAGCTGCCGTGCAAGCCCGGCAGGCCGCGGGCGGCGTTGCCCGGGGCGACGTTGATGATCTTCACGCCGTAGAAACCGCCGTCGGCGCCGTGGCCCGCAGGCGGGCGCGTCCAGGCCGGCATCAGCAGCGAGGTGATCTCCTGGCCAGCGCCGTCGGGAATACGGTGCACGTGGCGGGCCGGCACCTCGGCGCCTTCGGCAAAGGCCTCGCGCAGGGCCTCGACGAGCCCGGCGAAGGGCAGCGCCGCAGCCACGGCATCGGCATCGAACAGGCGGACGGAAGACATGCGCCGATGATGCCCGGCGCCGATGCCCGCGGCTGCTCAGGTGCTCTTCAGCAGCCCTTCGTGGACGGCGACGCGCTCGAGCGCCGTCTCGAACTGCGCCCGCGCCAGCGCCGTGACCTGGTGCAGGTAGGCGTGCAGCTCGGCGTCTTCGGGGCTGCGGTGCTCGCAGTCGGCGCTGTAGGCCTCGAAGTGCGAAAGCTGCACCAGCAGGTCGGCAATGTGCTTGGGGCACTCGCAGGCGATGGTGGTGGACAGGTTGGCGAACGAGGCCAGCGCCTCGTCGTCCCAGCGCCGGGCCGGCACCGGCATCGACGACATCTGCGCCGTCGTCGCGGGTGCCGGCACCTCGATCTGCTGGCGCCAGCCGCGCAGCCACTGCGCCAGCGCGGCGTCGCTCTGCGGGCCGCGCAGCAGCGAAAGGCCCGTGGCGCGGCCCATCAGCCGGCAG
>JAUMBF010000165.1:0-12715 GCA_032115875.1 Rubrivivax sp.
TGGCACCCAGCCGGGCCTTGGCGGCGGCCATGACCTTGCCCATGTCGCCGGGGCCTGCGGCGCCGAGTTCGGCCACGATGGCCGCCACTGCCGCCGCCACTTCGTCGCCTGAGAGCCGCGCAGGCAGGTAGGCTTGCAGCACCAGCACCTCAGCCGACTCCTTGGCCACCAGGTCGTCGCGGCCGGCCTGCTGGAAGGCCGCAATGCTGTCGCGGCGCTGCTTGATGAGCTTGTCGACGATGGTCACGACAGCGGCGTCATCGAGCACGATGCGCTCGTCGACCTCGCGCTGCTTCATCGCCGCCAGCAACATGCGGATGGTGGACAGACGCTCGCTGTCCTTGGCGCGCATGGCGGCCTTCATGTCGTCCTGGATGCGGTCCTTCAGCGTGCTCATGGCGGTGGGTCTCTCGGCACTCGGCTGGGGTATCAACAACGACGAAAGCCCGCCACGATGATTCGCGCGGGCTTGCCGTGGCGACCTTCAAGGCGTCCCCGGTGCGGGGATGCCGTCGTTGCGGTCAGTACAGCTTCTTGGGCAGCTGCATGCTGCGCACGCGCTTGAAGTGGCGCTTGACGGCCGCCGCCTTCTTGCGCTTGCGTTCGGATGTGGGCTTTTCGTAGAACTCGCGGGCGCGCAGCTCGGTCAGCAGGCCGATCTTCTCGATGGTGCGCTTGAAGCGGCGCAGGGCAACATCGAAAGGCTCGTTCTCTTTGACGCGGATCGTGGTCATTGCGGCTTGGGGCTGCTTTCGCGAAGGCCCGGGGTTTGCGGGTAAGAATCCGAAGCGGGTCGCCATCCATGAGCGGCCGGCTCGGAAAAGCCCGCGATGATAGCACCCTGAGCCCAGATCAGGCTGTCGGTCGTGGCAACAGGTCAAGGGTGCTGCCCGGGGCCTTGGTGAGGTCGTCGACGGACGCCTCGTCCGGTTCGCTCTTCATCAACCACAACGCCATCTGCGCCAAGGGTGTCCGTCGTGAACCGTGAGCCGCATTCCTGAACCCTCAGGGAAGTTCAGGTGGGCGAGGTCAGCCGGGCTTCGGGTTCATCTGACGCGAGACGATCACACCAGCCTGGCAATGTTCCAAGCCCTGGCTCAGTGAGCATCGGTTCAAGGAAATATAAAGCCCACGGGATCACGACGGACGGCTTCATTCTAGGCAGAGGTCAAGCCCCTGTCCTGCCGATAGTCACAACAACTGCCCATCGGCGCCGAGGGCCTGGTCCAGTCGCTCGACCAGCAGATCGAGCTGCTCCTGGGGCAGGGTGCCTGCGGTGGCAACCTCGGCCGCCGGCTCGGCGGCGCGGACCGGGCTCTGTTCAGCAGACTGGTAGGCGAGGTTGAGCGCAGCCAGCACGGCGATGCGTTCGCGTGCGCGCACCTTGCCGGCGTCGCGGATGTTGACCATCTCGCGGTCGACGGCCGCCACCGCCTTGGCGAGCAGCGCCTCGCCGCCTTCGGGGCAGCCCAGCACGTATACCTGCCCGAGGATGGTCACCTCCATCTGCCTCATGTGCCGCTATCCCGTTCGGCCGGGATCGCGCACGGCTCGGCTGGCAGCCGGGCCAGCAGGCTGTCGATGCGGCCGCGCGCGGCAGCCAGCCGAGAACGGAGGCTGTCGCGCTCGGCCACGACCGCGGCCAGCTGTTGCCCGATCAGTGCATTGGCTCGCTGCAACTCCTGATGCCGCAGCACCAGGCGGTCGATCCGTTCCGCGAGCTCATCGAACGTATGGGCCATCGGCATCCCCCCCGTGCCCATTGTAGGGACGCGACCGCATGGTCATGCCGTCAGCCCGCCTTGTGGCGGCCGACGGTGCGGGCGCGCCGGCCTTCGTCGCACCACGGGCGCACCCCGCAGGCTGCGCAGCGCGGAGCGCGCGCCGTGCACACGTAGCGGCCGTGCAGGATGAGCCAGTGGTGGGCGTGCTCGCCCCAGCGCACCGGCACCCGCTCAAGCAGCTGCTGCTCAACCTGCTCGACGGTCTTGCCACGCGCCAACCCGGTGCGGTTGCTCACGCGGAACACGTGCGTGTCCACGGCCATCGTCGGCTCGCCGAAAGCCACGTTCAGCACCACGTTGGCGGTCTTGCGACCCACTCCGGGCAGCGCCACGAGCGCGGCGCGGTCGTTCGGCACCTCGCCGCCGTGTCTTTCCACAAGGATGCGGCAGGTGGCAAGCAGATTCCTGGCCTTGGTGCGGTACAGGCCGATGGTGCGCACGAGCTCGGTCACGCGTTCTTCGCCCAGCGCCAGCATGCGCCGTGGGTTGGGCGCCAGAACGAACAGCCGCTTCGTCGCCTTGTTGACGCCCACGTCGGTGGCCTGGGCCGACAGCAGCACCGCGGCCAGCAGTTCGAAGACGCTGGAGAACTCGAGCTCGGTGCGCGGCTCCGGGTTGGCCGCGGCGAGTGCGGCAAAGAAGGGGTCGATGTGCTCGGGCTTCATCGTCGGCGGGCGGCGGCGATGTCGGCCAGCTTGTGCGCGGCCTGGGCGGTCAGGCGCTCGTCGTTGGCGCGCCGTTCTTGCTCCAGGCGCAGGTGTCGGAAGGCGTAGCGTTCTCGCGCCTCATCGGCCTGCGCCGGGCTCCACGCGGCCCAGCCGCTGGCGCCGGGTGTGGCGGGCTCCAGCTCGATGCAGTCCACCGGGCAGGCTGGGACACACAGCTCGCAGCCGGTGCACAGCGACTCGATCACGGTGTGCATGCGCCTGGGCGCGCCGACGATGCAGTCCACCGGGCAGGCCTTGATGCACAGCGTGCAGCCGATGCACCAGGCTTCGTCGACAAAGGCCACGGCACGCGGGCCTTCGGTGCCGTGGGCCGCGTCAAGCGGCTGCACCGGCTGGCCGCTGATCGAAGCCAGCCGCACGATGCCCTCGGCGCCGCCAGGCGGGCAGCGGTTGATGGGCGCCCGGCCCTCGGCGATGGCCTCGGCGTAGCGGCGGCAATCGGGCTCGCCGCAGCGCGTGCACTGCGTCTGGGGCAGCGCCGCGTCGATGCGGTCAGCCAGGGACAGGGGCGGCGCGGTCATCACGACGCCGGATTATCCCGGCGCCGTGGGCCCCAGGCGCTCAGGCCGCGGTCTTGCGGGTGCGCGACCGGCGCGCGGGCGCCGCCGCCTGGCGCGGTACCTTGCGGGCCGGCTCTGCCGGTGCGGCCTCGAACGGGGTGTTGAAGCGCGCAATGAAGCCGCGCACCACAGGGTAGACCTTTTCGCGCCAGCGCCGGCCCGAGAAGATGCCGTAGTGGCCCGCCCCCTCGGCCGTGTAGTGCACCAAGCGGGCCCTCGGGATGCCGGTGCACAGCCCGTGCGCGGCCTCGGTCTGGCCGGCGCCGGAGATGTCGTCGAGTTCGCCTTCCACTGTGAGCAGTGCCGTGCGGGTGATGTCTTGCGGCCTTACTGCCTGGCCAGCCACGACCCAGGTGCCGTTGACAAGCGCGAAGTCCTGGAACACGGTCTTGATGGTGTCCAGGTAGTACTCGGCCGGCATGTCGAGCACGGCGTTGTACTCGTCGTAGAACTGGCGGTGGGCCTCGGCGTTGTCATCGTCGCCGCGGATCAGGTCGAGGAAGTAGTCGTAGTGGCTGCTCAAGTGGCGGTCGGGGTTCATCGCCACGAAACCCGTGTGCTGCAGGAAGCCGGGGTAGACGCGGCGGCCTGCACCCGGGAAGTTCTGCGGCACGCGGAAGATGACGTTGTTCTCGAACCAGCTGTGGCTCTTGTTCATGGCCAGGTTGTTGACAGCGGTGGGGCTCTTGCGGGCGTCGATAGGGCCGCCCATCATCGTCATCGTGCGCGGTGTGGGCTCGCCGCGGCTGGCCATGAGTGACACCGCCGCCAGCACCGGCACCGTGGGCTGGCAGACGCTGATCACGTGCGCGTCGCCGCCACCGACGTGACGGATGAACGCCTCCACGTAGGCCACGTAGTCATCAAGGTGGAACGAGCCTGCCTCGGCCGGCACCATGCGCGCGTCGGTCCAGTCGGTGACGTAGACCTTGTGGTCCTGCAGCAAGCTCCTGACGGTGTCGCGCAGCAGCGTGCTGTGGTGGCCCGACAACGGCGCCACCACCAAAACGGTGGGCTGGCCCTTCATCAGCGCCAGCGTTGCGGGGTCGTCGGAGAAGCGCTTGAAGCGCAGCAGCCGGCAGAACGGTTTGGTCAGCGCCACCTGCTCCTGCACCGCCACATTGGAGCCACCCACGGCAGCGGCCGTGATGGCGAAGGCCGGCTTTTCGTACTCCTTGGCCAAGCGGTGCAGCAGGTCGAATCCGGCCGACACCCGCTGGGCCCACGGGGCGTGCGCGAACGGCGACAGCGGATGGTCGTAGAGCTTGGCCGTCGCGCTGGCGAACTCCGAAAAAGGCGCCATCAGCGCGCGCTGCGTCTCATACAGGTGGTAGAGCATCGTGTCGTCCTTGCCGCGTCGGCCCGGGCCGACGCGGCCCTTGCCCCCACTGTAACCATGTTGATGCTGCGATGCAGCAACTTCTGCAGGGCGGTGGCCCCATCCCGCCATTGCCGCCGCGGGCATCGCGCCAGGCCCGGAAGTGCACCGCTGATCAGCCCTTCATCACGGCGGCCAGTGCGGCCACGACGGCCTCGATGTTGCGGCTGTTGACAGCGGCCACGCAGATGCGGCCGGAGTCCAGGCCATACACGCCGAACTCGTCGCGCAGACGCTGCATCTGCGTCTTGGACAGGCCCGAGTAGCTGAACATGCCCAGTTGGCGCGTGATGTACGAGAGATCGCCGCCGACGCCAGCCGCGGCCAGCCGCTCCACCAACTGGCGGCGCGTGGCGGCGATGCGCTGGCGCATGGTGGCGAGTTCATCTTCCCACATCGTGCGCAGCTCGGGCGTGTTCAGCACCGTGGCCACCACGGTGGCACCGAAGGTGGGTGGATTGCTGTAGTTGCTGCGGATCACGGTCTTCAGCTGGCTCAGCACACGTGCCGCCTCGTCCTTGCCGGTGCAGACCACGCTGAGCGCGCCCACGCGCTCTCCGTAGAGCGAGAAGCTCTTGCTGAACGAGGTGCTCACAAAGAACGGCAGGCCGGTGGTCAGGAACACCTGCACCGCGGCGCCGTCTTCGGCGATGCCGTGGCCGAAGCCCTGGTAGGCCATGTCGAGGAAGGGCACGAGCGCGCGCGCCTGGCAGGCGGCGGCCACCTGCTGCCACTGCGCCGGCGTGAGATCGCAGCCCGTGGGGTTCTGGCAGCAGGCGTGCAGCACGACGATGGTGCCCGGCGCGGCGGCGTCCAGCGTGGACAGCAGCTCGGCGATGCGCACGCCGCGCGTGGAGGCGTCGTAGTAGGGATAGGTCTCCACCGCGAAGCCGGCGTTGGTGAACAGCGCGCGGTGGTTTTCCCAGCTCGGGTCGGAGATCAGCACCTTGGCTGCGGGATTCACGCGATGCAGCAGGTCAGCACCCACCTTGAGCCCGCCCGTGCCCCCCAGGGCCTGCACGGTGACCACGCGGCCCTCGGCCAGCGCGGCGCTGCCGGCGCCGAACACCAGGCTCTGCACGGCCTTGTCGTAGGCCGCAATGCCATCGATAGGCAGGTAGCCCTTGGCCCTGGGCGCCTCCAGCAGCTGGCGCTCGGCAGCGGCCACGCACTTCAGCACGGGCAACTTGCCCTGGTCGTCGAAGTAAACGCCGACAGCAAGGTTCACTTTGCCTGGCCGCGCATCGGCATGGAACTGTTCGTTCAGGCCCAGGATGGGGTCGCGGGGGGCCATCTCGACGGCCGCGAAAAGAGCGGGGGCAGCAGGCATGCGGAGTCGGGAATGTGGGGGGGGATGGGAGGGTGGGTTACCCTTGCCGGTTGCCCCCACCCGGTGTGGTGGGCGCCCCACGCATTCTAGGTGCAAGGCCCAGGGAAACCCCGAATGACCGTCGCCACGCCTGCCCTCGCCCAAGCGGCGCCCGAAGCCCCGTCGCAGGGGGAATTCGTCAGCTTTCCGAGCTCGCCCTACCAGCTGTTCCAGCCCTACCCGCCGGCCGGCGACCAGCCCGAGGCCATCGGCAAGCTCGTGGACGGGATCGAAGACGGCCTGGCCTTCCAGACACTGCTGGGCGTGACCGGCTCGGGCAAGACCTTCACGATGGCCAACGTGATCGCGCGCACAGGCCGGCCGGCGATCGTGTTCGCGCCCAACAAGACGCTGGCGGCGCAGCTCTACAGCGAGTTCCGCGAGTTCTTCCCGCGCAACGCGGTGGAGTACTTCGTGAGCTACTACGACTACTACCAGCCCGAGGCCTACGTGCCGCAGCGCGACCTGTTCATCGAGAAGGACAGCGCGATCAACGAGCACATCGAGCAGATGCGTCTCAGTGCCACCAAGAGCCTCCTGGAGCGGCGCGACGTGGTCATCGTGGCCAGCGTCAGCGCCATCTACGGCATCGGCAACCCCAGCGACTACCACCAGATGGTGATGACGCTGCGGGTGGGCGACAAGGCCGGTCAGCGCGACGTCATCGCCCAGCTGATCCGCATGCAGTACAAGCGCAACGAGATCGACTTCGGCCGCGGATCGTTCCGCGTGCGTGGCGACACCATCGACGTCTTCCCGGCCGAGCACTCCGAGCTGGCGCTGCGCATCGAGCTGTTTGACGACGAGGTCGAGAGCCTGTCGCTGCTGGATCCGCTCACCGGCCGTGTACGCCAGAAGATCCCCCGCTTCACGGTCTACCCGAGCAGTCACTACGTGACGCCGCGCGAGCGCGTGGTCGACGCCATTGCCAGCATCAAGGAGGAGCTGCGTGCACGGCTGGACGAGCTCGTGAAGGCCGGCAAGCTGGTCGAGGCGCAACGGCTGGAGCAGCGCACGCGCTTCGACCTCGAGATGCTGCAGGAGGTGGGCCACTGCAAGGGCATCGAGAACTACACGCGGCACCTCAGCGGCGCCAAGCCCGGCGAGCCGCCGCCGACGCTGGTGGACTACCTGCCGGCCGAGACGGTGATGTTCCTCGACGAGAGCCACGTGCTCATCGGCCAGTTCGGCGGCATGTTCAACGGCGATCGCGCACGCAAGACCACGCTGGTGGAGTACGGCTTCCGCCTGCCGAGCGCGCTCGACAACCGGCCGCTGAAGTTCGAGGAATTCGAGGCCAAGATGCGGCAGGCCGTTTTCGTGAGCGCCACCCCGGCGGCCTACGAGAAAGAGCACGCGGGGCAGGTGGTTGAGCAGCTCGTGCGGCCCACCGGGCTGGTCGACCCCGAGGTGGAGGTGCGCCCCGCTTCCACCCAGGTGGACGACGTGCTGCAGGAGATCCGCGAGCGGGTGAAGCTGAACGAGCGCGTGCTCATCACCACGCTGACCAAGCGCATGGCCGAGCAGCTGACGGAATACCTTTCGGACAATGGCGTCAAGGTGCGCTACCTGCACAGCGATGTCGACACGGTGGAGCGCGTGGAGATCCTGCGCGACCTGCGCCTGGGCACCTTCGACGTGCTGGTCGGCATCAACCTGCTGCGCGAGGGCCTGGACCTGCCCGAGGTGAGCCTGGTGGCCATCCTGGACGCCGACAAGGAAGGCTTCCTGCGGGCCGAGCGCTCGCTCATCCAGACCATCGGCCGCGCGGCACGCAACCTCAACGGCCGCGCCGTCCTGTACGCCGAACGCATCACCGACAGCATGCGTGCGGCCATCGACGAGACGGAGCGCCGGCGCGCCAGGCAGATCGCCCACAATGCGGCCCACGGCATCGTGCCCAAGGCGCTGAACAAGCGCGTGCGCGACCTCATCGACGGCGTCGTCTCCGACAAGGCCGCCAAGGACGACCTGGCTGCTGCCAAGGCCGCGGCCGAGGTCGAGGCGATGACCGAGAAGGACCTCGGCAAGCGCATCAAGCTGCTGGACAAGCAGATGCTCGACCACGCCCGCAACCTGGAGTTCGAGAAGGCGGCCCGCGTGCGCGACCAATTGGCGCTGCTGCGAGAGCAGGCCTTCGGGGCTGGCGGTGCCGGCGACGTCGTGCCCTTCGTTGGCGGCCAGGCCGGGGGCGCGCGGTGATCGAGCGCCTGAGGCGGTGGCTGGCCGGCGATCGGCCGGCCGTGGCTGCCCAGCCGCAGCTGCGCATCCTGATGGTCTGCAGCGGCAACATTTGTCGCAGCCCCACCGCCGAGGGCGTGCTGCGGCACAGGCTTGAGCGGGCCGGGCTCGGCGCCATCGTGCAGGTGGGATCGGCCGGCACGCACGGATACCACACGGCCGAGCCGCCCGACCCCCGTGCCGTGAGGGCGGCCGCGGCCCGGGGCTACGACCTGTCCCGCCTGCGCGCCCGCCCGCTGGACCCCGACGACTTCCAGCGCTTCGACGTGTTGCTGGCCATGGACAACACCCACCTGGCGTGGCTGCACAAGCGCCGACCGCCCACCGCGTCGGCCCAGGCGGCCCTGCTGATGCCGCTGGGCCTGCGCCGGGCCCATGTGGCCGAGGTGCCCGACCCCTACTACGGCGGCCCGGCTGGTTTCGAGCACGTGCTGGACCTCGTGGAAGACGCCTGCGACGGCATCCTCCTGCGCATCGCGCGGCAGCAGCCGCTGGTGGACACGGCCGAAGCCAGCCGCTGAAGCCGTTTGTCCTGGACAAAAGACCGCAAGATGTCCAATCTCGACTGATTCACTCGACTTCCGGTATAGTTGAGCGATTCGCTCGGAAACGAGCTTTCCCGCGGCCGGCACCTCCCGGCGCCCAGGAGCCCCGCCATGCGACTGACCACCAAGGGCCGTTTTGCCGTCACCGCCATGATCGACCTGGCCCTGCGCTCCAGCAACGGCCCTGTCGCATTGGCAGCGATCAGCCAGCGGCAGCAGATCTCGCTGTCCTACCTGGAGCAGCTGTTCGGCAAGCTGCGCCGCCACGAGCTGGTGGAGAGCACCCGAGGCCCCGGCGGCGGCTACTCGTTGGGGCGGCCGGCGGCCGAGATCAGCGTGGCCGACATCATCGTTGCCGTCGACGAGCCCATCGACGCCACCGGCTGCGCCGGCAGCGAGAACTGCATGGGCGAGGACAGCGGCAAGTGCATGACGCACGACCTCTGGGCCGGCCTCAACCAGCGCATGATCGAGTTCCTCGACTCCGTCTCGCTGAAGAAGCTGGCCGACGAGCAACTGGCCAAGGGCGTTTCCATCGACGAGGTGCCGGTCAAGCGTGCGATCTCGTCGGTGCCCGTGGTCAAGCCCATCAAGGTGACGGCGCCGAACTCGGTGTTCGCGCTCGGCACCTCGCTCACCAAGTAACCCGCGCCACCGAGACATGACCCCGCACCTGCCCATCTACCTGGACTACGGCGCCACGACGCCGTGCGACCCGCGCGTCGTCGACGCGATGATCCCCTGGCTGCGCGAGCACTTCGGCAACCCGGCCAGCCGCAGCCATGCCTGGGGCTGGGAGGCCGAGGAGGCCGTCGAGAAGGCACGTGCCCAGGTGGCCGGGCTGCTGAACGCCGACCCGCGCGAGATCGTCTGGACCAGCGGCGCCACCGAGAGCAACAACCTCGCCATCAAGGGCGCGGCGCACTTCTACGCCAGCCGCGGCAAGCACATCGTCACCGTCAAGACCGAGCACAAGGCCGTGCTCGACACCACGCGCGAGCTCGAGCGTCAGGGCTTCGAGGTGACCTACCTCGAGGTGCAGGAAAACGGCCTGCTCGACCTCGACCGCTTCAAGGATGCGCTGCGGCCCGACACCATCCTGGCCAGCGTCATGATCGTGAACAACGAGATCGGCGTGATCCAGGACATCCCCACGATCGGCGCGCTGTGCCGCGAGCGCGGGATCATCCTGCACGTCGACGCCGCGCAGGCCACGGGCAAGGTGGTCATCGACATGGCCACGCTGCCGGTCGACCTGATGAGCCTGGCCTCGCACAAGACCTACGGGCCCAAGGGCATCGGCGCCCTGTACGTGCGGCGCAAGCCGCGCGTGCGCCTGGAGGCGCAGATGCACGGCGGCGGCCACGAGCGCGGCATGCGCAGCGGCACGCTGCCCACGCACCAGTGCGTGGGCATGGGGCTGGCGTTCGAGATCGCGCGCCAGGAGATGGGCGTCGAGCTCGAGCGCGTGCGCATGCTGCAGAAGCGGCTGCTCGACGGCATCACGGGCATCGAGCAGGTGTTCATCAACGGCGACCTCGAGCGCCGGGTGCCGCACAACCTGAACGCCAGCTTCAACTTCGTCGAGGGCGAGAGCCTGATCATGGGTGTCAAGGGCATCGCGGTCAGCTCGGGCAGCGCCTGCACCAGCGCCAGCCTGGAGCCCAGCTACGTGCTGCGCGCTCTGGGCCGCAGCGACGAGCTGGCGCACAGCAGTCTGCGCATGACCATCGGCCGCTTCACCACCGAGCACGACATCGACACCGCCGTGGCGCTGCTGCAGGAGCGCGTGGCCAGGCTGCGCGAACTCTCCCCGCTGTGGGAGATGTACAAGGACGGCATCGATCTCAACACGATCCAATGGGCCGCGCACTGAGCGCACGCGGCCGCGACGTCACCAGGAGTACCGGAACATGGCATACAGCGACAAGGTCGTCGAGCACTACGAGAACCCGCGCAACGTCGGCAGCTTCGACAAGGGCGATGCCGACGTCGGCACCGGCATGGTTGGCGCACCGGCCTGCGGCGACGTCATGAAGCTGCAGATCAAGGTCAATCCCGCCACCGGGCTGATCGAGGACGCGCGCTTCAAGACCTACGGCTGCGGCTCGGCCATCGCCAGCAGCTCGCTCGTCACCGAGTGGGTCAAGGGCAAGAGTCTGGACGAGGCGCTGATGATCAAGAACACCAAGATCGCCGAGGAACTGGCGCTGCCGCCGGTGAAGATCCACTGCTCCATCCTGGCCGAGGACGCCATCAAGGCCGCGGTCGAGGACTACAAGCACAAGCACGGCGCTGCCGCGACGGCTGCCGCGGACTGACCGCACCATGGCCGTCACGCTCACCGAGGCCGCGGCGCGGCACGTCACCCGCTACCTCGGCCGCCGGGGCAAGGGTGTCGGCGTGCGCCTGGGCGTCAAGACCACCGGCTGCTCGGGCCTGGCCTACAAGCTGGAGTACGCCGACGAGGTGGCCCCGGAGGACATCGTCTTCGAGGACCACGGCGTCAAGGTGCTGATCGACCCCAAGAGCCTGCCCTACATCGACGGTACCGAGCTCGACTTCGTGCGTGAGGGCTTGAACGAAGGCTTCAAGTTCCATAACCCGCGCGAGAAAGACCGCTGCGGCTGCGGCGAGTCTTTCCGGGTCTGATGGAGCTTGCGGTCACGATCGCCGAGGAACGCCCCGACCAGCCCGAGGTCGTGGCGCTGCTGGCCGCACTCGACCGCTACCTCGGCAGCCTGTACGCGCCCGAGGCCAACTACGTCCTCTCCGTCGACGAGCTGCTGTCGGCCGACATCAGCTTTTTCGTCGCGCGCGATCAGGGCGAGGCCGTCGGCACCGCCGCCTGCCGCCGCATGGCTGGCGAGCCCGCCACCGGCGGCCAGCCCTACGGCGAGGTCAAGCGCATGTACGTCGATCCGTCGCGCCGAGGCCGCCGCCTGGGCGCGCGGCTGCTCGACGCCGTGGAAGACCGGCTGCGCCGCGACGGCTATCGCCTGGCGCTGCTGGAGACCGGCCGCGACCAGACCGAGGCCGTCAAGCGCTACGAGCGCGCCGGCTACGCGCCGCGCGGCTCCTTCGCTGGCTACCCGGACAACGGGCTGTCGCTGTTCATGGCCAAGGCGCTGTAGCCGGGGCCGCGCGATGAAGCTCTCCGACGACGACTTCACCCTGTTCGGGCTGCCACCGCGCCAGCAGCTCGACCGCGCCGTGCTCGACGCGCGCCGCCGCGAGTTGCAGGCCGCCACCCACCCCGACCGCTTCGCCGCCGAGGGCCCGGCGGCGCAGCGCGTGGCCATGCAGTGGTCGGTGCGCGTCAACGAGGCCTGGCAGCGCCTGAAAGATCCGCTGACGCGCGCCGCCTACCTGTGCGAGCAGCGCGGCGTGCCGGTGGCCGCCGAGAGCAACACCGCGATGCCGCGCGAGTTCATGCTGCAGCAGATGGCTTGGCGGGAGGCGCTCGACGACGCCGCCGACGCGGCGGCCGTGCAGGCGCTGGACGACGCCGTGGCCGCGCAGGAGCGTGCGATGCACCAGCATCTGGTGGTGCTGCTCGACGAGCACGGCGACGACGCCGCCGCGGCTGCGCAGGTGCGCGCGCTGATGTTCGTGACCCGCTTCCGCGAGGCGCTGGCGCAGCGTCTCGAGCGGCTCGCCGCCGCCTGACACCCGCCCCCCGATGGCCCTCCTGCAGATTTCAGAGCCCGGCCAGGCGCCGGACCCGCACCAGCGCCGCATCGCCGTGGGCATCGACCTGGGCACCACGAACTCGCTGGTGGCCGCCGTGCGCCACGGCGTGCCCGAGTGCCTGCCCGACGAGCAGGGCCGGCTGCTGCTGCCCAGCGCCGTGCATTACCCCGAGGGTGGCGGCCGCCGCATCGGCCACGAGGCCCTGGCGGCGCAGGCCACCGACGCCGCCAACGCCGTCGCGTCCTTCAAGCGCCTGATGGGCCGCCGCCTGGCCGACGTGGCCGGCGCCGCCCGGCTGCCCTACGCGCTGGTCGACCAGCCCGGCATGGTGGCCGTGGCCACGCGCGCGGGCCCGAAGACGCCGGTGGAACTGTCGGCCGAGATCCTGGCCACGCTGCGCCAGCGCGCCGAGGACAG
>JAUMBF010000166.1:0-2169 GCA_032115875.1 Rubrivivax sp.
CCTCCGGGCCGACGATGTTGACCTGGCACAGGCCGATAAACTTGCGGGCGTAGTCGTTGTTCTTGGCCAGGTCGCGGGCGCGGGCGCGCAGGCGGTCGAGGTCGCTGCGCAGCTCCTCGTTGATGCTGGCGTTGGCGGTCCACCAGTCGCTGGTCATGCGGTCCACGCGGGCGGCGTCGAAGCGGCGCAGCACCTTGGGCGTGCCGCGGCGAGTGGCCGGCGGCGGGGCGATGAACTTGGCGACGCGCTGGCGCAGGCGTTGGGTGAGGCTGGGCATGGCGGGCTCTTGGTCGTGGTCGGGTCAGCGGCGGGCGAAGCGCACGAAGACGCGGCGCGGGTCGGGCAAGCCGCGGGCGGCGCGGCTGGCGGCGTCTTCGCGCAGCACCTCGCCGCGGTACTTGTCGCGCAGCTGCAGCAGCTCGGGGATGGGGATGTAGCGCAGCTCGCGGCCGGCGATCTGGTATTCGGCCACCTCGCTGGTGGCGCGGCCCTCGATGACGGCCTCGATGGCGTCCAGCACCTTGCGGGCGTGCGTGCGGCCGTCGGTGGCCACGGCGAAGCTGGGGCGCACGCTGAGCGTGCCGGTGCCCACGGTGTAGACCTCGCCGGCCTTGCTGACCTGTGCGCGCCAGGTGTACGTGCCAGGTGCCCACGTGGCCGTGGTGGCGGCGGCCACGGTGACCAGGTGGGCGTCACCGTCAGCGGCGGCGGTGAAGGTGTAGCGGTTGGCGGCGCTGACCAGCGTGTAGGCCAGCTGCCAGCTCTGCCCGGCCGGGTAGTCGGCCAGGATGCGGCGCCACTTGGCGGTGTCGCCTGCGGCCAGCACGGCCGGCTCTTGGGTGGGGATGTCGCTCATGGGGGCACTCTGCGGCGGTTGGGGGTGACATTTCAAGGGGCGGATGTCACCTGGTCAGCGGCCGCGCACGACGCGCAGCACCTGGCGCTCGGTGATCTGCTCCTGGCGGGCGATTTCGGACAGACGCACGTTTTGCAGGTAGGCGCGCTGGATGCGGCTGTTGCGCTCGGCCCGGGCGTCGCGGGTCTGGCGGCGCGGCACGTGCACCTGCTCGCCGCCCCAATGCTGGCGGATCTCGCGCTCGACCTGCTGGGCCAGCTGGTCGTCAAGCTGGCGGCCGGCGGCCTTCTCGGCGCGGCGCACGCGCGCGAGCATGTCGCGCACGATGTCGGCGTGGCTGGGCATGTGGGCGGTGGTCACCATCGGCGGCGTCCTTGCGGCAGGGTCGGGCGGTGGGCGGCGCGGCGCGGCGGCGCGGCCTGGGGCTGGGTCTGCGCCTGCGCGGCTTGCGTGGGCGGCTCGGCCTGGCGGGCGGGCTCGGGCGCGACGGGCGGCGGCTCCTGCGTCAGCGCGGCCGGCGGCGGGGGCGGCGGCGCGGGCGGCTCGTCGAACAGGCTGCGGTCTTCGACCCGGGCCTGCCACTTGCGCCAGTCGCCTTCGCGCCAGCGGTCGATGCCGGCGAAGTGCGCGGCGGCCAGGGCGTAGACGGCGCAGTCCAGGGCTTCGTTGCGGCGGCCGGCGGGCTTGACCCACTCCAAGCGTGGGCGGCCCTTGACGTAGCGGGTGACGAGCTTTTCCGAAGTCAACTGGTCGAAGACCTCGGGCGCCAGGTGCCGGCTCAGGTGCACGTAGCCTGGGCCGGGCTGGGCGGTGCGAAGGCGTCCGTAGATTTCGGCCTTCGCGCTGTCGGTGCCGATGGGCCAGAGCTTGACGCCGCCCTTTTGCTTCTGGCCTCGCCAGGTCACGTCCTGCGCGGTCGGCTTGCCCAGCAGCGCCTTGCCGGCCTGGCTCATGCCCTTGACCGGGTAGACGTGCGCGTGCTGGTGGGCGCGGGCGTAGGCGTAGACGGCTTGGGTGTGGTGGCCGCCCGAGTCGATCATGCAGGCCAGCACCGGCACGGGCCGGCCGCTGGCGTGGAGGATGGGGGTGCGGCGGTATTCGGTCAGCGCGGTCCAGGGGCTGCCGGGATCGCCTTCGGCCAGGGCCGGGTCGCCGTAGAAGACGGCGCGGTCGACCAGCTGCCGCTCCATGCCGCGGCCCCAGGCCCAGACGTAGGCCTCGATGCGATCGCCCTGGATGTCGGCGCCGATGGTGCCGACAAAGCAGCCCCAGGTGACCTGGCGCAGCGGGATGTTGGCCGCGCGCTTGCGCAG
>JAUMBF010000167.1:0-3738 GCA_032115875.1 Rubrivivax sp.
CCACCTGCAGGCCTTGGGCCGGCGCGGGCACAGGCGCCAATGCGCCGGCCCAAGGCGCAACGGAGTGGTCCCGCAAGGGGGCGTTCGCTTCCCCCTGGGCCTGGGCGGCACTCAGCGTGCGCAGCCAGCTGTTTTTGTAGGGCGTGAACACGCCGTAGGGCGTGCCGCTGGCAGTCAAAACCTCGCTACGCTCAAAGACCACATGGTCCTTGACGGTGTGCAAAGCCACGCCCAGAT
The DNA here is from genome assembly GCA_032115875.1 of Rubrivivax sp. Taxonomy (GTDB): domain Bacteria; phylum Pseudomonadota; class Gammaproteobacteria; order Burkholderiales; family Burkholderiaceae_C; genus Rubrivivax. The sequence continues at coordinate 238 of JAUMBF010000167.1, forward strand.
CGGCCAGGCGCCCGCGCACCTGCTTGTCGCGGCTCAAGGCATAGGGGTCGTCGTCGTGGCTGGCATAGACCGCCTGCACGCCCAAGCGGGTGGCCAGGGCTGGCAGTTCGTCCACGGCCGCGCCATGCCGGCAGATCAGCCCGACCTGCGCGGCACCCGCCACCCCGTGGGACTCGGCCAAGGCCCGCAACTCGTTGTCGAGCACCGCCAGGCTGTCGCGCAGGAACTCCACCCGCCGGTCGGCGCGCGGCAACGCGTCCAGGATGGCCGTGTCGAAGACGAAGGTGCACCACACGCGGCGGGCCGACCGCAGGGCTTGGTGCAATGCAGCGTGGTCGTCCGCACGCAAGTCACGCCTGAACCAGACCAGGGCGCCCGACAGCAGGCCTTCAGAAGGGGATCCGTCCATGCTGGTAAGTGTCGCGCGGAATAGGTCGCGCGGAATAGAATCAACGCCATGTCAGAGGACTCGATCAACCTCACGAACCAGTTCCTCATCGCCATGCCCGGCATGGCCGACGACCAGTTCTCCCGCACCGTGGTTTACCTGTGCGAGCACTCCAAGAACGGCGCCTTGGGTCTGGTCATCAACCGTCCGACCGACATCACGCTCAAGAGCTTGTTCGAGAAGGTCGAGCTCACCCTGGACCGCGATGAGTTGGCCGAGCAACCGGTGTACTTCGGCGGCCCTGTGCAGACCGAGCGGGGCTTTGTGTTGCACGAGAAGACCGGTACCGAGCAGAGCCCCTACACCTCCACCCTGGCCATCGCCAAGGGCGGCCTGGAGATGACCACCAGCAAGGATGTGCTGGAAGCCCTGGCCAACGGGGCAGGGCCCCGCCGCTTGATGGTCACGCTGGGCTACAGCGGCTGGTCCGCCGGCCAGCTCGAGGAAGAGATCGGCCGCAATGGCTGGCTCACGGTCGACGCCGACCCCAAGGTCATCTTCGACACGCCCGTGGAAGAGCGCTACCAGCGCGCTTTGTCCCTGCTGGGATTCGACCCGATGATGCTCAGCCAGGAGGCCGGGCATGCCTGAGCGCCCGGCGCTGCTTCCCGGCCTTGCGGCATCCTCGTCCCGTCCCCAGTCCTATCTGTCCTTCGATTTTGGCACCCGGCGGGTGGGCGTGGCCACAGGGAACTCGCTGCTGGGCCAGGCCCAGCCCTTGAAGACCATCAGTGCCGAGGGCGATGCGCGGTTTGCTGCCATCGCCGGCTTGATCAGCCACTGGCAACCCTCGGCGCTGGTGGTGGGTGTGCCTTTTCACCCCGACGGTGCGGCCCACGACAACACGCGCCGCGCGCAGCGCTTTGCGCGCCAGTTGCACGGGCGTTTCCGCCTGCCGGTGCACGAGGTGGACGAGCGCTACACCACCACCGAGGCGCTGGCTGCAGGGGCGGCCGATGCCGACGCTGCTGCGGCGGCGCTGATCCTCGAGCAATTCCTGCGCAGCGCCGCCGTCGCTGACGCTCCCTCATCCCCCTCCACGCAGGACCCTGCCCATGCTGCAGCTTGACGCCGAAGCCCTGTATGCCGAACTGCGCGAAGGCGTGCGCAACCTCTGGCGCGAGGACGCGGCGCTGGTGGGCATCTGGTCGGGCGGCGCCTGGCTGGCTGAACGCCTGCAATCCGATCTGGGCCTGGCCGGTCGGCACGGCGTGATCTCCAGCACCTTGCACCGCGACGACTTTGGCTCGCGCGGGCTGGGTGACTCGGCGCCCACGGAGCTGCCCTTTGCCATCGAGGGCCGGCACATCGTGCTGGTGGACGACGTGCTCTACACCGGCCGCACTATCCGTGCCGTGGTCAACGAGCTGTACGACTTCGGCCGGCCGGCCAGCGTGCAACTGGCCGTGCTGGTGGACCGTGGCGGCCGTGAACTGCCGATCGCCGCGGCCTTTGCCGCTGCGCGCCTCGTTCTGCCGGCCTCGCAGCGGCTTTCATTGGCTCGCGGGCCTGAGGGCCGGTTCAGTTTTCTGGTCGAGGACAAGGGGGAGAAGGGCTGATGCTCTCGCGCCGCAATCCGCAGCTCAACCGCCACGGCGAGCTGATCCACCTGTTGTCCATCGAGGGCCTGCCCAAGGCGGTGCTCACGCACATCCTGGACACCGCCAGCACCTTCCTGTCGGTCAACGACCGCGAGGTCAAGAAGGTGCCGCTGCTGCGCGGCAAGAGCGTGTTCAACCTGTTCTTCGAGAACAGCACGCGCACGCGCACCACTTTCGAGATCGCGGCCAAGCGCCTGTCGGCCGATGTGCTGAACCTGGACATCGCACGCTCGTCGGCCGCCAAGGGCGAGAGCCTGCTCGACACCATCGCCAACCTGTCGGCCATGCACGCCGACATGTTCGTGGTGCGCCACGGCGAGAGCGGTGCGCCCTACCTGATCGCGCAGCACTGCGCGCCGCATGTCCACGTGGTGAACGCTGGCGACGGCCGGCACGCCCACCCCACGCAGGGGCTGCTGGACATGTACACCATCCGCCACTACAAGCGGGACTTCACCCAGCTGACGGTGGCCATCGTCGGCGACATCGTGCACTCGCGCGTGGCGCGCTCCGACATCCACGCGCTCACCACCCTGGGCGTGCCCGAGATCCGCGCGGTGGGCCCGCGCACCCTGGTACCGGGCGACCTGCGTGACATGGGCGTGCGGGTGTGCCACGACATGGCCGAGGGCATTCGCGACGCCGACGTCATCATCATGCTGCGACTGCAGAACGAGCGCATGAGCGGCGCCATGCTGCCGAGCGCCGGCGAGTTCGCCAAGAAGTTCGGCCTCACGCCCGAGAAGTTGGCGCTGGCCAAGCCGGATGCCATCGTCATGCACCCAGGCCCCATCAACCGTGGCGTGGAAATCGACTCGCGTGTGGCCGACGGCGCGCAAAGTGTCATCTTGCCGCAGGTCACCTTCGGTATTGCTGTGCGCATGGCGGTGATGTCCATCATCGCGGGGAACGAGGCATGAAGATCGCCATCCGCAACGGCCGCGTCATCGACCCCGCGAGCGGGCGCGACGAGATCACCGACCTGCGCATTGCCGCCGGCCGCATCGTCGGCATCGGCCCGGCGCCGGCCGACTTTGGCGCCGACCGCGTGGTGGACGCCACAGGCTGCATCGTGGCCCCCGGTCTGGTCGACCTGGCCGCTCGCCTGCGCGAGCCCGGCCTGGAGCACGAGGGCATGCTGGAGAGCGAGCTGGCCGCGGCCGCGGCGGGCGGTGTCACCAGCCTGGTGTGCCCGCCCGACACCGACCCCACGCTGGACGAGCCCGGCCTGGTGGAGATGCTCAAGTTCCGCGCCCGCAAGCTCAGCCGTTGCCGGCTGTTCCCGCTCGGGGCGCTGACACGCGGCCTGCAGGGCGAGGCGCTCACCGAGATGGCCGAGTTGACCGAGGCCGGCTGCGTGGGCTTCTCGCAGGCGGATGTGGCCCTGGCCGACACGCTGGTGCTGCAGCGCGCGCTGCAGTACGCCGCCACCTTCGGCTACACCGTGTGGCT
>JAUMBF010000168.1:0-9388 GCA_032115875.1 Rubrivivax sp.
GCAGCGGGCCTGTAAGGCCCCGAGCGAAGCGAGCGTGGCGGTTCTTGGGCGACGCTCATATCGCGCCAGCGATGTGAGCGGAGACCAAAGTACCGACAAGGCGGCCGCGCTGCGCGCGGCAGCGGGCCTGTAAGGCCCCGAGCGAAGCGAGCGTGGCGGTTCTTGGGCGACGCTCATATCGCGCCAGCGATGTGAGCGGAGACCAAAGTACCGACAAGGCGGCCGCGCTGCGCGCGGCAGCGGGCCTGTAAGGCCCCGAGCGAAGCGAGCGTGGCGGTTCTTGGGCGACGCTCATATCGCGCCAGCGATGTGAGCGGAGACCAAAGTACCGACAAAGCTGCCGCGCTGCGCGCAGCGGCTGGCCTGTAAGGCCACCGCGCTTCGCGCGGCTTGTCCGTGCGAACGGCGAAGGCTGCGAGGCCCGCGGCTCCGAGAGCGCCTGCGCGCTGTCGGACGGGCCGAGCGCCCGGCGCGTCTCGCGCCGGGCACTTCGCGCCAGCGAAGTTAAGGGCCCCCAGGCCCGGCCGCAGCCAAAGTAATCCACCGCGAAGCGGCTGACTTGACGGGCGACGGGAGTCGCCCGTCGTTGCTTTCAGCCTAAATCCGGCAGCTGCCGGATTCAGGTTCAGACGCCCGACGACCGAGGCGAAGCCAACGCAGGCACCTCCGCCCACAGCGCATCAGCCGTCACCGCCAGCCCTACCGACACCAGTTCGACCCCCTCGCCCGCCTCGCTCGGGTGCAGCACCCAGCCCTCGCCGCCGTCCACGGCTTGTCGCCTGAACAGGTCGCAGCGCCGCAGGTCGGGGTCCACGAGCAGCACCTCGCGAAGCGAGGGCAGGCTGCGGTACGCCGCGAACTTGTCACCGCGGTCGAAGGCGGCCGTGGCGGGCGACAGCACCTCCACCAGCAGCACGGGTTCGCTCTTCACGTGCGACTGCTCGGCATCGCGCGCTCTGCAGGTCACCATCACGTCGGGGTAGAAGAACGCGTCCACCGCCTCGACGCGAAGCTTCATGTCGGTGATGAAGCTGCGGCAGGGGGTGGCGGCCAGGTGCTGGCGCAGCGCGATGGCGATGTTGCCGGCTGCCATCACGTGGCGCTCATGCGAGCCCTGCCTCGCCCACACCTCACCGCGCAAGAACTCATGGCGGATGGTCTGCGTCGCGTCCCAGGCCAGGAACTCTGCAGCGTGCAACGGCCGAGAAGGAACCCGCATCTTCACGGCAACCCCTGAAAAGGTTCAGCCGCCCAGCGCGGCCATCTCCCGGCGCAGCGCGTCGCGCAAGCCCGCGAAGCGGCGGCTCACCGTCTCGTGGACGATGGCGTCGTCGATGGAGTCGTAGCCATGCGCAATGCGGTTCCGGATGGCCACGGCCATTGCCGCGTCGGGCAGGCGTTCGCGCAGGCCCTCGTCCTCATTCAGCGCCCGGCGAAAGGCCTCGCCCACGATCTCCACCTGCCGTTCCACGGCCGAGCGGACGAGGGCCGACACGCGGTACTCGGCGAGTTCGAGTCCGCCGATGAAAACCAGCGCCAGCCCCGCTGCCGCCTCGGCGTCAGCCAGATGCTTCAGCAGGCGAGCGGACATAGATCTCGCGCCGGCTCGCGTCCACCGAGCGCCGCAGGTAGGGGTTGCGGATGGACGCGTCGGTGAGCAGGTCGACCTTGCGGCCCAGCACGGATTCGAGCGCGTCAGAAAGGCCGAAAAAGCGTTCGGCCAGGCCGCGCGTGGTGTCAGGGGCGAGATCGACGATGAGATCGACGTCGCTGCGCGCAGGGTCGAAACGGCCGTCAGCGGCGGAGCCGAAGACCTCAAGCCGCGCCACGCCGTAGGCCTGGCACAGGCGCTCGATGTCGCCGAGGTGCTCGAGCAGGCAGCGGGGCAGTGCGGGCGCTTTCATGGCGGGATTATCCAGCCCCGGCCCGCGCGCGGTTGAGCGCCAGCAGGCGGCGCAGGATCTCGTCGTCAGGCATCTCGGCCGTCCAGTCGGCCCAGCCGTAGGCGGCGGCCACGGCGGCATCGAGCGTGGCGTGGGCCTGGGCCAGCCAGGTGGGGCGCTGGTTGTACAGGTTGGTGAGCGTGCGCTTGGCGAGCTCGGCCTCGAAGCCGGGGCGGGCGACGATGCGCTCGGGGTAGGGGCTGGTGGCCAGGCCCAGCGGCACGACCTCGGGGACGCGCTCGGTCCACTCCGGCGGGTTGAGCCAGGCGTCGCGCAGGGCCACCAGGCGCTGCGCGGCCTGCGCGATGGCCTCGGCGTGGGCGCGCACGGCGGGCGGCAGCTCGGCCGGGATGAGCGCGCCGCTTTCCAGCGGTTCGGTGCGCTGGTGGGCGGTGTCGGCGGGGGTGAGGCCGGCAGGGAAAGGGAAGGTCTCGAAGCAGGTGGTGGGGGTGTAGCGGGGCCGGTCTTCCAGCGAGGTGCCCAGGCGCAGCGACCAGAGTTCGTGCAGGCGGCTGTGGAGGAGGCCGAAGGTGGTGTCGTCGGCGCGGGCGATTGCCATCAGAGCGTGGTCCGGCACTACGGCGGAAGAAACCCAAGCGAATACCCGATGCTTTGCGACAGCAGGCGTCGCGATGAACCGGCCCACACCCTTGAGCGCGCGTCGCAGTCCTGGAATCGGCTCAGCGAACTGCCACCAAATGTTGCGGTACTTGTCCCGTCGGGTCTGATCGCGTTCCGGCTTGACGTGTTCAAGTACGTGCGAGAAAGGCCCCTCATAGAGCGTCGAATCGTCGAGCCCCATCTCGCAACCGAAGTCAACGACCCACTTGTCGGCGCTGCGGCGGGTCAAGTCCATCGCGTTCATCCAGGGCCTGACAACGTCGCTGTTCGGTCGCTGATGTGGATTCGGCTGAGACAGCCAAACACGAGCCACATCACCGGCTACATCGAAGCTACCTGCCTTCACTGTCGTGTAGTAGCACCCGCCTCGGTTCTCGGATAGCCGTGTCGCAGAGGTCAGGTCAGCGGCTTGCGACGTGAGATCACTGTTGATCGCGGGAACGCGGATGCCATTAAGCGTCTGAGGCTGCAACGACTCCCCAAACGCCACCAACGACACCCGCACCGCCGCCCCCTCATTCACCCAGGCCTCGTCGCTCCAGGCCTCGAAGATGCGCGTCTGCTTCACGATCGCATCCAGCACCTCGCGGTTCTTGCCGCCTCGGATGGAATTCGTCGCCACCAGCCCCGCGCGCTGCAGCCACCCCTCGGCCATCAGCCGCCGCGCCTGCTCGAACCAGTAGCACACCAGGTCCGCCCCGCCCGGCACCCGCCCCTTGTAGGCCGCGCGCAGCGACTCGGTGTAGGCGTCGCCCAGCTCGGCGCGCATCTTCTTGTCGCCCACGAAGGGCGGGTTGCCCACCACGGCATCGGCGCTGGGCCAGTGCGCCGGCTTGCCATCACCCGCCAGCACCGCATCGCGGCACTCGATGTGATCCAGCGGCTCCAGCACCGGGTCCAGCTTGAAGGGGTAGCCGCGCTGCACGCGCCACTGCAGCTCGCCGATCCACACCGTCACCCGCGCCAGCTCGGCGGCGTATTCGTTGAGCTCGATGCCCAGCACGTTGTGCGGGCCGGTGCCGTCGATCTGCCGCTCCAGGCCCAGCGCCTCGGCCTCGAGGTTGACCTGGTGCTCCACGTCCTTCAGCGCCTTCAGCGCCAGGTACAGGAAGTTGCCGCTGCCGCAGGCCGGGTCGAGCACCTTGTACCAGCGCAGCCGCTCCAGAAAGCCCACGAAGTCGGTCTGCGCCTGCTGCCAGGCCTTGTCGCCGTGCTTCTTGCTCTTGGCCAGCGCCGCGGCCACGCCCTCGCGTGCCGCAGCCCACTCGGCCAGCAGCGGCCGTGTCACCACCGGCTCCACCAGCCGCGCGATGGTGGCGGGGTCGGTGTAGTGCGCGCCCAGCTGCGCGCGCTTGGCCGGGTCCAGCCCGCGCTCGAACAGCGTGCCGAAGATGCTGGGGTCGATGGCGCTCCAGTCCAGCGTGCTGGCGGTGCGCAGCGCAGCGATGTCGGCCTCGGCCAGCGGCGGCACGTTGACATCGGCGAACAGGCCGCCGTTGAACCAGGGCACGGGGGCCGCGCCGAACAGGCCGCCGTCGCGCATGGTGGCCAGCAGGTTGGCCAGCTGCGTTGCCGTCTGCGCCGCCGGCACACGAGCGTGCATCAGCCGCTCGAACAGGCGCTCGGGCAGCAGGCCCACGTCTTCGGCAAAGAAGCAGAACACGCACTGCGTGAGGAAGTGGCTCACCACCTCGGCCGGCACGCCCGCGGCGCGCAGCCGCTCGGCCGTGGCGGCAAAGGTGCGCGCGGCCTGCTCGGTGATCTCGCGGTTGCTCAGGCGGGGCCGCCAGGCCTCGGGCGCCGTCCACAGCGTGCGCAGGCGCTGCTGCGTGGCGGGGTCGGTGAGCTGGGCCAGATCGAACACGTGGCGCTCGCTGGGCGTACCGGTGAAGTGCGTGTGCACCTCCAGGCAGACGCGGTCGCACACCACCAGCAGCGGCGGGCTTTCCAGCGGCAGCGCGTACATCATCAGCTGCTTGAGCGCTTCACCCAGGCTGCGGCCGGGGCGCTTGTACTCCCAGGCGAAGTGGCCCTTGAGCCAGACGTCGGCAAAGCCGTCCGTCCGGGCGGCGGCGCTGCCGGTCTTGGTGACGCCGCGCTCGAAGCAATAGCGCTCGGGCTCGCCCGGCTCGGGCACGCCGAGCACGCGGCACAGGTCGATGAAGTGCGGCTGCGCCCCGGCCCGCTCGCTCAGCGCGTGCGAGGCCGTGCCGGGTTTCCACTTGGCCACGAACTCCTGGGGCGTCATGAGAGTCATTTCAACACGGGCGGCCCCATCAGGGCTGCCCCCCATCGCCAGCGCCCCACAAAGGGGCATCATCGCGGCCCATGTCCGTACCGCAGTACCCCGGACCGATCCGCTATCCGCGCCCGCTCGCCCCCGGCAGCCGGGTGGTGGTGACCGCCCCAAGCTCGGGCGTGCAGCCGGCGCTGCATGCGCGGCTCGATCTCTGCCTGGCCGGGCTGCGCGCGCGCGGCTTCGAGGTCGAAGAAGGCCGCTGCCTGCGCGACGAGCGCCAGGGCGCCAGCGCCCCCGCCGACGAGCGCGCCGCCGAACTCGAGCGCACGCTGATGCGCGACGACGTCGATGCCGTGATCCCGCCCTGGGGCGGCGAGCGCGCGGTGGAGCTGCTCGACCGGCTCGATTGGGGCGCGCTGGCCCGCGCCCGGCCCAAGTGGGTGCTGGGCTACAGCGACACCAGCACCTGGATGCTGGCGCTGACGCTGCGGCTGCGCTGGGCCACCGCGCACGGGCCCTGCCTGATGGACCTGGTGCCGGGCCAGGACGACCCGCTGACGCGCCAGGCGCTCGCGGGCCTGCAGTTACCGCCGGGGCAGGCGCTGCGCCAGCGCCAGAGCGCGGCCTGGCAGAAAACCTGGAGCGACTTCGCGGCCGAGCCGGGCGTTGCGTACTCGCTCACCGAGCCCACACGCTGGCGCTCGCTGCACGGCCGCCCGCGCGAGGCCTTCGACGGCCGGTTGTTCGGCGGCTGCCTGGACACGCTGGTGCACGTGGCCGGCTCGGTGCACGCCGACGGCGCCGGCTTCATCCAGCGCCACCGCCTGGAAGGCGCCATCCTCTACCTGGAGAACGCCGAGGGCAGCCCCGGCCACGTGGTGCGGGCCTTCCACCGCCTGCGCTGGGCCGGCTGGCTGGACGGGCTGGCCGGCGTGCTGCTGGGCCGCAGCGCCGCACCCGAGCCCGGCGGCGAGCACGCCCTGCGCCACGACGACGCGCTGCGCCAGACCTTCGGCACCCTGCCCTGCCCGGTGCTGGCCGATGTCGACATCGGCCACGTGCCGCCGCAGATGGTGCTGGTGAACGGCGCGCATGCCCAGGTGCGCTGGAGCGCCCAGGTGACCGATGTCACCGGCACGCCCTGGGGCGGCGGCGTCGTCACGCAGCGCTTCGACTGAGGCCCACGGCGTGCCGATGACGCGGGACGACCTGCGCCGCCATGCCGTGGCGCGCAGCCTGCGGCCGGCGCGCTCGCTGGCGCAGGCGCTGGCGCGCAGCGGCTTCGTGCAGGCCGATCCCATCCGGGCGCCCGCGCGGGCACAAGACCTGACGCTGCGCCACCGCGTGAGCGGCTACCGCGCGGGCGAGCTGGAGGCGCGTTATGCGCAACTGCCGGTGGAGGAGGACTTCTTCGTCAACTACGGCTTTCTGCCGCGCGAGCTGGCGGCGCTGATGCACCCGCGCACGCCGCAGACCGTGTGGCCCAAGGCGCGCTGGGCCCAGGCCCACGCGGTGCTGGCCTTCGTGCGCGAACGCGGGGTGGTGCACCCGCGCGAGGTCGACGCTGCCTTCCAGCACGGCCGCAGCCGCAACTGGTTCGGCGGCTCCAGCCGGGCCAGCACACAGCTGCTCGACGGCATGCACTACCGCGGTCTCGTGCGCACCGCCGCGCGCGAGGGCGGTGTGCGGCTGTACGCGGTGCGCCCTGCGCCCGAGCCGGTGGCCGACGCCGACGCGGCGCTCGACCGCCTGGCCGACGTGGTGCTGAACCTGTACGCGCCGCTGCCGGCGGCGTCGCTGTCGATGCTGCTGCGCCGCATCCGCTACGGCGCGCCGCAGTGGGCCTCGCGCATGAACGCGCTGCTGGCGCGCACCAAGGCGCGGCTGCCCTGCGCCACGGTGGACGGCCTCACCTGGTATTGGCCTGCGGGCGAGAACCCGGCCAGCCGCCGCCACGCCGCGGTGGACGATGACGACACGCTGCGCCTGCTGGCGCCTTTCGACCCCGTGGTGTGGGACCGCGCGCGCTTCGAGGCGCTGTGGGGCTGGGCCTACCGCTTCGAGGCCTACACGCCCGCCGCGCGGCGGCAGCGCGGCTACTACGCGCTGCCGCTGCTGTGGCGCGGGCAGGTCATCGGCTGGGCCAACGCGGCCGTGGCCGCGGGCCGCCTGCACGTGGAGCCCGGCTACGTGAGCGGCCGGGCGCCGCGCGAGGCCGGCTTCAAGGCGGCGCTGGGCGCCGAGCGGCAGCGCCTGGCGGACTTTCTGGGCTTGGTGCCCGGGGGCTGAGAGTGTGAGAGGCCATCCAATGCACCCGCGCAGGCCCCCAGAACAGCCCCAGTCTAGGCGCGAAACGAAGCCGGGTCGGGGCCCGGCGAGGCTTCGCAACGACGAGTGGGGCTGTTCTGGGGGCCTACCCGAAGGGCTGGGGTGTTCAAGGGCCCTGCGCGTCGTTGTGTCGCTGGCCCGCACAGGCGTGCGGGCGTCGCGCCACGCCTGGCTCAGGGCCCTTGCACACCCCAGCGCGGGCGCATTGGATGGCCTCTCACACCCTGAGCCGGCTGCCGCGCCCCCCGTCACCGCAAACCCCGGCCGCTAGAATCCGCGGCGTTTTTCCGATCCCACTCCCGGAGGAGTCATGAGCGATATCGAAGCCCGAGTCAAGAAGATCATTGCCGAACAGCTCGGCGTGCCCGAGTCCGATGTCACCAACGAGAAGGCGTTTGTTGCCGACCTGGGTGCCGATTCGCTCGACACCGTCGAGCTGGTGATGGCGCTCGAAGACGAGTTCGGCATCGAGATCCCCGACGAAGAGGCCGAGAAGATCACCACGGTGCAGTTGGCGATCGACTACGCGGTCTCGCACCAGAAGGCCTGAAGGCGCGCTCGGCCGGAATGGGTACGCGTCGCAGGGTCGTCGTCACCGGTCTCGGGCTTGTCAGCCCGGTGGGCAACAGCGTGGCCGAAGGCTGGGCCAACCTGGTGGCCGGCCGCACGGGCATCGGGCCCATCACGCGCTTCGATGCCAGCGCCATGGCCTGCCGCTTTGCCGGCGAGGTCAAGGGCTTCCGCATCGAAGACTACATTCCGGCCAAAGAGGCACGGCACATGGACACCTTCATCCATTACGGGATGGCGGCGGCCATGCAGGCGGTGCGTGATGCCGGCCTGCCCACCGGGGCGGCGCTCGGCGAAGAAGCCGCCGAGCGCATCGGCGTCATGGTGGGCTCGGGCATCGGCGGCCTGCCGATGATCGAGCAGACGCATGCCGAGTACACGGCGCGCGGCCCGCGGCGCATCAGCCCGTTCTTCGTGCCGGCCTCGATCATCAACATGATCTCGGGGCACGTCTCCATCCAGTACGGCTACACCGGCCCGAACCTGGCCATCGTCACGGCCTGCACCACGGGCCTGCACTGCATCGGCGAGGCCGGCCGGCTGATCGAGTACGGCGACGCCGACGTCATGGTGGCCGGTGGCGCCGAGAGCACCGTCAGCCCGCTGGGCATCGGCGGTTTTGCCGCGGCGCGGGCGCTGTCCACGCGCAACGACGACCCGGCCACCGCCAGCCGCCCCTGGGACAAAGACCGCGACGGCTTCGTGCTCGGCGAGGGCGCAGGCGTGCTCGTGCTCGAAGAGTACGAACACGCCCGGCGGCGCGGCGCGAAGATCTACGCCGAGCTGGCCGGCTTCGGCATGGGCGCCGACGCCTTCCACATGACGGCGCCCAACGTCGACGGCCCCAAGCGCAGCATGAAGGCGGCGCTGCGCAACGCGGGCGTCAACGCCGCCGAGGTGCAGTACCTCAACGCCCACGGCACGAGCACGCCGCTGGGCGACATCAACGAGACCAACGCGATCAAGCTGGCCTTTGGCGAGCACGCGCGGCACATGGTGGTCAACTCGACGAAGTCGATGACCGGCCACCTGCTCGGCGGCGCGGGCGGCATCGAGTCGGTGTTCACGGTGCTGGCCGTGCACCACCAGGTCTCGCCGCCCACGATCAACATCTTCAGCCAGGATCCCGAGTGCGACCTGGACTACTGCGCCAACACGGCGCGCGAGATGCGGATCGACGTCGCGGTGAAGAACAACTTCGGCTTTGGCGGCACCAACGGCACGCTGGTGTTCCGGCGCGCCTGACGGGCCGTCGCCGCCCTCACGACGATGCACGCGGCGCCCGCCGTCGAGGTGGCGGTGAGCCCGCCAGCCGCGGCGCGACACGGCGTGGCGCTGCTGGCAGCCCTGGCCGCGGTGTCGGGCACAGCCTGGGTGGCCGGCCACGCCGGTGCCGCGCCGGCCTGGGGCTGGCTGGCGCTGGTGCCGGCCGCGCTGCTGGGCCACCGGCTCGGCCCGCAGGCGCGCGCCGTGCTCGCCTGGGATGGCCGGCGCTGGCATTGCGACGGCCAACCCGGCCGGCTGGCCGTGCACCTGGACCTGCATCACACGCTGCTGTTGCGCTGGGCGCCCGATGCCGGCGGCCGGGCGCGCTGGCTGCTGCCGCACCGGGCGGGTATCGGCGCGCCGTGGCACGCGCTGCGCGTGGCGCTCTTCGCCGGCCGGCCCGAGCCGGCGACCGACGCCG
>JAUMBF010000169.1:0-5583 GCA_032115875.1 Rubrivivax sp.
CGCGCCGAGCTTGCCCGCATAGCGGCCGTCGAGGGGGGACAGGGCCGTCAGCGGCGTCGGCAGGTCGTGGGCAGCGGGTGCGTTCATCCGGCCCGGATTCTAGGAGCCGGGGCCGGTGCGGGGCCGAAGTCGATGCGCCAGGGGACGGCCGCAGCCCCGCCCGCGGGGGCGTCACGCCGGCCGCCCCCTGAGGGCATCGGTACTCCAGGCGATCAGGCCAGCTTGAAGGCGGACACGGCCACCACGAGCTGACCTGCCTGCTGCTTCAGGCTGGCTGCGGCCGCCGCGCTTTCCTCGACCAGGGCCGCGTTCTGCTGGGTGGTCTGGTCGATCTGCTGCACCGCGGTGCTCACCTGCCCGACTCCGGAACTCTGCTCGTCGCTCGCGCTCGAGATGTCCTGGATCAGGTCGGAGACCTTGCGGATCCCATCGACGAGGCGGGTCATGGTGGCGCCCGCCTGGTCGACCAGCACCGTTCCTTGCTCGACGCGTTCCATGCTGGCGGAGATCAGCCCCTTGATCTCCTTGGCGGCGTCGGCAGCGCGGGTGGCAAGGTTGCGCACCTCGCTGGCAACCACCGCGAAGCCGCGGCCCTGCTCTCCGGCGCGGGCCGCCTCCACGGCGGCATTCAAGGCCAGGATGTTGGTCTGGAACGCGATGCTGTCGATGACGGAGGTGATTTCGGCGATGCGCCGGGAACTGTCGTTGATGCCTCGCATCGTCGACACCACCTGGTTGACCGCGTCGCCGCCTTCGGTGGCGACACGCGACGCCGAGGTGGCCAGCGTGCTCGCGTTCTGCGCGTTGTCCGCGGTCGAACGCACCGCCGAGCCGAGCTGCTCCATGGAAGAGGCCGTCTGCTGCAGGGCGCTGGCTTGCTGCTCGGTCCTCGCGCTGAGGTCGTTGTTGCCCTGGGCGATCTGATCGCTGGCCGAGGCCACCGACTCTGCGCTGATCCGCACGCCCTCGACCAGCCGGGCGAGGTTGCGCTGCATCTCTGCCACGGCCGCCATCATGCTGGACTTGTCGCCTGAGCGCACGCTCACCGGTGTCGACAGGTCGCCAGCGGCCACGCGACGGACGATCGCAGCGGCAGCCTCGGGCTCGCCGCCGAGCGTGCGCATGAGGTTGCGGATGACCAGCGCCGTGCCCACGGCACCGCCGGCAAAGGTCGCCAGGACCGCCAGCACGAGCACCCACTCCACCTTGAACAACCACGACAGTGTCTGGTCCGACTGGACCCGCACCAGCTCGGCCCGGGTCTTGCTGCGCTCGCGCAGGAAGCGGGTCAGCTCGATCTGCTGCGGCCGGTACTGCTCCACGAGCAGCGGCTTGAGGTCGTCGAAGCGGGCTTCCTCGATGGCGGCAAACACCTTGCCGCGCACCCCGCTGACGGCGGTCAGCCGATCACCGAGCTCCTTGAACCAGGCCGCGTGCTGGCCGTCGGCATCACCCACGGCCGCTTTCAGGGCTTGGATGTGACCGGTCAGCCGGCCGTCGTTGGCCTTCAGTTCCTTCAACAGCGCTTCCTGGACCTTCACGTCTTCGTTCAGGCCGAGATCGCGCAAGATGACCGCCGATTCGTAGGACAGCGCCTCGATCTCGGCGAGTTCCGAAATCTCTTCCAGACTCTGCTTGGAAACCTGCTCGAGTTCGTCGCCAATCCGCACCAGCGCCAGGATGGCGAGCACGATGACTGCGGTCATCGCCAGTGCGACGGCTCCGAAGGTGACGGTCAGTCGCCCGGCCGTGGTGCGAAACCAGTTCATTCTTCTTTCCTTCCGATGTTCACGATGACCGGGCGTGGGGCCGTTCCGCGGCGCCACGCCCTGCGTCGACAGGTGGCGCTTCAGGCCCTCACTTCGCGAAGAGCTTCTGTGCGTCCGGCGTGCGCCACCAGCCGATCAGCTTGGCCACGTCGCCCGTCGGATCGCCTTGCGTCACGAAGCCCAGGACGCGCTTCACATCGGTGCCGCCAACTTCCTTGACCTTGCCGGCGCCACCCGCGGCCGTACCTTCGCCGACCATGCCGATCGCGTTGGCGGTGCGTGCCACCTCAGCCACCTCGGCGGCGGCCGTGCGCACCTCCTTCGCGGTAGGCGCGACCTTCTGCGTACCGAGGATGGCGCGGTCGAAGAAGCCACGAGTGCCCGAGTTGGGCGAGGCCACCACCAGGGCCACCGGGGCGTCAGGCCCGCCGACTTCCTTCCAGTTGCTCACCTTGCCCGAGAAGAGGTCGCGCAGCTGGTCGCGGCTGAGGGACTTCACGGGGTTGCTCGGATGCACGATCGGCACCAGCTGCTCGGTGACGATCGGCGTGAACTTCAGGTTGCCGGGCACGTTCGTCGTGCCGGCCTTCTGCGCAGCGGAGACCGCCTCTTCGAGAGTGTCCGACAGAGCCGCCGCCTTGACGCGGCCTTCGAACAGCATCTGCAGGCCCTTGACCGAACCCACCGGGAGCATCTTCACCTCGATGCCGGTGGCCGTGCGCGCGGCGGCGGCGGTCGGTTCGATCACCGCTGCGTTGACGGTGGTCGAGCCGGCGATCTCCAGGGGGTTGGCCATGGCGGCCGTGGCCCAGCCGGCCAGCGACAGGACGGCGAGGCTGCGGAGGGCGACAAGGCGACGGTTCATCATGGTTTGCAATTCCTTCTGCGTGTGGTCAGGGGGGGTTGGGCGACTTCTGCTGCCGTTATCGGCGCTTGACCACCGTGTCTTGAGAGCCATGGTCGGCCTGACAGCCGTGAAATCCGCCACCATTTCGACCTTGAATCCGGGAGCCGACACCGAGTTCGGCCCCCGCTTGCCGATCCGTTCGGCTGCCGCTTGGGGTGGCGCGTCGTTCGGCGCGGGCCGCTGGCGCCGCGGCTGGTCACGACGCGGACTTTCGACGGACCGGGAAGCAGACTTCCCCTCGTGCAGCTGGATCACATGCCGAAGGACAGCGCGATGACGCTACCCGAGGCCGGCGTCGGGGAGCGGCGGCATGTTGATGGAAATCAATGCTGAGTGAGTCCCCCGGGCGCACCGTGTCGAGCGCATCGCTCGGAGGTTCTCATGAAGCTCGCACTGGCCGCCCTCGGCAGCTCTGTCGCCCTCGCCGGCTGCGCCAACGGCCCCAAGACGGCGGACCACGCAGCGCATCACCCGCCAGGTGCCGCCGCCGTGGCGCCTGCCGCCCCGACCGCTGGACAGGTGGACTCGATGATCAAGTCGATGCAGGAGATGCACGACAGGATGATGGCGGCCAGGACCCCGCAGGAGCGGGCCACGCTGATGCAGGACCACATGAGGCTCATGCGGGAAGGCATGGCCATGATGGGGCATATGCGCGGCGGCAGGGCCGGCATGGGGATGGGTGGCGGCATGTCGATGGACCCCGAGATGATGGGCAAGTGCATGGACATGATGGAATTGATGATGAAGATGATGGTCGACCGCGAGGCGATGAAGCCCCCGGCGACCAAGTAGCCTGCAAGCGCCTTCATGGGCGCACTGCACGACGAACCGCCCTCGTTCTGGCGCCCCCCGCTGGCTGGGCGCTGGCCGTCGCTGTCGGCGGCTTCTATTGAGCTTTTCGCGAGTCCTGACGGCCGCTGACGCGCCCGTGCGTCAATCCGGTACCCGGCAAGCATCGGGTGGGATGCATGGGAACATGGCGAGGGGACGAGTCGGTACGGCGGCGAGTGCGCGCCGGGGGGCGGCTGCTGGCGGGCGGGACGCCGGGAACGCGCATCCACGCCACAAGCCCTGGATCTTTCATGCCTTGTACCGCGTCAACTCAAGAGGGCGTTGTGGTCCTTCTGTTGCCCACGCTCCGGGTCGGGCCCGCACGCCGCCGCAGGCGGTGCAGCGCCCGAACACAGCTCAGCCCAGCGCCTCGTCGAGCACCTCGACCCAGTGGCGAACGGGCGTCGCGGTACCCGACTGCAGGTGCTGGATACAGCCGATGTTGGCGCTGACGATGACCTCGCCCTCCAGCGGGGCCAGATGGCCCAGCTTGCGGTCGCGCAGCCGCGTGGCCAGCTCGGGCTGCAGCACGCTGTAGGTGCCGGCGCTGCCACAGCACAGATGGCTCTCGGCGGTGGCGAGCGACACCTCGAAGCCCAGCGCGCCCAGCGCCTGCTCCACGCCGCCACGCAGTTGCTGGCCGTGCTGCAGCGTGCACGGCGGGTGGAAGGCCAGCTTGCGCGGGCCCTGCGCCTGGGAGCGGCCCTGGGCGGCGGCGCTCAACTTGGGCGTCAGCGCGGGCAGCAGCGAAGGCAGCAGCTCCGAGAGATCCCGGGTCAGCGTGCTGATGGCCGCGGCCTTGTCGGCGTAGTCGGGATCGTGCGCCAGTGCGTGGCCGTAGTCCTTGACTGCTGAGCCGCAACCGCTGGCGTTCATCACGATGGCCTCGACCTTGCCCTGCGAGGTCAGGCCCTGCACCAGCGGCCACCAGGCGTCGATGTTGCGGCGCATGTCGGCCAGGCCGCCTTCATGGTCGTTCAGGTGCGAGCGGATGGCGCCGCAGCAGCCGGCGCCGTCGGCCACCAGCGTCTGGATGCCGGCGGCGTCGAGCACGCGCGCGGTGGCGCTGTTGACGTTGGGCATCATCGCCGGCTGCACGCAGCCCAGCAGCATCAGCACCTTGCGCGGGTGCTCGCGCGTGGGCCAGCGGTGGGCGCGATCGGCGGCCGCGCCCTGGCCCGGCGCCGGCACCTTGGCCTTCAGCGCCGCGGGCAGCAGCGGCCGCACCGCCTGGCCCAGCTTCATCGCGGGCCCGAACAGCGGCGAGGTCAGGCCCTCCTTCAGCAGCCAGCGCACGGCCTGCTCGCCCCGGGGGCGCTCGACCTTGGCTTCGACGACGCGGCGGCCGATCTCCACCAGGTGGCCGTAGTCCACGCCGCTGGGGCAGGTGGTCTCGCAGTTGCGGCACGTGAGGCAGCGGTCCAGGTGCTGCTGCGTCTTGCGCGTGACCTCGGCGCCCTCGAGCACCTGCTTCATCAGGTAGATGCGGCCGCGCGGGCCGTCGAGCTCGTCGCCCAGCAGCTGGTAGGTGGGGCAGGTGGCGGTGCAGAAGCCGCAATGCACGCACTTGCGCAGGATGGCCTCGGCCTCGCGGCCGTCGGGCGTGTCGCGGAACTCGGGGGCCAGGTTGGTTTGCATGGTGGCTACAGCAGGCGAAGAAGGGGCGGCAGCAGCAGCGGCAGCAGCAGCGCCGCCAGCAGCACCTGCAGGCTCAGGCCCAGCGCGGCGTAGGCGCCGGCCGCGGGGTGCACCTGCCAGGCGCGCGCGGCACCCAGGCCGTGTGCCGCGGTGCCCAGGGCAAAGCCGCGCACCTCGGGGCGGCGCAGCTTCAGGGCGTCGAGCACGGGCTTGGCGAGCACGGCGCCCACCAGGCCGGTGAGCACGGCGAAGACGGCCGCCAGCGCGGGCTCGCCGCCCAGCGTGGCGGCCACGCCCATGGCCACCGGCGCGGTGCTGCCCTTGGGCGCCAGCGAGGCCAGCAGCGGCACCGGCAGGCCCAGCGCCCAGCCCACGCCCAGCGCCACGGCCACCGCCGCGCCGCCGCCGGCCAGCGCGGCCAGTGCCAGCGCCGCC
>JAUMBF010000170.1:0-22292 GCA_032115875.1 Rubrivivax sp.
GCTGTTGGCGTGGCTGGCGTCGATCATCAGTCGGCACGGCAGCTTCGCGGCCTCGATCTCGGCGCAGGCCGCGGCCACGTGGGCGGCATCGAAGTTGGGCGCCTTGCCGCCGCGCAGGATGACGTGGCAGTCCTTGTTGCCCTTGGTCTCGACGATCGCGACCTGGCCGTTCTTGTGGACCGACAGGAAGTGATGCCCGCGCGCCGCCGCCTGGATGGCGTCGATGGCGATCTTGATGTTGCCGTCGGTGCCGTTCTTGAAGCCCACCGGGGCGCTCAGGCCGCTGGCCAGCTCGCGGTGGACTTGGCTCTCGGTGGTGCGCGCGCCGATGGCGCCCCAGGCGATGAGGTCGCCGATGTACTGCGGGCTGATGACGTCGAGAAACTCACTGCCCGCGGGCACGCCCAGGCGGTTGATGTCCACCAGCAGCTGCCGCGCGATGCGCAGGCCCTCGTGGATGCGGAAGCTCTCGTCCAGGTAGGGGTCGTTGATCAGGCCCTTCCAGCCCACCGTGGTGCGCGGCTTCTCGAAGTACACGCGCATCACCACTTCCAGCTCGTCGGCGTGGCGCTCGCGCTCGGCCTTGAGCCGGCGGGCGTACTCCAGTGCCGCGGCGGGGTCGTGGATGCTGCAGGGGCCGATCACCACCAGCAGCCGGTCGCTGCCCTCGCCGTGGCCCTGCATGATGTGGCGGATGCGCTTGCGCGTGTCGCCCACCAGCGCCTCCACCGGCGTGCCGGCGATCGGGAAGAAACGGATCAGGTGCTCCGGCGGCGGCAGCGGCGTGACGTCGCGGATGCGCTGGTCGTCGGTCTGGCTGGTGCGCTCCGACAGCGCCAGTCGCTCGTCGGTGGGGGTGGCTGGTTTCGGGCTCACGGAACGGCTTCCTCGGTGGGGCCGGTGTCTGCGGCGGGCAACAAAAAACCGCCGGGGGTGCCGGCGGTTTCTGGGGGTTTGCGTCTGCCTTCTTCTGCTTACGCCTTTGCCTCTCCAGCCGCCGTGCGGTGCGAGAGCCAAAAGTACGAAAAGTAGAACGACGCCAGACGCATGGCAGCGAATGTAGCACGCAGCCGATGACGCCGCGCAGACGGGCGCGCCAGGCGGCGTCAGAAGCTGTAGCCCAGGCCGAAACTCAGCTGCGGCACGAAGCGGAGCCTGCCCACGCCCTCGCGCAGCTCGGACAGCTCGGCGCTGATGTCGGCCTGCGAGACACTGCTGGCCCAGGGGCCTGCCAGCGCGTACGACAGCGTGGCCTTGCCGAGCTTGGCACCGATGTCGAACGACAAGCGCAGGCCGCTGTTGCTCTGGTGGCCCCAGCCCAGGCCCACGTAGGGCATGGACGACGGCGGCCGGACCCGCACGCTGAACCGGTCGGCCGCGGTCGTGACGTAGGTGGTGTTGCCCACGGTGATGCTGCCGCCGGCACCGGTGGCCAGCAGGTCCAGCGAGTACCGGCCGCTGGTGACGCCGCCGGAGAGCCGCAAGCCCCCGCCGAACACGAACCAGTCGGCCAGCAGCGCGGCGCGGTCGCCCTTGAACGTCGCGTCGTAGGCGATGCCGTCCTCGACGCGGCGCTCGTTCAGCGTGCCCGCCGTGGCGGCGTCCAGGCGCACGCCGAAGTACGAATTCAGCGGCTGCGCCCAGCCCAGCACGAGGCCGGGCAGGCCCGCCTTCAGATAGACCTCGCCGGCGCGCGCCGAGCCCGCCGACAGCAGCGCGGCGGCGCCGATGCTGGCCACGGCCACGATGGCCGACACGGTGCGGATGACTTGCTGTTCGCGCATGGCAGCTCTCCGGGGCTTCGGTCCCCTTCATTCTCGGCAGCCCCTGTGCGGGCCTTGAGCGGATGAGACCGGCCAAACGAGCCCAAATTCGCGCCGAATGCTCGCCGGATGCAGGTGCGGGCGCGTCCTTCCGCGGGCGGAGGGCGCGCCCGGGCCGCTGCCTCAGTGCGCGGGGGTGGTGAATCCGGCAGCCGCCAGCCGCGCGAGCACCTCGTCGACATGCTCGCGGTTGCGCGTCTGCAGCACCAGTTCGACCTCGACGTGCTGCGCGGCCAGCGTGCTGAAGGCGCGCTGGTGGTGGACCTCGTCGATGTTCGCGCCAGCCTCGGCCACCACGGCGGTGATGCGGGCCAGCACGCCGGGCGTGTCGCGCGCGGCCACGCGGATGCGCGCCAGCCGGCCAGCCCGCACCATGCCGCGCTCGATGATGCTGGCCAGCAGCAGCGGGTCGATGTTGCCGCCGCACAGCACCAGGCCCACGCGGCGGCCGGCAAAGGCCTCGCGGTGGCGCAGCAGCGCGGCCAGGCCGGCGGCACCTGCGCCTTCGACCACCGTCTTCTCGATCTCCAGCAGCATCAGCACGGCCTGCTCGATGTCGCCTTCGTCCACCAGCAGCAGGTCGTCCACGCGCTCGCGGATCAGCGCCTGCGTCAGCTGCCCGGGCTGGCCCACGGCGATGCCCTCGGCGATGGTGCTGGTGCCCTGCGGATGCGCCGTGCCCTTGATGGCATTGACCATGGCCGGAAAGCGCGCCGTCTGCACACCCACGATGCGGATGCCCGGCTGGATGGCCCGCGCCGCGGTGGCGATGCCGCTGATCAGGCCGCCGCCGCCCACGGCGATGAGCAGCGTGTCGAGATCGGGCTGCGCCGCCAGCATCTCCAGGCCGATGGTGCCCTGGCCGGCGATCACGGCGGCGTCGTCGAAGGGGTGCACGAAGCTCAGGCCCTGCGCCTGGGCCAGCTGCAGCGCGCGCTCGCGTGCGGCGTCGAAGGTCTCGCCGTGCAGCACCACCTCGGCGCCGAAACCCTTGGTGCGCTCCACCTTCACCATGGGCGTGTGTTGCGGCATCACGATCACGGCGCGAAGGCCCAGCCGCGCGGCGTGGTGGGCCACGCCCTGCGCGTGGTTGCCGGCGCTGGCGGCGATCACGCCCTTGGGTGGGGTGCCCTCGGCCATCAGCGAGGCCAGCTTGTTGAGCGCGCCGCGCTCCTTGAACGAAGCCGTGAACTGCAGGTTCTCGAACTTCAGG
This sequence comes from Rubrivivax sp., assembly GCA_032115875.1. Classification (GTDB taxonomy): domain Bacteria; phylum Pseudomonadota; class Gammaproteobacteria; order Burkholderiales; family Burkholderiaceae_C; genus Rubrivivax. The sequence goes on from JAUMBF010000170.1 coordinate 3,037, forward strand.
AAGACCCGGCAGCCGGTGATCTGGCCGAGCGTGAGGCTCTCGACGCAGGGCGTGTCGAGCACATGGCCGCGCAGCCGTTCGGCAGCCGCCTGGATGTCAGCCAGCCCGACCAAGCCCCCCGCCGCGGAACCGGCTTCGCCGGGCCGCTGGCGGGCGGCCCCCTCGGGGGTTAGCGAGCGCAGCGAGCTTGGGGGCTCCATCTACGCGGTACCGCCAACGGTGAGGCGTTCGATGCGCAGCGTCGGCTGCCCCACGCCCACCGGCACGCTCTGGCCTTCCTTGCCGCACACCCCCACGCCAGTGTCGAGTTCGAGGTCGTTGCCGATCATGCTCACGCGCGTCATCGCCTCGGGGCCGTTGCCGATGAGCGTGGCGCCCTTCACCGGGTACAGGATGCGGCCGTTCTCCACCCAGAAGGCCTCGCTGGCGGAGAAGACGAACTTGCCGCTGGTGATGTCGACCTGGCCGCCGCCGAAGTTGGTGGCGTACAGGCCGCGCTTGATGCTGGCCACGATCTCGCCCTTCGTCTTGTCGCCGGCCAGCATGTAGGTGTTGGTCATGCGCGGCATCGGCAGGTGGGCGTAGCTCTCGCGGCGGCCGTTGCCGGTGGGCTTGACGCCCATCAGGCGGGCGTTGAGGCTGTCCTGGAGGTAGCTCTTGAGGATGCCGTCCTCGATGAGCACGTTGCGCTGGCTGGCGTGCCCCTCGTCGTCGACATTGAGGCTGCCGCGGCGGTCGGGCAGCGTGCCGTCGTCGAGCACCGTCACGCCCCGGGCGGCCACGCGCTGGCCGATGCGTCCGCTGAAGGTGCTGCTGCCCTTGCGGTTGAAGTCGCCTTCCAGGCCGTGGCCCACGGCCTCGTGCAGCAGCACGCCGGGCCAGCCCGGGCCCAGCACCACGGCCATCTCGCCGGCCGGTGCGGGGCGGCTGTCCAGGTTGGTGAGCGCAGCCGTGACGGCGTGGTCGACGTACTGCGCGATCACGGCGTCGGTGAAGTAGCCCAGGCCGAAGCGGCCGCCGCCGCCGCCATTGCCGACCTCGCGCCGCAACTCGCCGCCCACCGTCTGCTCGGCGATCACGGTCACGTTCAGCCGCACCAGCGGCCGCACGTCGGCGGCCCGTGTGCCGTCGGCGCGCGCCACCAGCACCACGTCGTACTCGGCGCCCACGCTGGCCATCACCTGCACGACGCGCGGGTCCTTGGCGCGGGCCAGCTTCTCGACCTTCTCCAGCAGCGCCACCTTCTGCGTGCTGTCGAGCGTGCCGATGGGGTCCATCGGCGGATAGAGCAGCCGGCTCTTCGCGACCTTGGCCGCTTTGCCAGGACGCCCGGCCAGCTTGACACGGCGCTGCTGCCCCGCGGCGGCGATGGTGCGCACGGTGCGTGCGGCGTCCATCAGGGCTTCGGGTGAGAGGTCGTCGCTGTAGGCGAAGGCGGTCTTCTCGCCGGCCACGGCGCGCACGCCCACGCCCTGGTCGATGCTGAAGGAGCCGCTCTTGACGATGCCCTCCTCCAGGCTCCAGCCCTCGTGGCGAGTGGTCTGGAAGTAGAGGTCGGCGTCGTCGACGCGGTGCTCGCCGATGAGCGCCAACGCCTGCGACAGCGTGGCTTCTGACAGGCCGAAGGGCTCCAGCATCAGCTGCTGCGCCACGGCCAGCCGTTCGAGGGTGGGTTCGCGGGAGATCATCGGCCTGGCCTTTTTTGCAGGGCGCTCCGTCACGGGGGATGACAAGGCGTGGCCTCATTCTAGGAGTCGCTCCGTAGCCCTGCCGGTTGCGGCCTCGCGCCGCGCCGCCCAGATCGTGGCCGCGGTGATGAGCGCGCCGCCCAGCAGCGTGGTGGCCGTGGGCACGTCGGCAAAGAGGGCAAAGCCCAGCAAGGCCGCCCAAAGCAACTCCAGGAACTTCAGCGACTGCGTGGCCGAGATGTCGGCGCCGCGGAAGCTGCGCGTCAGGCAGTAGTGCCCACCGCTGCCCAGGGCGCCGCACAGCAGGAAGCCGGCCCACTGCCAGGCCGTGGGCCACTGCCAGGCCCACAGCCCCAGCGGCAGGCTGAACAGCGTGACGGTGAGCGCCTGCCAGAACACGATGACGCCGGTGGACTCGCTGCGCGTGAGCACCTTGGTGATGAGGAACGAGGCCGCGAACACGGGCGCCGAGGCCAGCATCAGCAGGTGCGCCGCGCCGCTGCCGCGCCCGTCGGCGGCGGCCACCAGGGCCGGCCCCAGCACCACCAGCACACCCGCAAAGCCCATGCCGGTGGCGGCCCAGCGCTCCCAGCGCATGGGCTCCTTGAGAAACCACCAGGCGCCGAGCATGATGAAGATCGGTGTCGTGAAGCCGATGGCCGTGGTGTCGGCCAGCGGGATGTGCGGCAGCGCCAGGAACCACAGGACCAGGCCCAGCGTGTGCACCGCGCCGCGCCACAGCTGGCCGGCGGGGCTGTGCGGCCGGTAGGCGGCCAGGCCTTGGCGCAGCACCCAGGGCAGCAGCACGGCGAAGCCGAACAGGTAGCGCAGGAACTGCGTCTGCATGGGATCCAGCTGCAGGGCCAGCAGGCGCATCAGGGCGTTGAGCACCGTGAAGACGACGCCGGCCGCGGCCGCCCACAGCAGTGCGCGCACCGCGGGTGGCTGGCCGCGCACCTGGCGGACGAGGGCGGCGACCATGGTGCTCAGCCGGGCTCGCCCTGGCCGCGGCGGCGCAGCGCCTCGGCGTACAGGCGCTTGCGCGGCAGCCCAGTGATGGCGGCGGCCAGCGCGGCGGCCTGCCTCAGCGGCAGCTCGGCCAGCAGGGTGTCGAGCACGCGCAGGGCGGCCGGCGGCAGCGCCTCGGCCGGTTGCGCCTCGGGCGGCAGCGCGTGCAGCACGAGCACGAACTCGCCGCGCTCGCCGTGCGGCAGCGTGGCCAGGTGCGCCGGCCAGGTGCCGGCGGGCCGCGTGGCGATGCTCTCGAACTGTTTGGTGAGCTCGCGCGCCACCGTCAGCCGCCGCGTGGGCGCAGCCGCCGCCAGCGCCGCCAGCAGCGCGGCGATGCGGTGCGGCGCCTCGAACAGCACCTGGGTGCGGGTGTCGGCGATGGTGGCGGTCAGTGCGGCATCGCGCTCGCTGCCCCTGGCCGGCAGGAAACCATGGAACACGAAGCCGTGGCCCAGCGCATCGCCGGCCACGCTGAGCGCTGCCAGCGCGCTGCTGGCGCCGGGCAGCGGCACCACCGGGTGGCCAGCGGCGGTGGCAGCGGCCACCACGCGCGCGCCGGGGTCGCTGACAGCCGGCGTGCCGGCGTCGCTGACGAGCGCCACGCGCTGGCCCGCGGCCAGGCGCGCGAGCACGGCGCCGCTGGCCTCGGCCTCGTTGTGGGCGTGCAGCGCGATCAGCGCCAGGCCCGGCCGTTGCAAGCCATAGGCCTGCAGCAGCGCGCCGGCCACGCGCGTGTCTTCGCAGGCCACGGCGTCCACCAGCGTCAGCAGGTGCAGCGCACGCAAGGTGATGTCGGCCAGGTTGCCGATGGGCGTGGCCACGACGTAGAGTGCGCCGTGCTCGTGACGCTGCGGGCCGGCCAACAGGGCGGCCGCGGCGTGCAGCGGGGAGGGGTCGGTGGCGGGCAAGACGGCGGCCGCGTCGCGCGGCGATGAAGGCGAAGACCGGGCGCTGCATTGGCTGCAGCGCCAGGGCCTCGTGCTCGTGCAGCGCCATTATCAAGTGGCGCGCGGCCCCGGCGCGCGGGCCGGCGAGATCGACCTGATCATGCGCGAGCGCGACGGCACGCTGGTGTTCGTGGAGGTGCGCGCCCGTGCCGGCACCGGCCACGGCGGCGCAGCCGCCAGCGTGGGCGCGGCCAAGCAGCGCAGCCTGGTGTACGCGGCGCGGCACTACCTGGCGCGGCTGCCGGGCCTGCCGCCCTGCCGCTTCGACGTGGTGGCCATCGACGGCGAGCAGCTGCGGTGGCTGAAGGGCGCCTTCGACGCCGGCTGACAGCCTGTGAAGATACGGATCGCGCGGGCGCGGCTCATGTCTTCGCAGGCGCTGAGAGCCGCCGGCTGGCCCGGCGCGGGCAAGGCCTATGATGCCGCGCATGCTTGAGCAGCGCATCCAGCAGCACATCTTCGACAGTGCGGACCTGCAGGTCCGCTCGGCGGAGGTGCTGGCCCGCCCGGTGGCCGAGGCCGCCGCCGCGCTGCTCGCTGCGCTCACCGCTGGCGGCAAGGTGCTGGTCGCCGGCAGCGGCGCCGGTGCCGGGCTGGCGCCGCACCTCGCGCGCTTGTTCACCGGCCGCTTCGAGCGCTCGCGGCCGCCGCTGGCGGCGCTGGCGCTGGCCGCGCACCCGCCGCAGGCGGCGCAGGAGGTGCGTGCCCTGGGCCTGCCCGGTGACGTGCTGCTGTTCATCGACGACGCCGAGCGCGACGGCATCACTGTCATCACCGCCGCGCAGGCCAAGGACATGACCATCGTCGTGCTCGCGGGCCGCAGCGCGCAGGCGTTCTCGGAACTTCTGGCCGAAACGGATGTCCTCGTGCCTTTGCCGCACGAGCGCGGCGCCCGCGTCACCGAACTGCAGTTGCTGGTGCTGCACTGCCTGTGCGACGCGGTCGATTTCCAGCTGATGGGAGACCCTGAATCGTGATGACGTCCTTGCCCTGGCGGCCCGTGCTGGCCGTGACCGCAGCCGTGTTGATGTCGGGCTGCACGCCGCTGCTGGTGGGTGGTGCCGTCGTCGGCGGCGGGCTGGTGGCCACCGATCGCCGCACCGCCGGTACCCAGCTCGAGGACCAGGGCATCGAGTTCCGCGCCGCCGCGCGGGTGCGCGAACTGGCCACGCTGGGGCAGATCAGCCTGCACAGCTACAACCGCGTCGTGCTCATCACCGGAGAGGTGCCCGGCGCCGCCGAGCGCACCCGCGTCGAGGAGGCGGTGGCCCGGGTCGAGAACGTCAGGGGTGTCGTCAACGAACTCGTGGTGGCGGGCAACAGCTCGCTGTCGTCGCGCTCGGCCGATACGGTGCTCGCCACCAAGGTCAAGGCCACGCTTGTGGATGCCAAGGACCTGCAGTCCAACGCCTTCCGCGTCGTGGCCGAGCGCCGCGTGGTCTACCTGATGGGCCGCGTCACCCCGCGCGAAGCCGAGCGCGGTGCCGCGCTGGCCAGTCGCGTCAGCGGCGTGGAGCGGGTGGTGAAGGTGTTCGAGATCGTGCCCGAGACCGAGCTGGCCGCCGAGGGCAAGCCGGCGGCGCCGGCTCCCGGCCGCTGATGCGGCGGCGCTGAGGGCGGGTTCAGCGCCGCGTGAGCCGGGCGATCAGGCTGGAGGTGTCCCAGCGCTGTCCGCCCCGGTCCTGGATCTCGGCGTAGAACTGGTCCACCAGCGCCGTCACCGGCAGCTGCGCGCCGTTGCGCCGGGCTTCGTCGAGCACGAGCCCGAGGTCCTTGCGCATCCAGTCCACGGCGAAGCCGAAGTCGAAGCGGCCTTCGAGCATGGTCTTGCCGCGGTGGTCCATCTGCCAGCTCTGGGCCGCGCCCTTGCCGATGACGTCGAGCACGGCGGGCATGTCCAGCCCGGCCCGCTGGCCGAAGGCCAGCGCCTCGGCCAGGCCCTGCACGAGACCGGCGATGCAGATCTGGTTGACCATCTTCGCCAGCTGCCCCGAACCGCTGGCGCCCAGCAGCGTGCAGGCCCTCGCGTAGGCCATGACCACCGGCCGCGCGGATGCAAAGGGCTCGGCGTCGCCGCCGCACATGACCGTGAGCACGCCGTTGACGGCGCCGGCCTGGCCGCCCGAGACGGGGGCGTCGATGAAGTGCAGGCCGCGCGCGCGGGCCTCGGCGTGCAGCACCCGCGCCACCTCGGCCGAGGCCGTGGTGTGGTCGACGAAGACCGCGCCCGGCTTCATGCCGCCGAAGGCGCCGTCGGGCCCCAGCGTCACGCTCTTGAGGTCGTCGTCGTTGCCCACGCAGGCGCACACGACATCGGCTCCGGCCGCGGCCTCGCGCGGGCTCGGCGCGTGGGCGCCGCCGTGTCTGGCGACCCAGGCCTGCGACTTGGCGGCGGTGCGGTTGTAGACGGTGACCTCATGGCCGGCATTGACCAGGTGTCCGGCCATCGGATGGCCCATGACGCCCAGGCCCAGAAAGGCGACGCGCCGGGAGGCGGCGCTGGCGGGTTGGTTCATGGCGCGATGCTGCCACGCTCCGGCGCCGCCGGCAGGTGCTGCGGCGCCGTCACGCCCATGCTGACGTACAGCGCCGTCACGGCCTCGACGCTGAGCTCGGCCCGCACCACCCACTCCTCGGGCACGAACATCAGCCCGCCCCCCACCGGCACGGGGGCCGTCGGCACCATCACCGGCAGACAGCGACGGCCGTCCACCCGCACCGGCTCAGCCGTGGTCTGCAGCGCCAGCACCACGCAGCCCGGCGTGGCGCGGCCCCCGAAGCTCACCCACACGGGCTGCATCGCGCGCGTGCCGTCCTCGTCGCGCTGCGACAGCAGCGACACGAAACGCTGCACGAGATCGTAGACGTTGCGCACCAGCGGGATGCGCCGCACCACGGCGTCGACGACGCTGGCCATGCCGCGCTGCAAGCCGAGCTCCACGAGCAGGCCCAGCAGCAGGATGGCGCCGATGATGATGCCCACCCCGATGGCGTAGCCGACGATCTCCGAGCCCGTGACGCCCAGGCCAATGCCGCCGAGCAACTCGCCGAAGGCGCTGCGCGGCCCCACCCATTGCAGCAGCAGGCTGATCGCCCAGGCGAACACCGCCAACGTGGCGGCCAGCGGCAGCGCCGCCAGCAACCCCGTGACGAACAGGCGCAGCAGCTGACGCGTGGCGCGCGTCACAAGACCTTCAGGTGCTCGGTGCCGGCGGCGAGATCGACGCTGCGCGCGCGCGCACTCTGCAGCTTGATCTGCAGCCGCAGGTCGTTGACCGAATCGGCATGGCGCAGCGCGTCCTCGTAGCGGATGTGCCGGCCTTCGTAGAGGTCGAACAGGCTCTGGTCGAAGGTCTGCATGCCGAGCTCGCGGCTGCGCTTCATGAGCTCCTTGATCTCGGCGGTCTCGCCCTTGAAGATGAGGTCGCCCACCAGCGGCGTGTTGAGCAGGATCTCGACCGCGGCGACGCGGCCGCGGCCGGCCTCGCGCGGCAGCAGGCGCTGGCTGATCATGGCCTTCAGGTTGAGCGACAGGTCCATCAGCAGCTGCTGGCGCCGCTCTTCCGGAAAGAAGTTGATGATGCGGTCCAGCGCCTGGTTGGCGCTGTTGGCATGCAGGGTGGCCAGGCACAGGTGGCCCGTCTCGGCGAAGGAGACCGCATGCTCCATGGTCTCGCGGTCCCGGATCTCGCCCATCAGGATGACGTCGGGCGCCTGGCGCAGCGCGTTCTTCAGCGCTGCCTCCCAGCTGTCGGTGTCGATGCCGAGCTCGCGCTGCGTGACGATGCAGTTCTTGTGCGGGTGCACGAACTCCACCGGGTCCTCGACCGTGATGATGTGGCCGAAGCTGTTCTCGTTGCGGTGGTCGACGATGGCGGCCAGCGAGGTGCTCTTGCCGCTGCCGGTGGCGCCGACGAAGATGACCAGGCCGCGCTGTGTCATCGCCACCTCCTTGAGGACCGGTGGCAGGCCAAGGCCGTCTATCGTGGGCAGCGTGGCCGGGATCGTGCGGAACACCAGGCCCACCTGGCCCTGCTGCACGAAGGCGTTGACGCGGAAGCGCCCCACGCCCTGGGGGCTGACGGCAAAGTTGCACTCGCGGGTGCGCTCGAACTCGGCCGTCTGCTTGTCGTTCATGACCGCACGCGCCAGCGCCAGCGTGTGCTGGCCGGTCAGCGGCTGCGGGCTGACCTTGGTGATCTTGCCGTCGACCTTGATGGCCGGCGGGAAGTCGACCGTGAGGAAGAGATCGGAGCCGCCGCGGCTGACCATCAACCTCAACAGATCGTTGACAAACTTTGATGCCTGGTCGCGTTCCATGGTGTTGCTAGTGTGACGAACCGGGGTTCTGCCAAGCCACCGCCGCGGAACCGGCTTTGCCGGGCCGCTGGCGGGCGGCCCCCTCGGGGGGTAGCGAGCGCCAGCGAGCTTGGGGGCTCACATTCATCCTGGGAAGTTGTCGGGGATCTTGGCTTTGCTGCGCGCTTCGGCCGGGCTGACGAGGTTGCGGCGCACGAGGTCGGCCAGATTCTGGTCCAGCGTCTGCATCCCCAGGTTCTGGCCGGTCTGGATGGCGCTGTACATCTGGGCGATCTTGTTCTCGCGGATCAGGTTCTTGATTGCGCTCGTGCCCAGCATGATCTCGTGGGCCGCGACCCGTCCCGAGCCGTCCTTGAGCTTGCACAGGGTCTGCGAGATCACCGCCACGAGCGACTCGGACAGCATCGAACGCACCATCTCCTTCTCGGCCGCCGGGAACACGTCGACGACGCGGTCGATGGTCTTGGCGGCGCTGCTGGTGTGCAGCGTGCCGAACACCAGGTGGCCGGTCTCCGCCGCCGTCAGCGCCAGGCGGATGGTTTCGAGGTCGCGCAACTCACCCACGAGGATGGCGTCGGGGTCTTCGCGCAACGCGCTGCGCAGCGCGTTGCTGAAGCTCAGCGTGTGCGGACCGACCTCGCGCTGGTTGACGAGGCACTTCTTGCTCTCGTGCACGAACTCGATCGGGTCTTCCACCGTCAGCACGTGCCCGTACTGATGCTCGTTGAGGTGGTTCACCATGGCCGCCAGCGTGGTGCTCTTGCCCGAACCCGTGGGCCCGGTGACAAGCACCAGCCCGCGCGGCCTGAGCGCCAGCTCGGCAAAGACCTTGGGCGTGCCCAGTTGCTCGAGCGTGAGGATCTTGCTCGGGATGTTGCGGAACACCGCGCCGGCACCGCGGTTCTGGTTGAAGGCGTTGACGCGGAAGCGCGCCAGGCCCTGGATCTCGAAGGAGAAGTCGCACTCCAGCGTGTCCTCGTAGTGCTTGCGCTGGGCATCGTTCATGATGTCGTAGACCATCGCGTGGACCTGCTGGTGCTCCAGCGGGTCCACGTTGATGCGGCGCACGTCGCCGTGCACGCGGATCATCGGCGGCAGCCCGGCCGACAAGTGCAGGTCCGAGGCCTTGTTCTTGACGGCAAAGGCCAGCAGCTGGGTGATGTCCATGCGATGAAGGGCCGGGTGACGGCGGGGGCTGCCGACGCGGCGGAGTAGGCTCGGGGCATTATGGAGAGCATCGGAATCCGGCTGCAAGCCGTGAAGGAGCGCATCGCCGCCGCGTGTGCAAGCGCCGGCCGCGATGCCAAATGCGTCACGCTGCTGGCCGTGAGCAAGACCTTCGGCCCCGAAAGGGTACGTGAGGCGCATGCGGCCGGCCAGGCGGCCTTCGGCGAGAACTACGTGCAGGAGGCCCTGGCCAAGATGGGTGCGCTGGCCGACCTGAGGGCCCGGCTGGAGTGGCACTTCATCGGTCCGCTGCAGAGCAACAAGACGCGCCCGGTGGCCGAGTGCTTCGACTGGGTGCACTCGGTGGAACGTCTCAAGATCGCGCAGCGCCTGGCGGAGCAGCGGCCGGCGGGGCTGCCGCCGCTGAACCTGTGTCTGCAGGTGAACGTCAGCGGCGAGGCCAGCAAGAGCGGTGTCGCGCCCGGCGAGCTGCCCGCCTTGGCCGCTGCGGTGGCGGCGCTGCCGCCCGCCCGCGTGCGGCTGGCGGGGCTGATGAGCATCCCCGAGCCCGCGCCCGATGCGGCGGCGCAGCGTGCCGCGCACCGCCGGCTGCGCGAGCTGCGTGACGCGCTGCGCGACCGCGGTCTGGACCTGCCGACCTTGAGCATGGGCATGAGTGCCGACCTGGAGGCCGCCATTGCCGAAGGCAGCACGATCGTGCGGGTGGGCACGGCGCTCTTCGGCGCACGTTGAGGGGCCGGCCGGCATCGGCGGCCACCCCGGCGTCAGCGCCGTGCGCGGTTCATCACCACCATGCCGACGACGGCCAGCGCCCCGCCGACCAGCAACGATGCTTGCAGCGGCTCGCCCAGCAGCAGCGTCGCGCTCGCCACACCGAACACCGGCACCAGGCTGATGTAGGCCGCGGCACCGCCGGCGCCCAAAGCGGCCACGCCGTCGAAGTACCAGGCGTAGGCCAGCACCGTGGCCCCGGCCGCCAGGAACAGCATCGCTGCCCAGACCCCTGCCGATGCCTGCAGGGGCGCCGCCAGCCCGGCCGGGCCTTCGACCACGAAAGCGGCGCCAAACAGCAGCGCCGTGCCGGCCGTGGCCGTGACGGTGGTGGTGGTGAGGGTGTCGATGCCGGCCAGCAGCCGCCGGCCCATCAGCGTGTAGCCCACCCAGCAGGCCACGCAGCCCAGCAGCAGCCACTCGCCCAGGCCGAGCGCGCCATCGAAGAGCCGCCAGGGCTCGCCCTTCGTCAGCACCGTGGTCGCGCCGAGCACGGCCAGCCCCATGCCCAGGCCGATGCGGGCGTTCAGCCGCTCGCCGAACAGCCACGCGGCGATCAGCGTCGTGAACACCGGGTTGACCGTGACGATCAGCGCCGCGCGGCTGGCCGGCACGTGCTGCAGGCCCCACATGAAGAAGACCGTGTACCCGAACACCCCCACACTGCCGGCGGCGGCCAGGCCCAGCCACTGCCGGCACGACAGCGCAGCCAGCGGTGCCCAGCCGCGCTGCGCCAGCCGCCACCACAGCGCAAACAGCAGCAGCGCCAGCGCGAAGCGCCAGGCCCCGCCGGTCAGCGGCGGCAAGGCCTGCGCCAGCACGCGACCGGCCGGCCACGAGGCGCCCCACAGCGCCGCCATGCCCAGCAGCTTGAGATGCACGCCGGCTGTGGCCGGCGTGCGCAGCGCGCTCAGCGGATCAGCAGCACCGGCGTGCCGCACTGCGCCAGCACCTTGGTGGCGACCGAGCCGAGCACCAGGTTCTTCAGCGTGCCATGACCGTGCGAGCCCATCATGACGAGGTCGAACCGGCCCTTGCCGGCGGTGTCGGCGATGACGTCGGCGGCCGGGCCGACCTTGCCCACGAAGTCGGCCTTGATGCCCTGCCTGGTGAAGAAGCTGCGGATGGGCTTCAACACCTTCTCGGCGCTGTCGTCGTAGTAGCCCTTGAGCGTGCCTTTGTCGATCACGGCGGCGGCGCGCGGCGGCACGGCGGGTACGGCCGTGATCACGGTGTAGTCGTGCTGGGCGCCGAGCCAGTCATCGTGGGCAGCCAGGTAGGCCAGCATCTTCTTGGTGAACGAGCTGCCGTCGGCGGCGACGAGGATCTTCATGGCGTGCTTCTCCTGCAGCGGATGCGGTGGGGTCGTGCCAGGGAGTGTCTCACCGACGCAGCGCGCGGCCGCTTGACCCTGCTCAGACGGTGACCGTCTTCAGCGGCTCGAAGCCCGCGTCCTCGCCCTTCCTGACCAGACCGCGGGCCTGGCTCAGCACGCGCGCCGGGGCGCGGCCGGGGCGCGGCACGGCGTAGTCGTGGCGGCAGTGCAGGTGGCCGTGCAGCCAGAGGTCGGCGTACGGGATCAGGTCGTCGTCGGCATTGCAGAAACTGGCGGTGCCGGGCTGCGGCCCGTAGCGTGGGTCGGCGCTCCTCAGGCTGGGCGCGAAGTGCGTGACCACGACCGTGCGCTCGCCCGGCGCAGCGGGGCGGGCCAGCGCCTGTTCCAGCCAGGTGCGGCAGCGTTGGCCCTCGTCGCGCACCGCGGCGGCGTCGAAGGGCAGGCCGTGCCGCGTGGCCTTCATCACGCGCTGGAAGTAGGCCGCGGCGCGTTCGGCACGCTCGCGGCCGGCGGCGCCGAACAGCCCGAAGTCGCTCCAGCGCGTCGTGCCCAGGATGCGCACGCGCGTGCCGTCGGCGGCCGTGTGGCGGTGCTCGCCGCGCTCCAGGAACACGAAGCCCAGCCCCTCGACGACGCGCCGCAAGCCGGCGAGCGCACCGTCGACGTCGCGGCCGTCGAACTCGTGGTTGCCGGCCACCACCACCACCGGCACCGGCCAGCCGCGGAAGCGCTCGTAGCCGACCCAGCTGCTGTCGATGTCGCCGGCCAGCACCAGCAGCTCGGCGCCGGGCGCGGGTTCGGGCTCGAAGGATTCGGTCTCGAGGTGGAGGTCCGACAGCAGCTGCAGCTTCACGCGGGCGATGCTGCCACGGGCCGGGGGGCGCGCCAGTGCACCCAGGCGCCGTGCGGGTGGACCTCGGCCAGCAGCGTGTCGTGGCCGCCGGGCCAGACGGTGCAGCGCAGCTCGACCTGCAATTGCGGCTGCGGCGGCTCGAAGCGCAGCCAGGCCACGGGCGATGCGGCCGTGGCCTTGGCGCCGGCAGCGTGCATCTGCGCGCGGATGTCGGCCTGCTCGGCGCCGCCGATGTACTGCCACACCACCGAGTGCATCAACACGAAGGCCTCGCAGGCGCGGCGCTGCGCGAGCTGCGCACGCACGAAGTCGGCGGCGGGCAGCGCTTGCACGCCCCCGGCGTGGGCCAGCCGCGGCCGCACCACGGCCACGGCGGCGCGCAGGCGCGCCAGGCGCTCGGCCTGATCGGCCCAGATGAAGGAGGCCAGGCGCCGGTCTTCGCCCGGTTGCCAGAGATCCACCGGCGCGGCGTCGCAGCCGGCGCGGCGGGCCACCGCCAGCGGCGCATCCACGGGCGGTGCCGGCCCCCGCCAGGCGGCGCGCAGATGCAGCCCCGCGGCGGCGTCGCCCCAGGCCCAGGGCGTGTCGGCCGGCTCGCTGATGGGTTCGCAGACGGGTTCGCAGACGGGCTCGTGGCGGTAGCCGTCGGCCCACAGGTTGAGGCCGGCCGAGGCGCCGATCTCGGCCAGGTGCAAAGGTTGTCGCAAGGCGGCGGCCACGTGCAGCAGCCCGGGCAGCAGCGCGGCGCTGCGCATCACCTCGTTGGTTTGCGGCGCGCGCGCCAGCGCCGCCATCAGGTGGGGGCGCTCGTCGCGCCAGGCGCGGGCGATGGCCTCCGTGAGCGCAGCATCATCCGGCCGCTCGGCTGGCGGCCACAGCGCCGCCCAGGGCTCGCGCCCGAGCAGGGCCAGGTGATGCAGCGCGCCCAGCCAGCGCAAGGACACGGCCGCGGCCAGCGGATCGGCATCCACCGCCGACAGCAGCGCCAGCGCCTCGGGCTCGCCTTCGAGCCAGCGCCGCGACAGCGCCAGCACGCGGGCCGAAAACGGCGACGCGCCTTGCGTGCACCACCCGACCTGCTGGTCGAACGCCGCGAGCAGGCGCGTTGCGGCGGCGTGGCTCAAGCGCGCGGCTTCAGAGCTGCTCGAGCCGGGCCTCGAGCTGCGCCTTGGTGGCCGGCAGCGCCGGTGGCAGCTTGCTCTCGAGCTGCCTGAACAGCTCGGCGTGCAGCACCAGCTCCTGCTGCCAGGCGGCCTTGTCGATGCCGATCACGGCGGCGAACTGCTCGCGCGTGAAGGGCAGGCCGTCCCAGCGCAGATCCTCGAAGCGCGGGCTGGTGCCGAAGACGTTGTCGGCGCCCTGCGCCGTGCCCTCGACACGGCCGACCAGCCACTCCAGCACGCGCATGTTCTGGCCGTAGCCGGGCCACACGAACTTGCCGTCGGCACCCTTGCGGAACCAGTTGACGCAGTAGATCCTGGGCAGCTGGGCGCCCCCGGCGGCGAGCTTCTCGCCCAGGCTGAGCCAGTGCTGCACGTAGTCGGCCATGTGGTAGCCCACGAAGGGCAGCATGGCGAAGGGGTCGCGGCGCACGGCGCCGTTGCCGCCGGCCATCGCGGCCGTCGTTTCGCTGCCCATGGTGGCGGCCATGTACACGCCCTCGATCCAGCTGCGCGCCTCGGTCACCAGGGGCACCGTGGTGCTGCGACGACCGCCGAAGATGAAGGCGTCGATGGCCACGCCCTCGGGGTTGTCCCACTCGGGGTCGAGCACCGGGTTGGCGGTGGCGGCCACGGTGAAGCGGGCGTTGGGGTGCGCCGCCGATCTTGGTTTCCCGTTCTCGCCGGTTTCCTTGGCCAGGGCCGGCGTCCAGTCGCGGCCCTGCCAGTCGATCAGGTGCGCCGGGGGCTGCTCGGTCATGCCCTCCCACCAGACGTCGCCGTCGTCGGTGAGCGCCACGTTCGTGAAGATCGTGTCGGTCTTCAGCGAGGCCATGCAGTTGGGGTTGGTGTGGTCGTTGGTGCCGGGCGCCACGCCGAAGTAGCCCGCCTCGGGGTTGATGGCGTACAGGCGCCCGTCACCGTGCGGCTTGATCCAGGCGATGTCGTCGCCGATGGTCGTGACCTTCCAGCCCTCGTAGCCGGCGGGCGGCACGAGCATGCTGAAGTTGGTCTTGCCGCAGGCGCTGGGGAAGGCCGCGGCCACGTGGTACTTGCGGCCCGCAGGCGTGGTGACGCCGAGGATCAGCATGTGCTCGGCCAGCCAGCCCAGGCCCCCGGTGGGGCCTGCGGCGGCCTCGCGGCCCATGCAGGACGCAATCCGCAGCGCGAAGCACTTCTTGCCCAACAGCGCATTGCCGCCGTAGCCCGAGCCGTAGCTCCAGATCTCACGCGTCTCGGGGTAGTGGACGATGTACTTGGTGGGATTGCAGGGCCAGGGCACGTCTTTCTGGCGCCGACCTTCCGAGTCCACCAGCGGCGCGCCCACGGTGTGCACGCAGGGCACGAAGTCGCCGTCGGCGCCCAGCACGTCGAGTGCGCCGCGGCCCATGCGCGTCATGGTGCGCATGCTCACGGCCACGTAGGCGCTGTCGGTGAGCTCGACGCCGATGTGGGCGATGTGGCTGCCCAGCGGGCCCATGCTGAAGGGCACGACATACATCGTGCGGCCGCGCATGGCCCCCCGGAACAGGGCCTGGTCACCCGTCTGCAGCAGCTTGCGCATCTCGGCCGGGTCCATCCAGTTGTTGGTCGGGCCGGCGTCGTCCTTCTTCTCGCTGCAGATGTAGGTGCGGTCTTCGACGCGGGCCACGTCCGAGGCGTCGCTGCGCGCCAGGAAGCTGCGCGGGCGCTTCAGCGGGTCGAGTTTCATCAGGGTACCGGCGGCCACGAGCTGCTCGGTCAGGCGCTGGTACTCCTCGGCGCTGCCGTCGCACCAGTGCACGCTGTCGCACTCGGTGAGCGCGGCCATCTGTGCCACCCACTCGACGAGCCGGGCATGCCTGACGTAGGCGGGCACGTTCAGGCGCAGCCCTTCCACTGCAGGACGGTTCATGGCGTATCCAATCATGGCGAAGTGAAGAATCGGGGGAGCGGAATCGGGCCAGCGCCGCGCGCGGCGCTGGCCCGGTTCGTCGGCAGGGCCGGGGATTGTCGGACCTCCGTAATCGGCCCGTAACCACCTGGGGACGGGGTGTCATGCAATATCCGCATGGACTGATGCATGCACTCGACCCGAGGCCGCAGGCGCTGACGCCGTGATTGAACCTGGATCCGGCAGTCGATGTCGAATTTCGCTGACTCCTGAACTCTGGCCACCGCCGGGACATGGCGTAAGTATTTGATTTCAATAAATGTTTTCCTGAGCAGGTCGACTCCATGGCTGACCTACGACTATGCCTGGGAGCACTGCTCCAGGGAGTTGCGCGCGGCGTTGCCGAGGCTGCTGGCACAGGGCTCTTTCCGCGCCAACCGGCTGTTTCCGTACGACACTCGCCGCGCGATGCGCTGCGTGCATCGGTACTTCACGAAACTGCTTGGCTGCCTCGTAGTGGAGGGCGGAATCCCAATTGACATCGCTCCGCTCGCCGACGCCATCACCAACGAACACCCGTCCCCGCATCTCTTCCTGGCGTTTGGTCACCTGCCTTTTCCACTTGAAATGGCAGGCGGGAGCGACGTCCACACGGCACAGTTGAATGCCAAGGTGTACTTCGCAACCTGGTTCTACAGCGTTGGCAACCTCGCGGTGAACGTGATGTACGCGCTGCCTGGCGAGCGGCGGCAAGGCCTCGAGGTGGCAGGGCATCCGCGCATGGGGGCTCAGCGGCTGCGCCTTACTCGGTTTGGGGGGCCGACCAGTGGCCGAGTAGCGGAGGCGTTTGCCGACGATGCACTTCAGCACGTCCAACCACCGGATGGGGCCACGTCGCGACCAACGAGAGGCGGGCAAGTGGCCAAAGAAGCTCTGCCTGTACGGCTGTCCACAGTCCAATCTCCGCAACCAACGGGCAGTGATCCGACACGGCCAGCAAGGGCTCGGGGTTCTGCGGCGGCTTGGGCGGCAGAGCGCGCCCCAGGTTGCCCAGCGGCAGCTTCGCCGCGGTGGCGCTCTTCGCCAGCCCCTCCGACACCAGGATGTGATCCAGGCCGATCGGGTTGCGGCAGCCCAGGCCCGCCCTGTCGGTCAGCGTCCGTCGCTCGTCCTGGTTCAGGAGTCGCAGCTTGGCCGCGTCGCAGGCGGCAGAGACCTCCGGCGATCCCGAGCAGGTTGGCGGCACCAGGGCCAGCCGGGACGAAGCCGGTCGCCCGTCGTTGAGCTCCAGCAGCAGGTTGCGCGTCAGCACGCCGGCCGGCCGTGCCTTGGCCAGGTCTGTGCCGCCATCGCTGCGGACGGGCTCGGCGCCCTTCACCCGGGCGGCCTCGTGCCCGAGGTTGCGGTTGAAGTCCCCCAGGACGACGAGGTGGTCCACGCCCTTGGAGAGTTCCTCGACCGCTGCCTCCAGCGGGCCGACCTGCTGCTGCAGCACCGGGCAGGGGTCTTCAGGCCCGGTGCTGCCGTCCAGCCGCCCCCGGTTCAGCGGCGAGACGCAGCCCGACTTGAGGTGGACCGTCAGGAACCGGATCTTCCTGCCGGCAAGCTGCAGGGTGAGCACCAGGCCAGGCCGCACCTGGTCTTTGGGGGGCAGGTGCGGCAGAGACAACTCGCGGATGTCCTGGCACGGCCCGACCAAGGCCCCGAGCGCCTTGCGCCACGCGAAGGCCAGTCTCTGCACCTTGTAGCCGCTGAAGGAGCACACCTCGTAGTCGGCCGCCGCAGGCCCGAGCGCCTCGCGGACGGCCGCCACGCCCGACACCTCCTGAAAGGCGATCACATCGGCCCGCACCTCGTCGCGCAGCAGCTTGGCGATCTGCTCGTTGCGCTTGGCCCACGCGGCCGGCGTGACGGCGATGCCCTCGCGCCCCGGCGAGCGGTACACGCCGCAGGGCGGCATCACCGCCAGGTCCACGCCGTCCAGCGTGGGGCGGCTGTCGTCGATGGCCCAGCCCACAAGCGCCCCCGGCGTCTGTGCGGGCACCACCTCCCACACGCCGGACTGGGCGTTCCTGGCAAAGCTCTTGCCGCACTGGGCCATCCAGGGCGCCAGCTCGGCCTGCGAGACGTGCCAGCCGAGGTTCCAGGTGGCCACGCGCAGAGTCGTGGCCGACGCGTGGCCCGCCAGCATCGTGACCACTGCGGCGCAGAACAGGGCTCGGCTGAGGAACAGGTTGAACATCTTCTCCTTCAAGGTGGGAGTCACGAGCCTCAGCGCACCGTCACCTGCGCCCACAGGTCCCTGGCCAGCAGGGCACGCAGCGCCTCGCGGTGCGCGCGATCCTCGTCGCTCAGGCGGCGCGCGGTGCAGTGCACGTAGCGCTCGCGCACCACGTCCAGTCGGGTCGGGCCGCCTTCACGCACCACCTCGTAGCTCGAGTGGTACGCGAAGACGCCGCGCGTGAAGTTCACGGCCGGCGGCAGCGGGCCCTCGATCTTGCGGCCTGGCGGCAGCCTCAGGCTGACCACCTCGATATGGCGCTCGCCGTGGCAGGGCTGCGTGCCCGGGTCGAGCGGCAACAGATAGCGCCGCAGAAGGCTCGCTGGCGTCCCGCGCGGCAGGCGCAGCAGCGTCGGGCCGGCCAAATCCGCCACCGGCTCGAGGTTGAAGAGCATCTCCACCTCCAGCGCAAGGTCCTCCGGGCCCGACACGACGTCGACCGTGCCTGAGCCCCACTCCCCATGGGTGGCCAGCACGCGCCCCACGAACCCACCCGACTCCGCATGATCTGCCAGGTCGTGGCGCAGGTTCCACCGTTCGTGCCCACTCACCCGGCTGAAGCTCGAGCCGTGGACCGAGCCGTCCGGGCGCATCGCCATCTTGATGTTCGCCAGCGATCCGTCGCGCTTCGGGCTGGAGGCCGGGGTGCGGCCGATGCGGCCGGAGCTGGTGTGCAGCGCGGGCTTGTTCACGTAGTCGCGCACCAGCACGCCCATGGGCTCACGGTTGGCGGGGTCCAGGTACTGCCCGATCGCGGGCACGCACACCATCGCGTGGCTGAAGACGAAGTGATTCGGCAGCGGCGGCAGGTCGAGCCGCTCGCCGTCGATGAGCACGGTCTCGGCGTCGATGCCCACCGCGGCCAGCAGGGCCTGCAGCAGCACCGACTGGTCCTGGCAGTCGCCGTCTCGGTTGTGCAGCACCTGGTCGGCCGGGAACGGCGACCAGCCGCCCCGCTCGCTGGTCAGAGCGACGTAGCGGATGTGGTGCTGCACCCAGTCGTGCAGGCGGCGCACGCGCTCGGCGGTGTTGCGGGCGCCGCGCGTGAGCTCCTGCGCCTGGGCGCGGATGGCGGGCGTCACCGTCGCCATCGGCGCGACGAAATCGCGATAGCGGTGCGCCAGCTCGGCCCACGACGTAAAAGTGCTGAGCGCCAGCACGGGCGCTGGCTCAGCGCCGGCCAGGCGGTACTCATGGCGACGCCAGCCCCTCGCGTCGGCCGCCAACTCGCCGCCGGCCAGCCCGGGGCGGTGCACCCGCAGCGGCAGGCCCGGCTCGTGCGACAGACGCACGACCCACTGCACGGGCACCCCGGTGGCCGCCGCATGGCGCTGCCACACAAAGTGGCCCGGGAACACCGGCGCGTGCTCGGCCCGCCAGCGCAGGTGCAGCCGGCTGCCCACCTCCACGCCGTCCTGGGCCCCCTCGCGCAGCAGGATGCGGCTTGATGGCACGGCCCTGCGCTCGCCCGAGGGCGTCTCGACCCAGGCCTCGATCACCTCCAGCTTCGAGCGGTCTTCGCTGAAGCCCAGCCACGACTCCGCGTGGGCCGCGATGCCCGCCGCAGAGTCGATGCGCACGGTTCGCTCGACCGTCTCGGTGTAGGGCCCGCTGCGGCGCACCTCGAGCGACACCACCTGGCGCTCGACGGTGGCGCCGTCGGGCCGGGGCTGCGCTGCGGCCTGGCCCTGCGCCGGGGCCAGCAGCAGGACGAGCCACCGGCAGGCTAGGAGCGTGGGCGGCAGAAATCCAGCCCCGCGCCGGGGCGGCCAAAGTCACTGGCGTAGGCGCGTCGTGCAGCGCGGGCTGTACGCCCGCGCCAGCGACG